>NZ_CP032684.1:1521000-1845000 GCF_003627795.1 Rhizobium sp. CCGE531 | reverse complement strand
GCCAGCCCAAGCAGGCGTTCGGTTCACCGGCATCGTTCGTTACGTCGGCGACGGAGACGGATTATGCGTCGGCAGCACGAGTGACACGAATGAATGGATGGAGGTTCGCTTGGCTGATTTCGATGCGCCCGAGCTTCACCAACCCGGTGGCCTGGTGGCTAAGACCACCCTCGAGCGCATAACCCTGCATCGCGAGGTCACTTGCACGACGGAGCGTGGCCGTAGCGGCCGCGTCGTCTCGTTCGACCGCGTGATCGCGCGCTGCCGCATCGGCACCGACAGCATTGGAGACCTCCTGTGGCAACTGATGCCCACATGTTCGCTCTTGACGCGACATAGCTTGGAAGCTATATGAACTGGGATGTCAGTCTGCATGACGCCTTCGAGGCAGAGTTTCTGGCTTTCGAGCGCGGGGTTCAGACCGAGTTGCTGGCCGTCGCGAAGCTGCTTGCCGAATACGGCCCGCAGCTTGGTCGGCCGTATGTCGACACGCTCAATGGCTCGAAGCACGCCAACATGAAGGAGATGCGTTTTTCGGCGGCCGATGGTGAATGGCGCGCGGCCTTCGCATTTGACCCCGAACGGAAGGCCATCGTCCTTGTCGCGGGCGACAAGTCAGGCACGAGCCAGAAGCGCTTCTACAAGCAGCTTATCGTAAAGGCGGATAGCCGGTTTTCCGACCATCTGGAAAACCTGAAATCTGCAAAGGAGGAATGATCCTATGGGACGGAGCCTAGATGAAGTCATAACTTCGCTGCCCCGCGACCAGCAGGAGCAAATTGAGGCTCGCCACGACGAGCTCCGACAGGAGGTCGAAGGACTCCGCGAGTTGCGCCAGATCGCCGGAAAAGCCCAGGAAGAGGTCGCGAGCGCACTGAAGATCAAGCAGCCCTCGGTCTCCAAGATCGAGAAGCAAGCGGATATGTATCTCTCGACACTGCGCAGTTATGTCGAGGCGATCGGAGGGAAACTTGAATTGACGGTCAAGCTCCCGGCGCGTCCTGCGCTTCGGCTGCACAGCCTCGGCGATGTCGGTGTCGAGAGCAACGCGCCAGTTCGCACTGTGGCGCGTCGTCGAAAGCACGCAGGTGGCCGATGACGGGAACCGCCTAATGCACCAGCCGATTAGAAAGCAGCATGAGGGACAAGATGGCTGAAACTCAGATCGAGTGGACAGATGCCACTTGGAATCCCGTCGCAGGGTGCACAATTGTTACGTCCGGCTGTACACACTGCTATGCCATGGAAATGGCCAAACGACTTGAGGCCATGGGCGTGCAGAAATATGCCGGTCTAACTCGCAGAACCGGAAAACGCACTGTTTGGAATGGTATCGTGCGTGAGGATCGTGAGGCGCTCTCGATCCCATTCCGCTGGCGCAAATCCCGCAAGATATTTGTAAATTCGATGAGCGACCTGTTTCACGAGAGCGTTAGCGATGCCTTCATTCGCGACGTTTGGCAGGTGATGCGCGAGACACCGCACCACAACTATCAGATTCTCACGAAACGCCCCGAACGCATGGCCAAGTTGGTCCCTACCCTCATCGGGGAGGTCCTGCCCAATGTCTGGCTCGGCACTAGCATCGAGAACGCGGACGTAGTTGGTCGTATCGAGCACCTGCGCCAAGCGCCGGCAGCCATTCGGTTCATTTCTTTCGAGCCCTTAATAGGATCTGTTGGCGCCGTCGATCTCCGGGACATCCACTGGGCGATCGTCGGCGGAGAGAGTGGGAAGGCAGCACGACCAATTCGTGAGGAATGGATCGACGAAATCTATGGGCAGTGCCTATCGGTCGGGACAGCCTTCTTTTTCAAACAGTGGGGCACCTGGGGCAAGGACAACAAGAAGCGCTCGAAAAAGGCGAACGGACGCGAATATAGGGGGCGGACCTGGGATGAGATGCCCACCGTTCCCGGCGCCACTCTTTAATAGACAACTACGGCTTGGGGGCGACGTGGTCGAAAAGCGATATGAATGGGCCGATGGCGCGAAGCTCGAAGAGCATTCAAAGCGCAAACATAAAATCCTTCGCGAATACGTCTTCGACTATCTGACAGTCCGGTGTCGCCTCCCGCAGCAGGAGCGCTTTCGCCTTGCGATTGTCGATGGCTTCGCGGGTGGCGGACGATACGAATGTGGTACACCTGGATCGCCGCTCATATTCATTGAAGAATTGAAGCGTGCCGTCGACGCGGTGAATACAAACCGCGCGGTTCAGGGGCTCGGTGCGATCGAGGTAGAGTGCCTTCTCATCTTCAACGATTCCAGCCGCGACGCCGTTGAATTGCTCAAAACGGAGGTCGCTCCCCTGCAAGCTGCTGTCACCGCGACTTGTCCAAAGCTTCATTTGCGGGTGCAATATCTGAATGAGTTTTTCGAGGCCGCGTATCCAACGATCAAGACCTTTCTGGAGCAAGGGCGCTACAAGAGCGTGATCTTCAATTTGGATCAGTGCGGGGATAGTCACGTCGAGAGAGATACGCTCCTTGACATTATGCGCTCCTATCCGGCCGCCGAGATTTTCTACACCTTTATGATCAGTTCCCTCTTGGCGTTCCTTCAGAAAAACCAGCCGGAGCAATTGAAGTCGCGTCTCGCTCATCTCGGTCTCACAAGTGCAAATATCGACGCACTCAATGGGCTAATGAGCAGGAATGATTGGCTGGGGACAGCCGAGAAGATAGTGTTCGATACCTTTCGGCTTTGCGCTCCATACGTCAGCCCATTTTCGATAAATAATCCAGGTGGATGGCGGTATTGGCTAATTCATTTTGCCAACGCCTATCGGGCCAGACAAGTCTACAACAATATTCTCCATGACAATGCGAGCCTGCAGGCTCATTTTGGCCGCTCTGGCCTGAACATGCTGTCCTATGATCCGAGGCACGATGAGGGGATTCTCTACCTGTTTGATGACAGGGGCCGCGCCTCGGCGAAGAACCAGTTGTTGGGAGATATTCCGCGCCTCGTCATGGAATCCGGCGACGCCATGTCTGTCATGGACTTCTACGGGAGCATCTACAACATCACCCCGGCTCATGCCGATGACGTGCATGCGGCGATCATCGACAACCCGGACCTGGAGGTCATCACGCCAGCAGGTGGCGAGAGACGTAAGGCAAACACGATCGCGATCAATGACGTCATCAAGTTGAAGACGCAACGAAGCTTCTTTCCCATGTTCCTAAACGCGGGAACCTAGCCCAGAAGCGATTAGAAGTGAGCAGTCGGCGCCGCAAAGATCCAGAATGGCGCGAGCTCCAGCTCTTGGTCGCGCGAATTGAAGCCGACGCCGGTTATCGAGGAATAGTAGTAACTTCTCCAGATCGGATCCGTTGCAAAGTCACCGGCCTGCCAGAGGTTATGTAGGTATCGGAAGCCGGATTGGCACAACCGACGTTCTCATTACCGTTGAGTGCCGACGGCGAGGTTCAGTCCAGGATGTAACCTGGAGCGAACAACTTGCCACCAAGAAGAGAGCCATCGGTGCCGATCGAGCGATAGCGGTCAGCGCTGCCGGGTTCACTGACACCGCAAACGCGGCGAAGCGCACCACCCAATCGCTGTAAGCGCCGTCTCCGCCCCATTGAATTGGCTATATTTTGAGGCTTGCCGGGTGTGCGAGAAGGTTTCCAGGACTATCTGGAGATTTGCATGGCAGATGATGGATTTGTTGGGCGTTACGAAGTTGTCGAGCCGCGCCGCGGAAACCGGCGTTGGCCGGACGATGTGAAGGCGCGGATCGTGGCGGAAAGCCTTGAGCCTGGCGTTCGTGTTGTTGATGTCGCGCGCCGTCATGACGTTGTTGCGCACCAGCTTTCCTTGTGGCGCCGGCAAGTGCGCGAGGGCATTCTGGCGTTGCCTTTTGAGACTATGTCGGGCCAGTCGGAGAGCGGCGATGCCGAGCCTGCATTTGTGCCTTTGGCGATTGCGGCAGAGCCGAGCGAGGCTGTGAGTGTTTTGGCGCCGCCGCTGCCGGCGACGGTTTCGTCGGTCTTGACATTGGAGATCGGCCCGGACGTTGTGATGCGGGTTCCCGGCGATGTGCCGGTTGAACGTGTGGCGGCTCTGGTGCGAGCCATGCGAGGGACGGCATGATCGTCGCGGGCCAACGCCTGCCGATCCTGATTGCAACGCGGCCGGTTGACTTCCGCTGTGGGCATCAGGCGCTGGCTCTGATGGTGCAGACCGAGTTGAAGCTCGATCCGCATTCCGGGGTGACGGTGATCTTCCGGTCGAAGCGCGGCGATCGCCTGAAGATCCTGGTGTGGGATGGCACCGGAATGGTGCTAACCTACAAAATTCTTGAACATGGAAACTTTGCCTGGCCCAAGGTTCAGGATGGGACCATGCGTCTTTCCAGGGCTCAATATGAGGCTTTGTTCGAAGGTCTTGACTGGCGACGGGTCATGGCGCAACGGGTGACCGCGCCGTCCGCGGCAGGGTAAATATCCGGCCGCCTTTGCATTGTTTTATTTGGCTTTTTTGTGCTGCCTTGCTATAAGGCCGCATGTCATCGCCCCTTGATCTCAGCCTGTTTCCGGACCTTCCGCCAGAGGTTGTCAAAGCCTTTGCGGCGATGGAGTTCGAACTGTCGGTCGAGCGTGCTGCACGTCAACATGAGCAGGCTGTGGTTGCCGAAAAGGACGCGTTCATCGCCGAGCTGAAGGAACTGGTCGAGAAGCTTGAGGGGCAGGTTCACGACTATCGGCGCACGAAGTTCGGGCCGAAATCGGAAAAGCTCGATCCGGCGCAGATGGAACTGGCGCTGGAAGACCTTGAAACGGCGATTGCCGAAACACAGGCGCGGATCGCCGCCGTCGAGAAAAAGATCGAAGCCGGCGCATCCGATCCGGACAAGGCCGCCCCTCGCAAGGAGCGTAAGGCCCGTGCATTGCCCGAACACCTGCCGCGGGTCGAGAAGGTGATCGAGCCCGACAGTATTGTCTGCCCCTGTGGTTGCGGCAACATGGTCCGGATCGGTGAAGACCGGACGGAACGGCTCGACCGGATTCCGGCACGCTACGAGGTGATCGTCACGATCCGCCCGAAATACGCCTGCCCCAAGGGTCGAACGGGCGTCGTCCAGGCCAGAGCGCCGGCGTATCTGCTGGAAGGGAGCTGGCCGACGGAAGCCCTTCTGGCTGAGATTGCCGTCTCCAAGCATTCCGAACATATGCCGCTCAACCGGCAGGCCGAGGTCATGGCGCGACATGGGGTGCCGATAGACCGCACGGTCCTTTCCGATTGGATGGGGCGCACGGGCAGCGAAATCGCACCGGTGGTCGACTACATGGCAAAACGGCTGCTGTTTGAAAGCACGCGGCTCTATGTCGACGAGACCACGGCTCCGGTGTTGGATCCGGGGCGAGGCAAGACGAAGACCGGTTATCTCTGGGCCGTGTTGCGTGACGACCGCGGCTGGAACGGTTCTGCGCCGCCGGGCGTGGTGTTCCATTATCGGCCCGGGCGTAAAGGCGAATATGCCGCTGAAATCCTCGACGGGTTCAACGGGACAATCCAGGTGGATGCCTACGGTGGTTACTCTCACCTCGCCACGTCGGACCGGATGGGCGGTGATCCCTTGAAGCTGGCTTTCTGTTGGGCGCACGGGCGCAGAAAGCTGATCAAGGCCGCGCCAAAGAGTGGATCGCCCATCGTCGACGAGGCGCTGGTGCGGATCGCCGCGCTCTACAAGATCGAAGGCAGTATCCGGGGCTCAGATCCCGAACATCGCCGGGCAGTTCGACAGGACCTGTCCCTCCCGCTGGTGGACGAATTCTTCACCTGGCTCGCAGCGCAAGCCCAGCGCGTCTCACGCAAGTCCGACCTCGGAAAAGCCCTGGCCTATATGCTGACGCGGCAGGACGGATTCCGGCTGTTTCTGGACGACGGCCACGTCGATATCGACTCCAACCTGGTGGAAAACGCGATCCGCCGACCAGCCATGAATCGCCGCAATGCGCTCTTTGCGGGGCACGATGAAGGGGGCCGCAACTGGGCCCGGTTTGCCAGCCTGATCGGCACTTGTAAAATGAACAGCGTTGAACCCTACGCCTATCTGTGCGATCTCTTCGTCAGCCTCGCAAACGGCCACCTAGCAAAAGACATCGATGCCCTCATGCCCTGGGCCTACGCCGCCCGCATCAAGGCCTCACAATGAGCTCGTCAGGTACTCTTCGGTGAGCTCATTTGACGGCCCGTAGATCAACCTCAGATCACTGCAACTGAAAAATCGATGGGGCGTGGACGCCGCATACCAATCGCTGAAGAACGGCTCCGAAAAAGCAAGCCTCCGTGGCGGGTGCTTCGAAGGGCTCACAGGGATCGTTGGTTGCGATGGCTCGCAACCAACGATCCCTGTGTTTGGTCGAACTGCGTTTGGCAAGACTCGCGGCGTAATCGGCCAGCGTTGGCAGGCTCATCGATGCCGCGATCAGGCATCAATAGTCTTGACGGTAGTTGGATCGACGACAGATGGTCGTTTCGACTTCAGCGCATTGAAGGCTCTCGCCTTTATTGGCTTGCTCATAGCGCTATGTCCGCATCTGGGTCGCCGGCGACGAGCGCGTTCATGTAAGCCAAGCAAAGTTCGCGAGATCGATATCGGCCCTGATAAGCCTCCTTCTCCGCGCGTTCCAGCGTTGGAAAGGTGGAATAGATGTAACGAACATCATCACGGTCCTTGATGCCATATAGGTGGAAGAAAACGGCATCTAACTTCGCCCTTAGCTTAAGCCGTCTTTCCTCGTTCCATGCGAACGGCCGCTGCGTTTCGCCGGACTCATTGACATGCCCTAAGTCACGAGCGAATGACGCCATATTGTACGCTGTGTAGGTTAATTCTAATACAGCTTCCCGCACAATCTGCCCCGCGGTTTTATCGCCGAACATCACGTCTTGATACCAAGGGGAGGGAACAACAGGAAGTTGTTCAAGAATATACTTGTTAAGATTCCTACTTTGAATTTTCTGGCGAGCTGTGAAGTCGCATACTATTGAACAAAGATTTCCCAGGAGTAGCGCAGCGTCAGAAGCACCAAAATCTCCGACTGGCGCCAAAATCGGCAGCTTATTCCCATATCCGCTGCGCGGCACGAGAGCGGCAATTAGGCTCCTTTTGTTGTTGGTATTGCATACATCATTGAACGCTAGAACATACTCTTCCGCAAATTTCATCTTGGACTCGGCAACCCAGTATCGCGGCTCCGGGACAAAATCAGGATCTTGCAATTCCTTCACGCTTGAGTGAACAGCCACGCCCTGTCCGCTGACGCTGCCGCTGTTTGCCCGCACACCGGCGTAGCGGTGATTGAAATTTGATATCATTTTCCCCTCGAACAGAGGCAACCATTTACCTGAAGAGGTTCCGTAAACTTGCCCGCCTAAGGGATAGCCGCCTTCATTCTCAATCAATTCCTGCTTTGTGCGAAACAGACCTGAAGCGCTAGTCATGTGAAACATCGTGGCATATTTCACTGGCCAGACTTTGATTTCCGTATTGCCCTCACGCTCAACCAGAATCGGAAGGCGAGCATAAATTTGACTAAGCAGATCGCCCGATTGAGAAGCACGATAAATCGGCACGGTACCAGTGTTCGGATTTACGCGGCGGCAGTCTTCACTATCAATATATGAAAGGCGAGAAGACCCATCCTCTGGCAACTCCGTCAATTTGACAGCGTATTTGAATTTCTCGAATAATCGCTCGCCGCCGCTCAATACTATTATTGTAGGCTGATCTTCGTGGTGTACATCCCGAAACAACCACCCACTCTTGTTCTCAAATGACAAAAACGCTTTGACTCGCTTAGATTCACTTATAAATGAGAAAAATTCTGCAGCGGTCTTGTCCGCTCCAATTCCGATAGGCGTGAGAAGGCCCACCATCCCGCTGTCTTTGACGAGCGACAGAGCCCGTTCAACGAACAACGAATAAATATTCACGTCGCCGCCTGACAATAGTGGATAGTTACCTGACTTACGAGCGATCTTGACAGCCATCTCAGCACGCGCACTGGCTTTCTTGAAGTCTGCCGTAAGCGGATCACCGGTGCCTTCCAGCTCCGCAACCATTTTCTTACGGTCTGCCGCCTTCTGAGCCAGCGCGACTTCGCGTCGACGTGCGGCAAACCACTCGACCTGCTGCAATTTCATTCGGTCCCACGGCGGATTCCCGATAATCGCGTCGAACCCGCCAGCTAGACCGTCGTTTGCCCAGTCTCCCCATACGCCCGGAAACGCTACTTGCCAGTGGAGAAAGCGTTCTTCGGTGATCAGTTCGCGAGCTGCGGCAAGTATCTCGACGAATCGCCGACCATAGTCGTCGCGGACCTGCGGCTTTCGTCTGCCAAGCGCTATCTCAACGGGGTCTCCGAAAGAGCCGTCGAAAAAGCCTTGGATTGCCTTCGCGTTGTCCTTCCCTTTCAAGTCCTGCCATTCAATCGCATGAAGCAACGAAAGGAACGCGTTCAGCGGCGCCGTCATCACCTGGACGCCTTCGAAGATTTCCTGCGAGCGGTGCGCTTCTGCGATCTCCGCATCCGGTAGGCCTTCGATGGTCTGCATCGAGGCCGCTGACCCAAGCGCCGTCTTAACCGGCTCATGAAGCAGTAGCGGGCTACCATACGCCTTGGCTTTTTCGATGCCGGTTTTGACCCAAGAACCGAAAAGGCTATCGCCGCAGCGAAGATGGTGGTCGAGGAACGACAGCGGCGCGCCTACCGTGAAGCTGTGCAGCCAAAGTGCGACCTTAGCAAGCTCTACGGCCATCTGGTTCTTGTCGACACCGTAGACACTCCGCTTGAGGACCATGCGGCGGATGATGTGACGATCATCGAGCTGTTCAGGATTGACGGTCCATCTACGCTCTTCCGCGTGGCCGAGAATCGTGCTGCGGATGCCTTCGATCCGGTCGGCGAGCGGTGAGATATAGTCTGCCCACTCGACGATAGTTTCGGTCTCGGCCATGGCGGTGATGACCTGATCGGCCATGTAGTCGACAAGGCTCACCAGAAAGTGCCCTGAGCCCATGGCCGGATCGCAGATTTTGAGATCGAGCAATTTCTCAGCCGGGTCGAACCGCCTTAGGATGCCCAGCTTGCGTCCTTCGTCCTGGTCCGTTGCTGCCAACTCTTGGGCCTTCTCCCGAAACGCGGTCAGACGCGCTTCGATCAACGGCTCCAGGGTCTCGCGGATAATGAGAGCAACAAGATCATCTGGCGTGTAGTAGCTGCCTGAACTCTTACGTGCGAATATGTTGGGGCGGATATTGACGACGTCGCCGTCCCTGATGACCTCATGTTCGAGGAGCCGTTCGTAAATCGAGCCGAGCTGTTGCACCGTTAAGTCACGATAGTTGATATACTTGCGGGCGCCGTCAGTTCTCTCGAAGGAGAGCTTGTCGATCACCTCCGCAATTATGGAATCGGAAAGGCGCACCCGGCGTAACAGTGGAGTGCGTTCGGAATCGAATAGGCCGCCATTGTATGGTGGTAGCCCGATTGACGAGTCACCTTCATCAATAGCGCGGCACAAATCGTCGAGCACGGACCAGTAGCGTGCTGCCGTCGTCGAGAAGGTGTCACCCCTGTCTTTGCGGTCGCCGACATCGAGCCGAACACGATCGCGCAATCCATAGTCGTCATATCGACGATCGTTTACAGGGAGCAGGTTACGGTCCTCCGCATAGAGGATAAATAGCAGCCGATAGAGAAGGATCAGTGCCGCTTCTCGTACATCCTGCAGCGGGGCATCCGCTGCGCTGTTGGCTATTGAACGCGCCAACAATGGATAGATATGGTCGAATACCAGGTTCGACAGGTCGGCAGCGACGCGCTCTTCGTAGAATTTGCCTTCTTCGAGGGCGCGAAAATGGAAAGTCCGCGGATCGGTCGCGGAAGGCAGAAACGCTTCCCTTCGAAACACCAAAGCGAAAACTCGAAGAGCATGCCGGCGTAATTCGCTATCAAGCACGACAGGGTTGTCGCCAGACCCTGGGATTCCAAGAAGGGCAGCAAGGTCAATTTCGAAGAACTGCTCGGAGACCGATCGGGCGCCGGAGTAATAAAGTCGCCACCTTCCGCCGTTCGTGAGAATGCCCCACCGTAGGTTGCCAGTTGTCAAATCGTCAACACGCCGCAGGTAGCGGAGCATCTGTGTTGATGGCGCAAGCTCCTCACCCCGCCGGCCCGATTGGCGATCGAGCGGTCGGCGCCAGCGTTTCGATTCAACTATTGCGAGGCCAAATTGATAACGCCTCCACTCTTCGGGAAAGCGATCTGCTTGGGTCTTCGTTGCCGCATCGGCAAACAGCAGGCCATCCGGCACATCATCCCTGCCTTTGACGGTCAGGTTTTGCTGGCGCATAGCGTGACTCCAGCCCAACCGCCGGAGAATGGGCCAGATCAAATCGTCTTCAGTTCGGGTTTCGTTAGGCGTCTGCCCAATTGGAAAGGACGAGAAAGCGGCAACTAAGTCTGCCGCCAACGCGTCTACGTCATGATCATTGACACTTTTCCAGTCCGCATTACCGACAATCGACTGCGTAAGAAAATCGCTGGTAAAAAGACTGCCCTGAAAGACACTTTCGATCATTAACTCTTCTGCCCAATCAATCTTCTGCTCGATAATCGATAGCCTAAGTGAAGGATTCGTGCGCGCCTTATTGATCCTTATCCGGTGCTATCCCCCGCTTATCCGGGTGCAAGCCGAAATTCTGAGGTTCGCTCAACGCCTTCCGATCGAGCGCGGACGCAATGCAGCACCTTCATACTTTTTCGCAATCCGGTGGCGGACGGTAGCTTGCTTTTTGCGTCCTTGGAGTTGCAACGGACTGTCCCTAGTTGTCAGCTATGCGTAACTCCAAGAACCGACGACGGCTTTTGGTGAAACCATATGCAGCAACTTGATGAAATAATTGCCACAGCCACTGGACGAATCGAATCGCACTTCTTCAGCTTGCCAGTTGACGGCGGGGGGCCAATCTACGGAGAGCGCGTTTACTGCTACGAACTTTACCACCAGCTCAGAATACAGTGGCCGACGCAGGACCAAACCGATTTCGTACTTAATGGCGAAGTAGACAAGCGCGGCCACCCTATACTTCATAGACTTGGTGCAGACATGTCGATTCCTGACCTGCTTGTGCACGTCCCGGGATACATGGGGCGAAACCATGCTGTGATTGAAGTGAAGCCGGGGGACAACGCGGTAAAAAATCCGCGCGGGATCGCAAAGGATCTGGTCACGCTCTCAGTATTCCAGACCGAAGTTGGCTATGAACGCGGGTTGTATTTGTTCTATGGCTTATATCCTGAGCGACTCGTACGGGAAATTGCTGACCGGTTGGAAGTGAGGCCACGTGTCGAGGTTTGGCTTCATGGTAAGCCAGGGCAATCTGCCGCGCTCGTAGATGTGATTGGCGGCTAGCACCTGAGCGATGCGTTGGAGGATAAAACAGTGCATGGCATGATCTTTCACAATCCTCCTCATGGGGACGCAATGCTCGATGATGCACGCACCCACACGCGCGCCGGAACGAGAGCGTGCGGGGCGGCACGATGAACCAGCTGGAGAAAGCTCCCGATATGGTACACGAGGCATGCGGGGCTGCGGAGGCAGTCGTGGTCCCACTACGCAAACGAAGTCTCAACGGCGAACTCTACAAAAGGGACCCGAAGATAGAGGCCTTCATCGGCGAACTGGCGGTCCTCCCGCGCAGCGAGCTCATCAGCCGAGCCGCAATCACGAAGCGCTCCGACCCAGGCTACGTTCCGAGCGAGTGCCTTGTGCATTTCATTCGCGCAAGCCGTCACGACAATAACGAGACCTGGTTCGAGGGGCTCTATCGTATTCTCATGGAGCGGGTGCTTCGCAGCGTGCCTAAATCGGAAAGCTCCGACGGAAAGACTGAATCGCTGACGCGCAGCGTGGTCCGTGACAAAGTCTTCAGCCGCTTCGTAGAAATGCTTTCTGCGGACCGCGCATCATATGTCGACCAACTCGACTATTTCGAAGTCCGGTTCGATGGCGCTGTTGCTAGCTTGCGACGCGATGCTCAGGAACAGGCTTGGCGAGACGAGAACAGATCCCAATCTATCGAATACGACGAGGAGAGCGGTGAACCGACCGCGGAGGTGGAAAGAGCCGCCGGCGTCTATGATCCTTTTGCCGCACCGGAAATCGACGAGCCGTTTTACCGGTCGCGTCTGGATGCGGCGATTGAAGCTCTACCACCAGAACAAATCAGGATCATACACATGCTGAAAGAGGGCTTTCCCATAGATTCCAAGGAGCCAGACGTCATGACCATCTCCAAAGCATTGGGCCGCTCCGAAAAGACGATCCGGACTTATCGCGACAAAGCGATTGCAGCATTGCGGTTGGCTCTGACTGACGGGGAACAGCAATGAGCCCGGCTGGCGAACGCCCCTCTCGTGAGGCCGTGCTTGATGCATTCGCAGTCGAAAGCGAGCCAGATCGCTCGACCCTCGAGCGCTACCTGCGGCTTTATCCGGAACACGCCGCCGAACTCGTTGACTTGTCGCGCGAGTTGAGCCGTGAAACTTCGGAAGATGACGCACCGCTCTCCGCCGCGGATAAGGAGCTGATCGACGCCGCCTGGTCGCAACACGCGAAGGCTTTACCAGCGCCAGCGGCCGGACCAGATCCTTTTGCGGCTCTGACAGCCGACGATTGGCGCGCTGTTGCTCACCACCTGGATGTCCCGCGCCAGGTCATCACCGCGTTGCGTGAACGGCGGGTGTCACTGCTGAGTATTCCGAATAGGTTCCTCGGGAGGCTGGCAGAGGCGATGCGCTGCTCACTTTCCCAACTGCAGATGTCCTGGGGAACGGCACCGTTGTCCGCAGCTCGCAGCTATAAGGCGGATGGCAAGCCGAGCGCGGGCGAGCAAGTATCCTTCGAGAGAGTTCTGATCGACGCTGGCGTCTCCGATGAGAAGCGGGCCGAGCTTCTGATACAGGCCGAGTGATATGGAAAGCGTGGAGCTTGCCAGGCAAGTCGCCGCCGAGCTTCACGCTCATCTGGTCGAATCCGGAGTCGATCCCTGGTCACCATATGACTTGGTTGTCGCCGAGGCAAAGCGACGGGGGATCGACATTGAGCCTACTGCGGCAGGTGCGGCTGTGCTCAACGGCGGTCGCGCGACCCTCATAGCCGCCGACGACCTGATCCTTCATGAGAACGTTGGTTCTTTGTTCGAAAGAGCTTTCCTTGTTGCGCACGAGATTGGACATGTCGAACTTGGCGACGATCCAGATGATGCGCCTGTGCCGGCAATCGATCCAGCTCGCCCCGCCGAGCCGTCACCGGTCGGCATTGATCGGGTTGTCGACTATGGGCGAAAACAGCGCCGCGAAGTTCAGATGGATTTGTTCGCTCGCGAGCTGCTGCTCCCGCGCAACGTCGCGCGGGCACTTCATATCGACGAGGGCCTGTCGGCGGCCGAGATTTCCACGAAGCTCGGCGCACCATTCGAGGTCGTCGCGCAACAGCTATTCGATGCCTTGCTCCTGCCGCCGGTGCCGTCAACGACCGAGGCAGCGCATGCGGCACGGTCGTTGAATCCTCTGCAAGCGGCGGCAGCGGCACATCGCGGCGAAGCTTACCTGCTCGAAGCGGGCCCCGGCACGGGCAAGACCCAAACCTTGGTTGCGCGCGTCGAAGGCCTTCTGGAAGACGGCGTTGATCCGAGGCGTATCTTGCTCCTGACCTTCTCGAACAAGGCGGCGGGGGAAATGGCCGAAAGGATCGCACGCAAGCGGCCCGAGGCAGCCGCCGCAATGTGGATCGGTACCTTTCACGCCTTCGGCCTCGATATCATTCGTCGGTTTTATGCGGAACTCGGCCTGCCGAAAGACCCGCGGATGATGGATCGAACCGAAGCGGTCGAGCTCCTTGAGGAGGAGTTTCCGCGCCTGAGGCTTTCTCACTATCGCAATCTTTATGATCCCACCCAGATCATCGCCGATATGCTGGTTGCCGTGTCGAGAGCCAAGGATGAGGTGGTCGATGCCGACACCTATGCAGTGCTCGCCGACGCCATGCTGTCAAAGGCGAGTGATCCGGAGGCACGCGAAGCGGCAGAGCGCGCCGTCGAAGTCGCGCGCGTCTACGCGGCCTATGAGCAGCTCAAGCGCAATTCGAACTGTGTCGACTTTGGCGACCTTGTCGCGCTACCGGTTCAACTGCTCGAGAAGGATGCGCCTATCCGCGCGACACTCCAGGCGCAGTACGATCACGTCCTTGTCGACGAATATCAGGACGTCAATCGCAGCAGCGTGAGATTGCTGAGCGCGATACGCCCCGATGGCGATAATCTCTGGGTGGTCGGCGACGCCAAGCAGTCGATCTATCGGTTTCGGGGAGCGTCATCGTTCAACATGACACGCTTCGGGAAGGAAGACTTCGCCGGGGGCAAACGCGGTCGATTGAAGCGCAACTATCGCTCGGTACCAGAGATCACGACCAGCTTTTCCAATTTCGCCATGAAGATGCGAGCTGGTGATGCAGATAGCGGCCTTGATGCGGAGCGAGGCGTCAATGGTCATCCGCCGGAACTGCACACGGTTCGGCGAGCCGAAGAACAGCAGGTCGCTCTGGCAGAGGTGATCGAGGAACTGCGACGCGAGGGGCATGCCTATCGCGATCAGGTGGTCTTGTGCACGGGCAATGAAAAGCTGTCCAGGATAGGGCAAGATCTTGAGCGGCTCGGTGTGCCGGTTCTCTTCCTTGGCAGCCTGTTCGAGCGAGGGGAGGTCAAGGACCTGCTTGCACTCCTCTCGATACTCGTCGACCGGCGCGCCATGGGCCTTGTTCGCATCGCATGCTGGCCGGATTTCGCTATGTCTTTCGCGGACGTCGCGGCTGTGTTCGCCTATTTGAGAGCAACAGATCCCGCTCCGGCAAGTTGGCTGCAGAGTCTCGCCTCCATCCCAGAATTGAGCGAGGCAGGCCGTCGGGCGCTGGGGAACTTGGCTGTTGCTCTGGATGGATTCGGCGACGCCGCCTCGCCGTGGACAATACTCGCGACGCTGCTTCTCGATCGCACGCAGATTACGGCACGTCTCGGAGCATCGTCGGACCTCGGCGATCGCACACGCGGTATTGCGATCTGGCAGTTCCTGAATTTCGTGCGCGTACAACCCTCGGGACGCGGGCTGCCTGTCACGCGCCTGCTCGACCGCGTGCGCAGACTGGTGCGCCTGGGCGACGACCGCGACCTGCGACAGCTGCCGGCAGCAGCACAGCATCTCGACGGCGTGCGACTGATGACGATCCACGGCGCCAAGGGCCTGGAATTCGAAGCTGTGCATATCCTTGGACTTAACAGCGATACAATCCCACGGACGCCGCAGGCTCCACCGTGCCCGGCGCCGACGGGCATGATCACTGGCGCGGACGGCAGCGCCCTGGATGCATTCCGGGCCGGCCAAGCTGAGGAGCAGGAATGCCTCTTCTATGTTGCGTTGTCACGCGCTCGCAACCGCCTGTTCCTCTATGCACCGACAGAGAAAAGCAATGGGCACAATCGGCCACTCTCGCCGTTCCTCGACCGCCTCGGGACCACGTTGATGCGCCGCACGATCATGCCAGCTCGCCCCCTTCCCCCGGCCCCAGACGCGCAGAGCGTTGAAATGATCGTCGACGGGCGGCTTCGCTTTAGCGGACCGCAAATCGCTCTTTATGAGTCATGTCCACGTCGCTTTTTCTACACGCATGTCCTTCAGGTCGGTGGACGTCGAACCACGACTGCCTTCATGCAGCTGCATGAGGCAGTCCGCTCGGTGGTTGGGGCGGTGGTCGCGTCCGGCTTGTCTCTTTCGGAGCGGGAGCTGCAAGATCGAGCGGAAGCAGCCTTCGTCAGCCAAGGGCTTTCCGATCATGGTTATCGTGCGGAATTCCTCGATCTCGCCATGGCGATGCTGCGCTTCTTTTTGTCCAGCCGCGCGGGAGCGGTCTTCGAGGTGCGCACCGCAGTCAGTCTCATAGTTGGAGGTGAGGAAATCCTCGTCGAGCCGGACGAGGTGCTGGTGCGACCCGATGGAGTCCGCGCGGTTCGCCGCATTGGAACAGGTCACATGCGATCCACCGAGGGCAAGGATGTCGGGGCCGCGGCCCTAATCCTCGCCGTCAAGCAGGCCTTCCCGGGCGCCGTCGCAGAGTTGGTCCACCTTTCGGACATTGAAGCGCATCCCCTATCCCTGTCCGATCGTGAATTGTCGGGGCGTAGAGACAAGCTTGCAAAGTTTCTAGGCGAAATTCGCGGGGGGCGGTTTCCTGCCACGGTTTCCTCATTCACATGCCCGAACTGTCCCGCTTTCTTCATCTGTGGTTCGACCCCGCAAGGGCCGCTGAAAAAAAAGTTTGCCTGACCTTACCGGTCGGCGAATGTCGCTCCGATTGGATCCTTAGAGCCGCGGCGTCGCCGCGGCGAAAACATAAGGACCCAACGTATGACTACGGAAGAACTTCTTGAATATGACGATGTCGGAGACGCCCTGCGCGAAGGCCGGGCGCTTCGACCGGCGCGGGGATATCGGTTTCTCCTTGCTGAGGGCGACCTCAATTTTCAACAGCGTCATGTGAGCGATCCCGTGCCGCTCGGCCGGCAGGTGCTGGAGGCCGCGTCTCTCGATGCTCGGCACGGCTACAGCCTCTTTGCGATCTTGCCGTCGGGCGAATTCGAGGATGTACGCTTGAATGAACCCTTTGACCTGCGCGAGCGCGGGGCTGAGCGCTTCATTGCTTTCCAGTCGGATCGCGAATTCAAGCTGACCCTCAACGACGACGAAATGCGCTGGGGCAAGCCCGTCATCAGCGGTGCGGTCCTTTATGGACTGGCCAAGCCGGGAGACAACGAGGCGGTATTCCTCGAAGTTCCGGGCGGCGAAGATCGCTTGATCGAACAGAACGAGCTGGACGACCTGACGGTCGCTGGCATCGAGCGTTTCATCACCGCGCCCAAGCCGCCCGTGACCTTTGAGATCATCGTCAATTCGCGCCGCCGCACGGTGGACGCTCGGACGGTGGCGTTCGAGCAGGTCGTCCAGCTCGCCTTTCCGGGTCAGCACGAGCCGAATGTCGTCTTCTCGATGACTTATCGGCACGCGGCGTCGGCCCCCCATGCCGGAGAACTCGGAGCCGGCGGCTCTGTCGATGTCAAGAAGAAGGGTACGGTATTTAATGTCACGCGCACTGTTCAATCGTAATCCAGACCTCAAGCGCCTGCTGGACGAAGGCTACTTCGTCCAGCAGCAGGGCGGCTATCTCGTAATGCGCGAGATCCCTTATGTCGACGAGCGCCGACAGCTGCGCATCGGCACCTTAATCTCCAGCCTTACATTGGCCGGAGATCAGACACGTACGCCGGACACGCATGTCGTTCACTGGGACGGTGATTTCCCTTGCCATGCCGATGGCGTTCGAATTGAAGGGATTTCGCACGTGAGCGGCGCCTTCAACCTTGGCCATGGTTTGAAGGCAACGCACAGCTTCTCAAGCAAGCCGGAAGGCGGCTATGCGGACTATCACCATAAGATGACAAGCTACGCGAACATCATCGCGGGGCCGGCGGCAGTGCTGAAGCCCGGTTCGACCGCACGCACCTTTCGCGAGCCCGAACAGGAGGAAGAGAGCGTGTTCAACTACGTCGAGACCGCCTCCGACCGCGTTGGTATCGGCGCGTTGACAGGACGGCTCGTGGGCGAGCGCATCGCCATTATCGGGCTCGGCGGCACGGGCGGCTACATTCTCGACCTTGTCGCGAAAACACCGGTTTGCGAAATCCGGATCTTCGACAGCGATGAATTTCTCACCCACAATGCGTTCCGCGCGCCAGGTGCTCCCAGCCTGGACGAGCTCCGGGACGCGCCCAAGAAGGTCGAATATCTCAAGCGCATTTACAGTCGCATGCACCGCAACATCGTAGCGAACGATGTCGCTCTGAACGCTGACAACCTCCACCTTCTCGACGGCGTGACCTTCGCGTTCCTTTCCCTTGATGCGGGTGAGGCCAAGCAGTCGATCGTGGAGAAACTCCAGGCAATCGGCGCCGGTTTCATCGATGTCGGGATGGGTCTTGAGCTTGATGAAGGCTCGCTGGGTGGCATCCTGCGGGTGACCGCCAGCACGCCCGAAAAGCGGGATCACGTGCCGCAGCGCATTTCCTTTGTGGGCGGCGGCGCCAAGGACATCTACGCCTCCAACATCCAGGTGGCCGACCTCAACGCACTCAATGCCGTTCTCGCGGTGGTGAAGTGGAAGAAGATCCGCGGCTTCTATCGCGATCTGGAGCAGGAACACCACTGCACCTACACGACCGACGGCAACATGCTGATCAACGGAGACCTCGCATGATCCGGTACCAACGACTTGAGCACCGCTTCGTCGAACATATTCCCGAGCGTCTGCAGGCTGGTGTCCTCTACGTGTCGATGGACTATGCGACGTCAGCCCATAGTTGTTGCTGCGGCTGCGGCGAGGAAGTGATCGTCCCCTTCACACCGACGGACTGGAAGATGACATTCGACGGCGAAACCATCTCCCTTCGTCCGTCGATCGGTAATTGGACGCTGAAGTGCCGGTCACATTATGTGATCGATCGAAGCAAGATTATCGAAGCAGGCCCGTGGAGCGAGGAACAGGTCGAAGCTGAGCGTCGTCGCGATCGCGCCGCTAAGGAGCGTTTCTACGGCCAGCCGGCAAAGGTCGAACCTCCTGCCCATACCGCTCCGGCAACGCCCCAGCGCGGTATCTGGCAACGGATTTGGACGTGGATATCAGCACCTAAGCAATAAACCTGTGAGTTACATTGCGGCGCAAGCATATCGCGCCAAAGTCTACTTCCAAACCGTTGCTTGTACCTCGTAAGAAGGACCGTGCGGCCTGAAAAGCGGGCGTTCGCGCGGTCCGACGGCACAGCGAAACCGACCGGGAAACGGGTTGATGAGGAAAGGAAACATCATGACCACTGTAAGTCGGTCAACACTTGTCGTCCATGGCCGCCTCGCTATGCGGGAAGCCCGGCTTGCGGCGGCGCGAGACGGTCGTCACGGCCTCCAGATCATGTCTTTTGAGCAAGCCGCTGTGCGACTTGCAGGCGGCTTCGCCCGGCCGATTGACGAGGAAAGCCTGCGCACGGCCATCCAGGTGGTTTTGCCAGAAACGTCGATGGGCGAACTCGAAAGCATCAAGATGCTGCCGGGCATGATTGGCGCGGCGGCCGACTCGCTGCACAAGGCATGGCGCGCAGGCATCGAACTCGCAGCTCGGGCAGGCGACCATCCGCGTCTTGGCGCCATGGCTGGACTGGAGGCTGCGGTCCTTGCGCAACTTCCGGACGGAATGATGCGCCCCGTCGACATCGTCGGCATTGCAAGCAGCCGCATTGCTCACGCACCGGCGATTTTCGGCGACCTCGAAATCGTCGGTCTGACGGAACTGTCTCCGTGCTGGCGTCCGCTGGTCAAGCAGCTTGCCGAGCGCATCCCGGTGCGATGGACGGCCGGACCGCGCTCCGTTCCGGCCTGGCTCGGCGATTGCGGCGTGACCGTCGCCCATGGTAGGATCGAAGAGCCGGCTGTCCGTTCCATTAGTTGCGCGACCGCCTACCACGAAGCTATTGAGGCGATGCGCTGGGCGCGTGCCTTGCTCGCCGCGGGCATCTCGCCTTCCGAAATCGCCATCGCGACGGCTTCTCCGGCCGATTATGACGACCACTTCCTGGCCTTGCGCGCCGACGCCAATCTCGACCTGCATTTCGTTCACGGCGTTGGCGCCGTCGCGACGCGCGAGGGACAGGCGGCTGCGGCACTTGCCGACGTCGTCGTGCGCGGGCTCACGCAATCACGTCTGCGCCGCTTGGCTTCGCTGTGCCGAGAATCGACGCCGCTGTCTGGTCTTCCCGACGGATGGCTGCGAGTGCTGCCGAGCGATGCGCCCTTATCGACAGCTGCCGCGTGGAATCGTCTGCTCGCACGACTCAAGCCGGAAGATTGGCCCGATGGCACGGATCACGTATCAGCGTTGCGGGCAGTGGTTGAGTTACTGGCCAAGGGACCAGATGCCGCAAAGGAGATAGGCGAGGTTTTCCTCAAAGGCAGGGCGCTGTCCATCTGGCGCAAGGCGCTGCTTGCCGGGCCTGCCACGTCCGTTGACGCCACCCTTGATGCATTGAAGCAGGACGACGGGCTGCAGGCCTGCGTGTCGGTCGCGTGGATGCCGGCAAGCGCGCTTGCCGCATCGCCTCGACGCTTCGTTCGGCTGATCGGGCTCAACTCTTCGCGTTGGCCGCGCGGGATTGCTGAAGACAGGCTGATACCCGATCACATCATCCCGACTGGCGACCTTGACCCTCTTCCCGTCAGCCTCGCCGATCGCAGGGATTTCGAAACGATCCTTGCGACCACCTCCCGTGAGGTGGTGCTTTCCCGCGCCCGTCGTGACAGCGACGGCCGTTTACTCGGCCGCAGCCCGTTGTTTGCCGCCTACGGCGATGAAGCTTATCTGCGCCGCAACGCAATTCCTGAGCATGCCTTCAGCGAAACCGACCGACTGATGGCTCGCCCGCGGGAGTTTGCCGCTGATCCTCAGGCGATCGGCGCCCGCAGCTGCTGGCGGGACTGGCGCACGGCCGACATCACCGCTCATGATGGCCTCGTCCAGCCTGATCATCCACTCATTCTCGCTATTCTCGCGCGGACCCAGTCGGCCAGTTCGCTGAAAACCCTGCTGCGCAGCCCGCTCGGTTTTCTTTGGCGCTACGCGTTCGGCTGGAAGTCGCCGCAAAGCAGCGCTGAACCGCTGGTGCTTGATGCGCTTGCGGCCGGCGACCTCATTCACTTGGTGCTTGATCGCGCATTGCGGGCTCTTGAAATGGCCGGTGGTCTGGCTTCCGCCAATGCGTCCGCCATCGAGAGAGCCGTGGCCGAGGCTGTGGACGCGGTCGCGATCGACTGGGAAAGCGAACGCCCCGTTCCCCCCAATGTCATATGGGGCCGAACACTTGCTGACGTTCGCCTTCTGGCTGGTCAGGCGCTTGCCTATGGCGACGTGCATCTGCCGGGCAGCCGTTCCTATGGCGAAGTGCCCTTTGGTGGGTCAGAACCCAAGTCGACGGCAGAGCTACCTTGGGATGCCACCTTGCCCGTGGCAATTCCAGACACTGGGTTTTGCATCGCCGGCTACATCGATCGGCTCGATATTGCCGGCGACGGAAGCCGGGCGCTGGTTCGCGACTATAAGACCGGAAAGCTTCCCAAAGGCGAAATTCGGCTGAACGGCGGACGCGAACTCCAGCGCTGCCTCTACGCTTTCGCTGTGAAGGCGCTGTTGGGCGATCATGTAGCGATCAGCGCATCACTGCTTTATCCGCGCGAAGCGATCGACCTTCAGCTCGATGATCCAGAAGCCACGCTGACGGAAATTGTCCAGCATCTGCGGGCGGCGCGAAGTGCATTTGCGAGTGGCGCCGCCTTGCCCGGTCCGGATACGGGCAGCGATTATGACGATCTAGCTTTCGCTCTGCCGGCCAATGCCAGCGCCACCTACTGCAAACGCAAGCAATCCGCCGCGACCCAGCGGCTTGGCGAAGTCGCTCTGGTGTGGGAGGCGGAATAATGGATACCATGCAGAGAATTCTCAAGGACGATGACGCCAGGCGCGATGCCATCAGCGGACACGACCGTTCGATCCTGGTTGAAGCCGGCGCGGGTTCGGGCAAGACCGCGGTCATGGCAGGGCGCATCGCAGTCATGCTGGCGCAGGGTGTTGCACCGCGCGCTATCGCGGCAGTTACGTTCACGGAACTCGCCGCGAGTGAACTCCTTTCCCGCGTGCGGGACTTCGTCACCGATCTCGCCGCAGGTCGCATTGCGCCCGAACTCCGCGTCGGGCTGCCGAACGGACTGTCGCAAGCGCAGCGCGAGAACCTCATCGTCGCGAGCGCGGCCATCGACGAGATCACCTGCTCGACCATCCACGGCTTCTGTCAGCGTTTAATCAAGCCCTACCCTGCCGAGGCGGATATCGATCCCGGTGCAACCGTCATGGACCGCAACCAGGCGGATCTCACCTTTCTCGAAATTGTCGATGACTGGCTGCGAGAACGCTTGTCGGGCAATCAGAGTGGGATCCTCGCCGAAATGGTGTTGCACAGTCCTGGCGAGACCGTGGCGCTCATGCATAAGATCGCCGAAGCTTTGCGCCGACGCAGGAGCCTCGTCGCGCCAGCGGTAACAGCACTTGCCCAGCATTTGCAGGCATTTCGCCAAACGGCCGATAGCCTCTCTGCCTTCATGCGGGCAGCCGGCGTCACCGAGCCGGAGACCGAGGTCTACGCGGCTCGCTTTTCCGAAATGGCGACGCGCTTGCCAAATTCAGCTGATGCATCAACGCCTGCAGGTCTCGTCGGACTGTTAGTCTCACGCCCCCATCCCGATCTGTGCACCAAGGCTGGCGGCTTTTCATCTTATCGCAAGAAGGGCAAATGGGTGGCCGCGGCGAAGCAGGCAGGGCTTTCCAAGGCCGACGGCGACCGGCTGAATGATGCTGCAGAGAGCCTTTTTGATGCCTGCTGCGCCGCCTGGACCGCGCTTCTACAGGCCGCGTCCGGCCAGGTGCTCGCGACGCTTATCGATGAGGCAAGACCAATCCTGGAACGCTACCGAGAGCGCAAGCGCGCCAGCGCCCAGCTCGATTTTGATGACCTCATATACGCTGCCCGTGATCTGCTCCGAGACCACGAGGCGGTACGGCAGGCGCTTGGACAGCGCTACGCCCGCGTTCTCGTGGATGAGTTTCAGGATACAGACCCCCTGCAGGCGGAAATCTTCTGGCGCCTGTGTGGCGATGCTGCAGACGAGGCTCAGGATTGGACCAGCTTTCGGATTCGTCCCGGCGCGCTCTTCGTTGTTGGCGACCCGAAGCAAGCAATTTATCGCTTTCGCGGCGCAGACGTCGGGGCCTATGTCCAGGCGCGCGCGGCCTTCGCGGCACGGGATGCAGACGGCCTGGTGTCAATCTCGACCAATTTCCGCTCCTGCGCCTCGATCCTCACATTCGTCAACGAGCGCTTCGAGGCGATCCTGTCAGCGGATGGACAACCCGGCTTCACGGCGCTCGACCCTTTCCACAACGATCGCGGCGAAGGCCTTTGCGTCGCCGCCCTCGACATTGCAGTCGCGGACGCAGACGGCAAGGCCAGCGCCGAACAGCAGCGTGACGCGGAAGCCGATGCCGTGGCCGAACTGTGCGCCCGCTTAATCGGCAGCCACCACATTTTCGACCGAAAAAGTAGTGAGGACCGGCTGTGTCAGCCTGGCGATATCGCTCTCCTTGCCCCGACCGGCGCGGACCTGTGGCGCTATGAAGAGGCGCTGGAGCGGCGGGGCATTCCGGTGGCGACACAGGCTGGCAAGGGCCTTTTCCGCCGGCAGGAGATTCAGGATCTCATTGCGCTGACCCGCGTGCTGGCAGATCGCCGTGACACCCTGGCACTGGGTGCGCTATTGCGCGGCCCACTTGTCGGGCTGAGTGAAGAAGAGCTGCTGGACATCAGCTGGACCTTGCCGCGCTCGAAGGACGAACCCAACCGGATTCCTCGTCTCGATCTTGGCGTCGATCCGGCGGATATCGGTCATCTTGTAGCTCGCGACGTGCTTCAAAAGCTGCAGGCGCTTCATCGGCGTAGCAACGGCACAACACCACACGCGCTTCTTTCGCAGGCCATAGATGTATTGCGCGTGCGTCCTATCCTCCTCGAACGACACCGCGGCCAGGCCGAGCGCGCGCTCGCCAATGTCGATCTCTATCTCAATCTGTCGACGAACTATCCGGTCCGCGGCTTGCGGGCATTCTCCGAGGCGATGACCGCGGCTTGGACCGACGAGGCCCGCGCCGTCGAGGGCCGGCCAGACGCTCAGGAAGAAGCCGTCGCGCTCTTCACCATGCACGCGGCCAAGGGCCTCGAATGGCCGATCGTCATTCCCATCAACACAATGACCGGTGTGATGCCGCCGGACAGCGCGGTGATCGACCGGCAGAACGATACGTTCTACTGCCCAATTCTCGGGGTCCCGCCGACCGGCTATGAGACCGCGCGGCAGGCAGAAAAGGACGAGCTCGACCGTGAACGCGTACGTCTCTGGTATGTCGCCGCGACGCGTGCCAGAGAGTTACTGGTTCTTCCGCGACTCGACGTGACGCCTTCAAAATCGGCATGGATCAGTCTCGTCGACTTGTCGATCGCAGCGCTCGCCGCGCTGGACGCGTCGCACCTGCCGCCGGATCCCGTTGTGGTCAGTGGCGGCCCGAGCAACGACCAGACGCGCGAGGCCTTCGCCGCCGAGGCCGGCGCGATCGCCGATCGGCAAATGCGCTTGACATGGCTTGCGCCAAGCCGCGACGAGAATGCGGCCGGGGCGATACTGCAGGAAGAGGAACCGGATATCTGGAGCGGATCAGACCAAGGTGCGCCGACCGAGCTCGAAACACCCGCCTCCCCGCAGGGTGGTCGCGAGCGCGGGCTTATCCTGCATAAGCTGATGGAAGAAGTCTTGACCGGCGAAACCGACGACGGGCCCGCGGCGCTCGCCACGCGCGCCGAAGAACTTATCCGCGCGCTCGGCAAGGTTCCGGTCGCCAATTCGGCCGCCGGACTCGTGCCGGAAGAACTGGGCGGCTGCGTTAGCCGGACGCTGGCGCTGCCGGAAATCGCGCCCCTGCGGTCAAGTCTGCTTGCCGAGTTTCCCGTTTATGCCCTCCGTGCAGAAGACAATGAAATTGTCGCAACGGCAGGCATCGCGGATGCTCTTACGGTCAACCACGAAGGTCGCCCTGTCGTGGTGGTCGATTGGAAGAGCGATGTGGATCCAGATGCAAAGACACTGGACCAGTACCGGGACCAGGTTCATGCCTATCTCGAAATGACAGGTGCCGAGCTGGGCCTGATCGTGCTGATGACGAGCGCGACCGTAATCGCCGTTAATCCCCCAAAGGCGCCCCTGCCGCCATCTTGACGACGAGATCACCGCAGCCTGCGGAATGCCTGTTCGGCTGGTTTCTTAGCGGTGACAACACCGCCGCAGGAGCGAGCCGCCGATTTTAACTTACTGCCCAGACGGATGCACATGTCCTACCTTGCTTGGATTGATTTCGACCCGGAGGAACGTCGACGCGCTCAAACGCTCATCGATCTCTTCAAACAACCGGAAGCTCGCGACGAGTTGGGTTTAGGAACCGTGCGCGATGGCCTTGCCGATCTTCTTTTTCCAGGGACCAGCACCATCCAGACACGGCTGCGCTATATGCTGTTCATTCCGTGGACCTATTGCGAGGCGCAAAGCCGCAAGGCAACGCAGGCAGAACGGACGAATATTGCGCGCGATCTTGAATTTCGGCTGAGCGAAGCGTTGCTTCGCGGCGGTGAGACTGTCGGTGTGATCGGCCGTGATGCCGGCCGAGACCTCAAGCGACTTGCCTCAAGTGTGTACTGGGCGGGTCTGAACAGTCTTGGTATCCGCACCATGATGGGTTCGCAGGCAACCTTCCTGTCCTATGGTCCTGAAATTTTCAAGGATCACGACCTTAAGCTTTGGTCATCAAGCCTGCCAAAGGCGCCTGCAAATCTGTTTGAGGAGGCAACATTCGCTTTGACGCCGAAGGAAGCGGACTTCCTGCGCGACCGCATCGCCAGTAACGCGAAGCCGAGCCTGCTGAATGAACTGGCTGCGACGGGCAAGTCCTTCAGCCAGGATTGGCCATGGCAGGTGAGCGAGAGCACCATCTCAAAGCCCAATCGCGCGCTATTGCGCCACGCGGAGAGATTTTCCGGCGTGATGTATGGCGCAAGCTTGCTCTACAATCTCTTGCTAGCGCTGCGTGCCGCAGAGCGACCGCACGCGAAGAAGCACGGTGATGCACCGGCGCTGATAGAGCATTACCGCTCGCGTCTCGACGATTGGAAGACCAACCTCGAATTCCTCGACTTGAACAGCTGGGATCTAGACGATCTCTTTAGCCTGATTGGAACGACCAGCCACACTCTGACGAAACCGTCCCGAGACTTTATCCGAGCATGGGTATCGATAGCCCGAGAGGGGGCAAGGTACCTGGAAACCGATAGTTCCGCCATCGACCTCTTGAAGCTTCGAGAACAAAGCCTCAAGCGATTGAAGGCGCGGCTTTTGCATGATGCACCGCTGGAGAGGTGGTCGGGCGCCTCCGGCGACGCGCGTCTCGATTTCAGGTGGGGAATTTCCAAAAACTATCTTGGAGAACTCGCCGATGCCGGCTGAACCCGCCTTTCACCCTGAAAATCGTCAGCTCTACACGGCACTCATGCGGGCGCCCGATCAATACCAGTTCGACAACGCCGTAGCGACGACCTACTCTCTCGATTTCGAAACTGCCCTCACCATTCCAATCACAATCGTTTTTCGAGATGCCGAAAACCGCGACGAGATGATGCGAAGCCCGCTGGCTTTGCTGCAAAGCGTAGAGCGAATGGCCGGCAAAATGGCTATTTACTGTGATCGGGGCCGCATTAAGGAGGCTCGCCCGAATGCAGCACGGCTGACGGCACTGTACGAGAAGACGATCATCGAGGTTTCGGCTCCAGGCGGCGGTGCTTTCCATCCCAAACTTTGGTGCATTCGTTTCAAACCTGAGCGCGAGGGGCAGCCTACGCGTATACGGCTTGCGGTTCTTTCCCGAAATCTGACGAATGACAGGTGCTGGGATTTGGCTCTTTGCCTCGATGGCAAGGTTCAAGAACATGTCAATGATGACAATGAACCGATTGCGCAGCTTCTTCGTGCCCTTCCGGGCCTGGCAAATTCGGCCACTCGTCCGGCGGCGCCAAAATTTCTTCCATCGCTATTGCGCGACCTAGAGCGCTGCACCTGGGAGGATCTCCCTGCGGGGGCGACCAAGGTTAGCTTTGCTGTCAATGGTCTGAATTCAAGCGTATGGGCTCCGCAAAAGGGTGATCGCCTTGCTATCCTGTCGCCTTTCGTCAGCGGTAACGCGCTTACACGCCTCTCCCAGGGTTACGACCAACCCTCCGCCTGTCAGCTTGTCGCTCGCGCTGAGGAGCTAGACTGCATCAAGCCTGACGTTCGCAAGCATTTTGAGATACAGACGCTAGATGACCGGGCGACACGATATGAGGAAGAAGATCGTGACGACCCAGGGGCCACCGATCTCGAAGGTCTGCATGCCAAGGTGTACATCGTCGAACGTGGCTCCCGTCTGCATATCCACCTTGGCTCTGCCAACGCAACATCTGCTGCACTGGTGCCTGCCCAGGGCGGTCGGACGCAAAACGTGGAAGTCATGGCGACCCTTGATGGTCCCAAAAGCCGAATGGGTTCCATTGCAGAGACACTATTCTCGGACGGGTTTCAGCGCCTTTTGACGCCCTACGTGCCGTCAGCGCCAGTCGAGCAGGACGCTACTGCCCTTGCTGAAAAGGTCCTCGAGAAATTACGCACCAAGATCTCAGCCCTGCCGCTCGATCTCCACTGTACACAATTGGCTGAAGGGGTTGGCCTTGAACTGGCCGTTGCCGGCAACACAGCGCCGATTGAAATTCCAGCGGGCGTGAAATGTTTCATTCGGCCAATCACGGTTGCCAATGAACAGGGCTACGACGTAGCGCCGCTGCTCTGTGGTACAGCCGCGAGGATGGCTGTCAGCTCTGTTCCGTTGAGCTATGTCACGCGTTGGCTGGGGATGCGGCTCCGGGACGAGGAAACGGGTGTGTCGATTGCATTCACTCTGGGCGCCCGGCTCATTGGCCTGCCCGACGGACGGGACGCTGCAGTGCTGCGCGCGCACATAGCCAATGTCGAGAACTTCTTCCGCTATCTGAGCATGCTTCTCGGAAGTTTGGGTGAAGGCAGTTTCCTGGAGAGCGATAAGGCAGGCGAGGGTCAGTGGCTTCGACGCCTTGGTCAAGGTGGAAACGCGCTGCTGGAGCCAATGGTGCGGGCTCTGGCGCTCGCTGGTGACGAGCTTGCTGAGATCGATCAGCTTATTGAACACCTGAGAGACCCCGACACGGGCAAGAGCATCGTCCCCGAAGATTTTCTAAAGTTGTGGGCCAGCTTTGCGCCGCTCGCGACGACCAAGGGCACCCGAAAATGACCTATCAAGCAGACGAGCATCTGACGCTGCTCAAGCCCTTTCAGCGGGCCACGGTCAACTATGTGTTTCGACGTCTTTTCACCGACCCGCGGACGACGAGGCAGTTTCTCGTGGCCGATGAGGTTGGTCTAGGCAAGACCATGGTGGCCCGAGGCGTCATTGCGAAGGCGATTGAAGAGCTGACCGGCAAGGTTGATCGTATCGACGTCGTCTACATTTGCTCAAACCAGGCGATCGCCGAGCAGAACATCAAGTCGCTCAACGTCATCGGTTCGGCGACAAAACCGTTGAACACCCGCCTAACCTTGCTGCCACTGGAAATCGAGAAGGACGGCGGAATTGCCTCCCGACCCATAAATCTGATCAGTCTCACCCCGGGAACCGCACTTGATCTGAAGTCATCGCTCGGTACCGCAAAGGAGCGCGCACTCATTTACGAGATGCTGAGGAAGAGGATCGGCATTCGACACAAGGGCATACAGCGGGTTTTCCGCGGCGGTGTCGATGCCGAAAACTGGCCAGGCTGGACCGACTGGATGCGTGGTCAGAAAATATCTGAAGAAATCGCCAGGATTTTCAACGTGGCTGTCGCAGACGATTTCATAATGCGAATTCGTGCCGCCTCGGAATTGGCTAGGAGCAAAAAGAGTCCAATTTATCCTCCTGATCAGCGGCCGGCGGTCATGATCGGAGAGTTGCGCCGTATCCTGGCTCGGATTTGTGTTGATGCCTTGAGTCCGGATTTGATAATCCTTGACGAATTTCAGCGGTTTGCCGACCTGCTGCACGAGCACGATGAGCAGTCGGCGCCCGAAAAGGCCGCCGCGGCGGAGCTCGCTCGTGCTCTCTTTTCCTACTCCGGCGCTGACGGCTCGAAAGCGCGCCTGTTGCTGCTATCAGCTACACCATACCGCATGCTGACATTGAACAGTGACGATCCGGAAGAGGGCGATCACTACGGTGATTTCTTGCGTACCATGCGCTTCCTGTTCGGGGAGGAAGATGGTGAGGTGCGGATTAAAGAACTCGAACGGGAGCTTAAAGGCTTCCGCCGTGCGTTGCAGGCAATGCCCGAGACGAGGGTTCACGCCCGTGTCCAGCGCGACCGGGTCCAGCACATTCTGGGCGAGGTCATCGCCCGGACCGAGCGCGTGGATTCCACCGACGACCGCAACGCTCTGGTCAAGGAAACCAAACCAGAACTGACAATCGAGACGGAGGATCTCAAGGAGGCGAAGGCTATTGGCCAGGTGGCGGCCATCGTCAGCGCGCCGGGTATCGTCGAGTATTGGAAGTCGTCGCCATACCTGCTCAATTTCATGCGCGACTACAAGCTTCGTCAGAAACTGCAGGCGCTGAAACTGCAGCCCTCCAGCGAACTGCGCAGCGCGATCAAGGCGGCTGCTCCGTTCCTCATCAGCAAGGAGCAGGTTGAGACTTATGCAGAGGTTCCGCTGAGAAACGCGAGGATGCGCGTGGTGGCCGACACAGCCTTCGAGCATGGACTTGATCGCGCGTTGTGGCTTCCACCGTCTCGCCCATCATACGGAGAGCAGGTCCCGGCAACGAAGTCGCTCATATTTTCAGACTGGTCCATGGTTCCAGACGCGATCGCTGCGCTTCTGTCGCATGAAGCAAGCCGTCGCATGGGCATGACAGGCGATCTCGTTAGCCGCACCAGCCGCCCAATTGGCATCGAGGAGATGATGCCAATGCTATGCCCGTCCCCTACTCTGGCGGCTTGGGTAGACCCCTTGGCAATGGAACGCCAGCTTGGACGTGCGACAAGCTATGATGAGCTGCGCCGCCAGGCGGTTGGAGTGCTTACCGAGCGCATCGACGAGGAGCAACTATCGCGTCTATCCGGGAAATCCGACCGACTCCTCCCCCTCAATTTGGAAGACAATCTGGGAAGGAGCGTGGACTGGAGCAGGGTGGGTGCTATTGAGCACGATGGTCACGAGGAACACGGGGCTATGGCACGCACCATTGAGGTGCTCACGAACGCGCTCGAAGCCGAAGATCACTCGGACGATCACGATGTCCGAGATATCTATCACAAACTCGCGGACTTTGCCCTTGGATCACCGGCAACCTGTGCTCTTCGAGCACTTGGCCGTCTATGTCCGGAACTACCACTAGACCATCCTGCTCTTCTCGAAGCGTCAGTCTCGATCGCTCTCGGCTTCCGGACACTGTATAATCAGGCAGAAAGCCGGGCATTGTTGGAGGAAACTTCGCCCCTGAATTATTGGCGCCAGATCATTGCGCATGCCGCAGGGCACGACTTATCGGCAGTCTTGGATGAGTATCTCCAACTCGTACTTGAAGCTGAGCGTGGCGTCGAACTGGTAGCGGACAAACGAGCAGCCCTGATTGCTACGAAGCTCGTCGAAGTCGTTGCCTTGCGGCCGGCTCAGATAACGCTTGATCACTGGACCGCTGGGCGCTCCCGCTTGCACGACAAGACATTCGAGGTGCGTGCGCGTTTTGCGATGCGATTTGCGACAAAAGCAGAGGATGAGAAGGGCGTTCGCCGCACGACGCTCGTGCAGGCTGCGTTCAAATCGCCTTTTCGTCCGTTTGTTCTGGCGACGACTTCCATTGGCCAAGAGGGGCTGGATTTCCACCCCTATTGTGCCAGGATCGTCCACTGGAACCTGCCGCGTAATCCCGTCGACATCGAGCAGCGGGAAGGTCGGGTTCATCGGTTCAAAAACCATGCTGTCCGGCGCAACATTGCTGCCAGGTTCGGCGATTTCGCCCTGAGCGAGGATGGTCATATCGCACCGTGGGAGGGCATGTTCGAGGCCGCCCGGAAGCTAGAGATCTCCGAGGGCCACGCTGGCGATATCGTGCCTTTCTGGCTGTACCCCGGCGAAGAAAAAATTCAACGCGTTGTACTCATCCCCCCTTTCAGCAGAGAGGTCGAGCGCTACGACAGCTTGAAGAAATCACTGGCGACCTATCGATTGGCATTCGGTCAGCCCCGCCAAGATGAATTGATCAACTTGTTTTCAGGCTTCGAGTATGATGTGGTTACAGAATTAGCCGACCTACAGATTTCACTCAAGCCAGCGGCTGAATCGAATCTAACCGCTCAGTTCGCTGATAGTTGATTGGCCAAGTCCCTTTCTATGTCGGTTTTTTTGCGCGAGGAAAGCCGCGGCCAAAAGGCAATCGCGACCATCATGTTGCGGGAGCTCTGTTCTTCGGCTGGATGGGGTAACTTCGCTTCGCTTTTCTAAAATCCCGATCACTGGACATAAACCGATCGATCATCGGCACAATCAGTTTAGCTGGCTCCGGTGCGGTGGCCTCCCCGTTTGCCTTCGCCAAAATCGCCGCATAGGCCTGCAGATCCCGAAACACCGCCGCTGGCAGTTCTACGGTTAGCTTCACGGGCTTATCATCCGGAATGGTGGAGAGCTTCAACTTGGTCATGTCGGCACCTTCGCGGCTCCATAGGGCTGCATCACAAGATCGCGATTCACGATAACGCGGACCGGAAAACCTGGCCGGATCGTGAGCGTCGGCTGGATATTGAGTTGCCGGCTGACGATTTGCTGGCCGACATTCGACGCCGTCCCCTGCGCGCTTTCCCGTATCGCCTGCGCGATTTCGCTTTCCTGGTCGTCGCTGCCGATCTGCGTGCCGACACCGAGCAGGGTTGAAAGCACAGCCGCCTTGAACAGCTGCGCCCAATGATAATCGACCTCGTCCTCGAGCCCGGAGAAGCCTTGCGGATCAGCCCCCTGCAGGCGCTCGAGCACGATGGACGTGCCATCCGGCATGACGACGCGGTTCCAGACGAGCAGCACGCGCGACTGCCCGAAGGCGACCTGGCTGTCATACTGACCGATCAGTCTCGCGCCCTGCGGAATAAGCAGGTGCGCGCCGGTTGGGCTGTCATAGACGTTTTCCGTGACCTGAGCGGTGATCGAGCCCGGCAGATCGGACTTGATGCCGGTGATCAGGGCAGCGGCAATCACAGATCCGGCCTGCAAAATAAAGGGAGAGGATTTTTCCTGAACGCGATCCGGACTGACAGTTTGCCGGTCGGCTTCGGCATTGACGAAGGCGAGCTTGCGGTCCTGCATGTTCTGGGCTGAGCCCGCGTCGAGCGGCGGCGTGGCATCAGGCTGCGTCAGCACAGCATTGGGGTCGGTCGCGCTCTTGCGCGTATCGAGCGCCTGATTGTCGGCGTTCTCGCCACGGCTGTCGGTAAACAGCTTGGCGAGACGCGCGGCTTCGATTTCGGCCAAGCGCCGCTGCTCCTCCGGATCGACGCGCGGCGTCTGGATGGTTGGTACAACGACGGGCTTGCCTTCCTCTTGCGCCTTGAGGATCGGGCGGCCGAGGTCGCCGGGGAGCGCCGGTCCCAGTTTCGGGATGCCGGTATAGTCTTTCGGCAGATTGGCGAGCCCGTCTGCCGGCGTACGGTTTTCGGTGTTGTAGAGTTCATCCGGCGTCTGATTGCCACGCCGGCCGGTGTCGAGCGCAAAAAACAGGGCCGCAGCGATAGCGAGGCTCGATACGGCGCCGAGACCGATCAGCACCTTTCGCGACAGGCGGGTGACGCGCGCCGGCTCCGGCCGCAGCCGGAACTCCGCCTTAAGATCGGACGGACCTGTCATCGGCTTTTCTCCGAGGAGAACAGTGCCGTGCGATTGGCAATCCGGCGGCCGTCGGTGCGCACGATGCGCACCCGGCGCTGGCTGTCCTTGTCGCCGAGCCGGAGTTCGGCGGCGGCGAACAGCCGATCGACGACATAGTAGTTCTGCCGCGCACGGTAGTTCACGAGCTCGGAATTGCCGGAGGCGCCGATGACGAAGAGCGGCGGCATTTCGCCCTGGGCAATTCCGGAGGGGAATTCGATGTAGACCTTAGATCCGTCATCGAAGGCCCGTAGCGGCCGCCAGGGCGCGCCATCGCCTTCGATGCGGTAGCGGAAGTTGAGCTTTGAGATGTCGATGCCCGCCGCCACCGCCTGAGTTTCGGCGGCGCGGGTGTTCTGGCGGCGAAGCGCGATCAGCTGATCGGCCGGATATTGCCAGGAGACAGAGGCCATATAGGTCTTTTCCGTCGAGCGCAGTTCGAGATGATAGGTGCGCAGGTTGGTGTTAATGACGAGATTGGTCTGGAGCTCCGATCGGGTCGGCTTGACGAGGATGTGGACCTGTTTGGCCGCGCCTGAGCCACTTTCGGTATCGCCGATGATCCAGCGCACGGTGTCGCCGGCAGCCACAGGGCCGGCGCCGACAAGCTCTTCACCCGGCTGCAGCGCGACGTCGGTGACCTGGCCAGGCGCGGCATAGACCTGATAGAGCGCGCCGATGGCGAAGGGATAGACCTGCACCGCGTTGATGAAGCCCTCACGGACTGGCTGCATGCGCGCCGCCTCGTTGGCCGCGGCGATCCGCGCCTTCGGATCGGACGGTTCCGGCTTCTTCCTGACCTCCTCGATCGGTTTCAACTGCCCGGGTAGCGGTAGCGGCTTTGCCACCTCGACCACCTTCACTGGACCGACCGGATCGGCAAGTTTCACCGCCGGTGCGGCATCGTCATAGTCGATCTCGGGCGGGATGTATTTCTTTGCGCAGCCGGCGAGCGCCGTAGAAGCGAGCAGCATTGTTGCGAACAGCGTGGCGCGGCCGGATCGGGTCTTGTTCATGGATTTTCTGATTGCCCCCTTCATTGCGAAAGCTCCTTCGACCAGTTGATGGCGTTGACGTAGACACCGAGCGGATTGGCGCGCAGCTTGTCGGCGGTGCGCGGCAGTTCGATCACGACGGTGAGGATGGCGGTCCAGCGCTCGGTGGTGGACAGTTGCCCGTTCTCGTAGCGGCGCTCGACCCAGGCGACGCGAAAGCTCTCGGGCGAGGCGCGGATGACGGAGGAGACATCGACGGCGACCTGCACCTTGCCGACCTTGGTGAACGGGTCGTTGGCGCGGGCGTAGTCGTTGAGCGCCACGGCGCCGCGATCGGTCGTGAACTCGTAGGCGCTGAGCCAGTTCTGCCGCACGATCACGGCATCGGCCGGGATCGAGCGGACGTTTTCGATGAAGCGGGCGAGATGCCAGGCGATCTGCGGATCGGTCGGGTGATAGTCGGCGATTGCCGGCGCCACCGCCTGTGCCTCGCCAATCCTGTCGATCTGCACGACCCACGGAACGACGGTTCCGCGTGTCGATTGCCAGATCAGCGCCGCGGCAAAACCGCCGGCGAGCAGCAGCGAGCCGAAAGCCATCAGCCGCCAGTTTCTCGCCTGGACGCGGGCGGAGCCGATCCGCTCGTCCCAGACTTGGGCGGCTCGTCTGTAGGGTGTTTCGGGCTCTGGCGCTCGGGCATAGCGCACGGAGGCGCGTTTGAACGGGTTCATCTGTGGTCATCCTGATTGAGGGAAACGGACATGGAACCGCCGCCGTGATCGCCGGAGCGGACGGAGTGGGCGGCAGTGCTGACACCATGCTGGAAGGCTTGTTTGCGCTGCATGCGCTCGGCCCAGGCCGGTGGCGACGCGGATTGCGCGGCTCCGCCTGCACTCTCGCCCGCAGCACCTGCCACGCCGGCACCGACATCGTTGCCGCCGCCCGTGGCCTTCCAGGCGGCCGACTGCCCTGCCCCGTAGCTCGACCGCAGCGTTTCGCTGGACCGGCCGGTGGCTTCTTTCGCCTTGCTCATCACAAAGCCGGCGCCGGCCTTGGCCATACCAGCGAAACCTGCCGCGGCGCGCCCGGCGCTGCCAGCATCGGAGGAGGCGCTGGCGAGGCCGTAGGCGGTGCTGGCGCCACCGGCGACGGCAGCCCCTCCCCGCATCGCCCCACCGACGGCGCCGGCCGCCGCACCGATGCCCGCGCGGGCGCCGACATAGCCGGCGGCACCAAGCCCCGCGGCCGCAAGACCGGTTCCGACCGCTGCCCCCGCGCCAAGCTGCGGTGCGCCGGAGACGAGGCCAGTGGCAATCCCTGGTCCGAAGATCGACAGGCCCATCAGCGCTAGCGCGCCGAGCACCAGCGACAGCGCCTCGGAGATCGTCGGCTGATCGGAAAACCCGGCGGTGAATTCACTGAAGAGACGCGAGCCGATGCCGACGATGATGGCGAGCACGAGGATCTTGACGCCGGAGGCGACGATATTGCCGAGCACCTTCTCGGCGAGGAACGCGGTCTTGTTGAAGAACGCGAAGGGGATCAGCACGAAGCCGGCAAGCGTGGTGAGCTTGAACTCGATCAGCGTGACGAAGATCTGGACTGCCAGGATGAAGAAGGCGACAAGCACAATCACCCAAGCGGTCAAGAGCACGAAGATCTGCACAAAGTTCTCGAAGAAGCTGACATACCCCATCAGGTCACCGGCGGCCTGCAGGATCGGATTGCCGGCATCGATACCGACCTGGGCAACGCGGCCGGGCTGCAGGAGCTCGGTGCTCGAGAGCGAGGCGCCAGCCGCCTTCAGACCAAGACCGGAAAAGCTCTCGAAAACGATCCGCGCGAGATTGTTGAAGTTGCCGACGATGTAGGCGAAGAAGCCGATATAGAGGGTCTTCCTCACGAGACGCTGGATGACATCTTCATCCGCACCCCACGCCCAGAAGAGGCCGGCCAGCACAATGTCGATCGCGATCAGCGTCGAAGAGAGGAACGTGACTTCGCTGCCGAGCAGGCCGAAGCCGGAATCGATATAGGAGGTGAAGGTCTCCAGGAAGCGATCGATGATGCCGACATTGTTCATGGCTTCACCGTGCCACCGGCACTCGATGCCGGCGCCGTCGGCCGGTCGGACTCTGCAGGTTTCAGGAAGCGGCGGCGGCTTTCCATCCAGGCTTTCAGGCAGGCTTTGTCCTTGAGCGCTTCGGGACCGAGGTCACGGCAGCGCAGCAGTTCCTGTCGGGTCCCGTCGATCTGAGGCTCGCCGCCCGGATCCAGCGACCGGAAGACGGGGGTCTCTTCCGGTCCCTGTCGTTGGCTCATCGCCATGAGCGTCGCGGTCAGTCCTGCTCCAATGGCAAGCACAGCGGTCATCCGGGCGGCGATCTTGAGATCCATGGTCGGAAGCTCCCTACTGATGGAACATCTGGACGCTGGACGGGCTATAGGCGGTGCCGGTCATGAAGCGGCTGAACTGCTCGCGCGCCTGCTCCTGGGCAGCGGCTTCGCGCGCCTTCTCGAGCGCTTCCGCCCTGCCCTGCGCAGCCAGCATGGCGGTGAGATCGGACATTTGCTTCGCCTGCACCGCGAGCAGCTGGTTGCCGGCCTGAGCCGCCTGCAGAACGCCGACGGCGGACTGGCTGGCGGTGACCAAGGTAGAAGTCTGCGCCTGGGTGCTGGCGATGCCATTGACGGCGACGGCGCCCGTCTTCAGGGAATCCTCGAAGGCCGTGACCGACTGCTGCCAGCGTTCGCGCGCCGACGTCACAAGCTGGTCGTTGTTCTTACTGGTGGCGAAGGTCTCGTAGGTAGTGCTGAACTGCTGATCGATGTTTTGGACGTTGTAGGCAAGCTGCTCGGCCTGATCGAGCAGGCTTTTCATCTCGGAGAAATTGCCCTCGATCTGAGAAAGCATCGACGTCGGCAGGCTGGTCAGATTGCGGGCCTGGTTGATCAGCATCTGCGCTTCGTTCTGGAGTGAGGTGATCTGGTTGTTGATCTGCTCCAGCGCGCGTGCAGCCGACAGCAGGTTTTCCGTATAGTTCTTCGGATCGAAGACGATCAGCGCATGGGCCGGCCTCGGCAGAGCCGTGACGGCAACTATGGGCGCCAGCATCGTGGTGGCAAACGCAATGGCGAGTGTGCGGCCGGCATGGCCGGTGCGGAAAACAGATCGGGTCATCGAATGGTCTCCTCTTCAGGGGATGGCTGGATTGGAATTTGGTCACCGGCATCGGTTTCAGCGGGCACGGCGACATTGGCGAGGACTGGCACGAGACCGGCGGCCCAGGAGAGGCCGCGGGCAGCAAGCCAGACTTCCAGGAAGCGGGGCCGTTCGCCGTCTTCGACGAGGTTATTCATCGCCGCATGGGCGGCCTTATCGGAGGCGGCGCACAGCGCCAGCGCCACCGCGCCCAAGCCCAGCTCGAAGAGCCGGTTGCCGCGCCGGGACTGGCAGTAATAGTCACGCTTCGGCGTCGCACGGGCGACGATCTCGATCTGCCGGTCGTTGAGGCCAAACTGACGGTAGACGTGCGTGATCTGGGGTTCGACAGCGCGCTCGTTGGCGAGGAAGATGCGTGTCGGGCAGCTTTCGACCAGCACCGGTGCGATCGGTGAGGCTTCGATGTCGGCAAGCGACTGGGAAGAGAACACCACGCTGACATTCTTCTTGCGCAGCGTCTTCAGCCATTCCTTGATCTTCTGGGCAAAGCCGCCGTCGTCGAGCGCCCGCCAACCCTCGTCGATAATGAGCAGCGACGGGCGACCATCGAAGCGCGCCTCGATGCGATGGAAAAGATAGGCGAGCACAGCAGAGGCTGCCCCCGTCCCGATCAGGCCTTCGGTTTCGAATGCCTGGACGGAGGCATTGCCGAGCCATTCCATCTCCGCATCGAGCAGACGGCCATAAGGACCGCCGATGCAATAGGGCCGAAGCGCCTGCTTGAGCGTCGTCGACTGCAACAGCACGGTCAGGCCGGTGATGGTGCGCTCGGCAACAGGCGCGGAGGCAAGCGAGGTCAGTGCGGTCCAGAGATGCTCCTTGACCTCCGGTGTGATCGGCACACCTTCGCGGATCAAGATGTCGACCAGCCAGTCGGCCGTCCAGGCGCGTTCCGGCGTGTCATGGATGCCGGCGAGCGGCTGCAGCGCCACCATGTTGAGAAACGATGTACCATCCGAGATCGAACCGCCGAGATCCTGCCAGTCGCCACCCATGGCGAGTGTCGCCGCCCGGATTGAACCGCCGAAGTCGAAGGCGAAGACCTGGCTATGCTTATAGCGACGGAACTGCAGCGCCATCAGCGCCAGGAGCACGGATTTGCCGGCACCGGTCGGACCGACCACCATCGTATGGCCGACATCACCGACATGCAGCGAAAAGCGGAACGGCGTCGCCCCTTCGGTTTTGGCGTAGAAGAGCGGCGGCGCATCGAGATGCTCATCGCGCTCCGGCCCGGCCCAGACCGCCGAGAGCGGGATCATATGGGCGAGGTTCAGCGTCGAGATCGGCGGCTGGCGGACATTGGCGTAGACATGGCCGGGAAGGCTGCCGAGCCAGGCCTCGATCGCATTGACGGTTTCTGCGATGCAGGTGAAATCGTGGGACTGGACGATCTTCTCGACGAGCCGCAGCTTTTCCTCGGCGATGCGCGCATCGGCGTCCCAGACAGTGACGGTGGCGGTAACGTAGGCTTCGCTGATCTGGTCGGTACCAAGGTCCTGCAGCGCGGCATCGGCCTCGTTCGCTTTGTTCGCGGCATCGGAATCGACGAGTACAGACTGTTCGTTGGTGAGCACCTCTTTTAGGATCGCAGCAATCGATTTGCGCTTGGCGAACCACTGCCGCCGGATCTTGGTGACAAGGCGCGTCGCGTCCGTCTTGTCGAGCATGATTGCGCGTGTCGACCAGCGGTAGGAGAAGGCGAGCCGGTTGAGATCATCGAGAATGCCGGGAAAGGTGATGGTCGGAAATCCGATCACCGTCAGCGTGCGCAGATGGACGTCGCCGAGCCGCGGCTCCAAACCGCCGGCCAGCGGCTGGTCGGCGAGCAGCGCATCGAGATGCATGGGCGTTTCTGGCACCCGCACGCGGTGGCGTGATACCGAAACGGTCGAATGCAGGTAGGTCAGCGTCTCCTCATCTCCGAGCCAGCCGGCTTCCGGCACGAAGCCTTCGAAGAGATGCAGCACCCGGTCGGTGCGGTCGACAAAACCTTTCAACAGCTCCCATGGATCGACACCGGAGCGTTCGCGCCCTTCATAGAGCAAGGCCTCCATGCGTGAGGCTTCTTCGGCCGGCGGCAGCCAGACGAAGTTGAGGAAATAGCTGCTCTCGAACAACAAGCCGCTTTCCTCGAACTGCTCACGCCGCTCGACATCGACCAGGGCGGAGGCCGCGTCGGCAAACAGGCTCTCGGGATAGTCATTGGCGGGATTGCGCTGCGCCTCGACGAAGACGGCCCAACCGGAGCCGAGACGGCGGAGCGCGTTGTTGAGGCGTGCAGTCGTTGCCACGAGTTCTGCTGGCGTGGCGCTATCGAGGTCGGGCCCGCGAAATCGCGCGGTCCGTTGGAACGAGCCATCCTTGTTGAGGACGACGCCGGGGGCAATGAGCGCCGCCCAGGGCAGGAAATCGGCGAGGCCGGCATTCTTCTTTCGGTATTCGGCAAGGTTCAACATCGTCGGACCTCACACGCCAAGATGCGCCGGATAGCGCAGGTGCCGGCGGCCGACATCGACGAACTGCGCGTCGCGCCTCGCCGCCCAGACCGCCGCGAAATGGCCGATCGCCCAGATTGCCAGTCCGGCAAGCCAGAGGCGAAGCCCGAGACCGACGGCGCCGGCGAGTGTGCCGTTGACGATCGCGACCGCCCGCGGCGCACCGCCAAGCAGGATTTGCTCAGTCAGCGCGCGGCGGACCGGTGCGTAATAGCCGCGGATCTCATCATGTTCAGAGCCGAACGCCGCCATCAGACCAAAGCCCCGCCGCCGAAGGAGAAGAAGGAGAGGAAGAAGCTCGACGCCGCAAAAGCGATCGACAGGCCGAAAACGATCTGGATCAGCCGGCGGAAGCCGCCGGAGGTATCGCCGAACGCAAGTGCGAGGCCCGTGGCGATGATGATGATCACCGCGACGATCTTGGCGACTGGCCCCTCGATGCTTTCGAGGATTTTTTCGAGTGGTTCCTCCCAGGGCATGGACGAACCGGAGGCATGCGCGGGCAGCGCAGTCATCAACGTGATGGAGGCCAGCGTGGTCGCCAAAATGAGACGTCGGCGGGCTCTCTCAAATAGAAAAGCTGCGGGCAAGGTCATGTGTCTTCTCCTTTCGGGAGCGGTTGGTGATCGGGAGGAAGGTGGGCGTTGAGGGTGCGGTAGTCGCCGGTCACCGGATCGAGCCCGTCGACAAACGCGATCTCGGCAAGCCGGCGGGCAACGCCGCGGCCGGAGAGCACGGCAATGAGGTCGATGGTGTCGGCGATCACCGCCCGGGGCACCGTGACGACCGCTTCCTGAACCAGTTGTTCTAGCCGCCGCAGCGCACCGATTGCGGAATTGGCGTGAATGGTGCCGATGCCACCCGGATGGCCTGTGCCCCAGGCTTTCAGGAGATCGAGCGCTTCGGCGCCACGCACCTCGCCGATCGGAATGCGGTCGGGCCTGAGGCGCAAGGACGATTTGACCAGATCGGACAGCGAGGCGACGCCGTCCTTGGTTCGGAGCGACACGAGGTTCGGCGAGGCGCATTGCAGCTCGCGCGTGTCCTCGATCAGCACCACCCGATCGGAAGACTTGGCGACTTCGGCGAGCAGCGCATTGGTGAGCGTCGTCTTGCCGGTGGAGGTGCCGCCGGCGACGAGGATGTTCTTGCGCCGTTCGACCGCGAGGCGCAGCACATCTGCCTGGGCCTCGGTCATGATCCCGGCATCGACATAGTCGGAGAGCGTGAAGACGGCGACCGCCGGTTTGCGGATGGCGAAGGTGGCTGCCGAAACGACGGGAGGAAGCAAGCCTTCAAAGCGCTCGCCGGTTTCCGGAAGCTCCGCCGAGACACGTGGGTTCCCGGGATGCACCTCGGCGCCAACGTGGTGGGCGACAAGACGGACGATGCGTTCTCCGTCGGCGGCGAGCAATGTCTCGCCGGTGTCAGCAAGCCCATCCCTTAGACGGTCGATCCAGAGCCGGCCGTCCGGATTGAGCATTACCTCGACGACGGCAGGGTCTTCGAGGTGACGGGCGATCGACGTCCCGAGCGCGGTGCGCAGCATGCGCGCGCCGCGCGACATCGCTTCCTGGTTCTGGTGATGGTGTCCCGACATGATGTCCCCGCTTCCGGCGATCGGCCAGGCGGCGGATCGCGACGGGGACAATCAAGAAAGGTAGAAATATGCGATCAGCAACAAGATAATCGAGCGCGTCGTAGCCTGGCGTAAGCGCTCGTAAAAATACTTGCGCTGCCGTATGCGCGTTCGCAGATGCGTGGCAGGCGGCGATTTAGTCGACACAACGGAAAGTTTCGACGGAAGGTCGATCGTGCCTCAACAGCTCCACCGAAACTTCCATCGGAAGGCCTTCAAGCTCGCGCTAACGCATCCTCACGAATGGATTTCGTGGAACTCCTGGGAAACAAAAGCAACTGACACCAACGTCCGATTTGTCGACTATGCGACACTGTGGTTATCACTGGTGTTCTCGCTCCTACTCTAACCATTGAAGATTATCATCTCGGCCCCTCCTCAGCTCTACACTCATAGTTGGCACGACATTTGCAGTACCGTGTTCCACGAATAATAGCGCCCAGTGCTTTTTGATCGCCACGTTCATTTACCCTGGACCAGAAGATTGAGCGCCTAGCTGTTGGGAAGACCAATCATGCGTATTGTGGAAGGACACGGTGAGGCTATCGGACACCATGGCGAGCTCATCCAGGGCGTTTTTGAGGACTGGGAAGGAAACCTGCACCGAGGTCTCATTTCGTTGCCATGCCGCCACCTCAACTCGAAGGCAGAATTTAGGCCGCGGGATGAAGCCGGAGTGTCGGTCACGCCCATACATCGCAAAAAGTCAAAGCTGGCCGTAGAACTCTCGCTCGAAACGCTTGGGAGAGGCGGGACCGGTGGGCACCTGGCCATTGCCAGCAACATTCCCATTGGACGCGGCATGGGTTCGTCCACTGCTGATGTACTAGCCAGCATCTTGGCAGTTTTTGATTCTCTGCACAGCCCGCCAACGCCCGACATTGTGATGGAAATCGCGGTGCGTGCCGAAATGGCATGCGATTCTACATTGTTTTCGCAGGTGGCTGTGCTCTTCGCGCAACGCGAGGGCAAGGTGATCGAGGCATTCAGGAACCCGCTCCCTCCCATAGACCTGATCAGCGTCGATACGGCAGCCGGCCAAACCATTGATACGTTGGCATTCAAGTCTGCGCGATATAGCTCCTCCGAGATTGAACTCTTCCGCCCGCTGCGGAGTGCCCTGCGGAAAGCGCTCGAAGCTTCCGATCTCGATCTGCTTGGCCGAGTTGCCACGGCAAGCGCCCGGATCAATGAGAGGTTCCTGAGAAAACCGAGGCTGCACGAGATCGAAGCGATCGGCGCTCGTCATGGTGCAGTTGGTATACAGGTCGCACACAGCGGAACAGTTGTTGGCCTGATGTTCGACCCAACGAAAGAGAAGAGCGCGGGAAACGTAGAGCTTGCAAGGCATGACCTGAGAATCTCGGGTTTTGAGTCCTCAATCATCCCTCACTGAAATCCAACCTTTGGAGAACAGATGTGTCGAACCGAACTTTAATGCGGAATCTTGAGGATTTCGAGAATCCCCGAATCGCTAAGTTAAGCGATGGTCTGTATGGCGCCAGCTTCTTTCTTATGAAACTGCTCCCTGCGCGGTTCATCCTTGAGCGAGCAGTGGAGCGAGGATTACTGAAACCAGGCGCCACAATCTGCGAGTCCTCGTCCGGCACTTTCGGTCTTGCGTTGGCTATGCTTGCGGTACAGCATGGTTACAAATGTATACTGGTTAGCGACTGGGGGCTCGACCGACACCTTCATAGGCGGCTTATGCGGCTTGGCGCACACGTAGAAATTGTCAAGGAGCCCGCGCTCACCGGTGGAATTCAACAGGCGCGGTTGAACCGACTCGCGGAATTCCTAAAAATGACACCCAATAGCTATTGGCCTTCCCAATACTCCAACCCGGATAACCCGCTCTCATACGCCAAATTCGCCGAACAGCTTATCCACCGACTGGGAAAGATCGACTGCTTGGTTGGTCCCGTAGGCTCGGGGGGCTCCATGTGCGGCACGTCCAAGTTCCTGAGGGTCCCCTTCCCCGATTTGCATGTCGTTGGAGTTGATACTCCAAATTCCGTTCTGTTTGGGCAACCAATCGGTACGCAAGAAGATCTTAGCGGGCTAGGGGGTGAGATCATTCCGTCTAATGTTAATCACAGCCACTTCAATGAAGTTCATTGGGTAACGCCCGCCGAGGTTTTTGATGCAACTCACGAGCTTCTTCGGGATCACTCGCTATACATGGGCCCGACAAGCGGTGCGGCATATAAGGTCGCCGATTGGTGGTCTCGCAAGAATCCCGAAAAGAAAGTCGTTGCTATCTTTCCTGATGAAGGTCACAGGTACGTCGAAACTGTATATGATGAAGAGTGGCTCTCAACTGTTCCTAACTGGTCTGGGAGCCTGCGGCAACAACCAGTTGAAGTCGCGGCTCCCACAGAAGAATTGACGGCTTGGTCCTCCTATCCTTGGGGGAGACGAACACTCCGTGATGTACTCTCGGGCAGCATCGAACGTTTATCTAGCCAATCAGTGAGCCCACACCGACAACCGGTCAATCGACTCACTCTCGAATCCGACACGCTCCCACTTAGCGCCGAAGCGGCTGACGCCCATCCGGTAACGACGTTGCAGGAGCTATCTCCCTTTGACCATTCGAAAGTTGCCCATCTACAGTTGGAGGCCGAGCAAGAACAATTTGTCGATCCTCTAGAAGCATCCTTTTTAGAGCTTCGAAATGCCTCGACACCTGGGCTGCATCACGCTTTCGCTATAGTGGCCCGCGATGAAACTGTTGGCTTTTTTATCCTCCGCGAGGGAGCGGCCGTTCCGGAATGGGCGCCGCCGCAGGTTTTCACTCTGCACAGTCTCCGGGTGGGCCGGGCATACCAGGGCAATGGGTATGGCAGGGCGGCCGCTCAACTTGCCGCGCAATGGATTTTGGCGAATCGGCCGTCCATCAAACGACTCATGCTGGGCGTCAATGTCCGCAACGTGACTGCCAGGCTCGTATATCTCAATGCGGGCTTTCGAGATACAGACGTTACTTATCAGGGCCCGGCAGGGACTCAAAACATCTTCGAACTAGAATTGGTTTAGGGAAATGAACGTGAGCTCTAAACGAGCGCATCGTGTTTCCCGACCGTGTGTCTTGCTGGCACTGGTGAGTACCAGCCTTACGGGAGGCGAGCTTTACGTCGCAGGCGCGTTTAGCTGTCGCAAACATGGTGTTGCTCAGAAACCAGACCAGGGTCAGATTCACGCAACTTTTGGGAGCTTGCCGAATGCCGCGGAGTGTCCATAGGCCGCTACACGAGAAGATCCGAGAAGAGATCATGCAGCGCGTCTTCGCAAACCACTATAAGACAGGGCAGCAGCTGCCATCTACTGCTGAGTTGGCGAGAGATTTCAAAGTAAGTGCCATAACTATCAAGCGAGCGCTCCAAGACCTTCAGCGAGCTGGAATATTGCGAACGAGTCCAGGGCTCGGAACCTTTGTGCGAGAGAGCTGTAGGATGCTTTGCAACCTCGACTTCTTCCTCAGCGAACTCACTGAACCTCAGCGCGTGCGGCTAAAACCTAGGATTCAGTTGATTTCAGTAACAAGAGAGAGAATTAGAATTCCTGCCTTGAGTGTGTTCAAACCTCCATGTGGAGCAATGCTTTGTTTACGAACAATCATATCAGCCGACGGAACGCCCATCATGCTTGATACTTCCTTTATGCCGCTTTCCTTGACTGACAAGGCTGTTGACGAGTTCGGCCACAGGCTGGTAAGCGAGATATTGCGAGAGCAAGGAACAGAGTTTCACAGGCCGAGACTGCTTATAGATGCCGCGCCAGCCTCGATCGAAGCACGGGAGGCATTCGGAATTAGCGTTGGATATCCAACACTCCGACGCTTGTATCACTTGCCAAGCAGCAATCCTCGCTTCTCAGTCTTTGGAGTTTCCGTGTCCCCATTCGACCGGCTGGCGTTGCACCAGCGAGCTAGCGATACCCAGTGGTCGCGGTAGGGACGCTAGCAGGCTTCTCTGATTGGGGTCGATGAGGTTAAGCTTTTCCTGTCATCCGGATCACGTCGCCCCGCGGGCCACTCGCTCTCTTCGCGGTCGGCGCGCAGCCGCCGCATGATGGGGTTAGGAGAGCGAGGCATCTCAATCTGTTGAACGACCTCGGAGAATTCGCCCAGGATCGTGCCAGCTAACGAGATCGCCTTGCTAACGTTCCCACGGGAACGATCCGGATCACCCTCTCGGGCGAACGTCTGTGTGTAAGCGACAAGCTGACCCCATCTGGCGTCAGTAGCGTTGGCCGCTGTATTGCGGACAGACGATTCACAAACTGTGAGCTTCTATGTCTGCGCCTAGCTCTGGAACTAGAAACTTCCATATGATCGAGGCTGTTCCGGAACGGCTTGAGGGCGCCCCACGGCAATTTCGGCGCCGCTGGTCCGATGATTTTAAAGCGCGGGCTGTGGCTGAGGCAATGTAAGCGGTTAGCCGGTAGCGTTGGCGTTGAAGTTCCATGGCATGAGCAGCTCAATATCAGCGGCTGGCCAGCGATTTGCGATGCGGGTGAGCGTTTGAGATAGCCAGGCAAGCGGATCGACGTTGTTCATTTTTGCCGTCTGTAGAAGTGTGGCGATCGTCGCCCATGTCTCTCCGCCTCCCTCGCTACCGGCAAAGAGGCTATTCTTCCTCGTAATGGTTTGGGGCCGGATGGCACGCTCGACGATGTTGGAGTCGATTTCGACGCGACCGTCCGTCAAGAAGTGCTCCAGCGCCTCCCGGCGTGTCAGGGCGTAGCGTATCGCCTCAGCAGTCTTGGACTTTCCGGAGACTTTGGAGAGTTCCTTCTCCCACAAGTGGAAGAGATCGGCGACGATGCCAGCGGACGTCTCCTGACGGCGCCTCGCGCGCGTTTCGGCATCACTGCCGCGGATCTCGTCTTCAACCTTCCAAAGCCCCGTCATCGCTGTGATCGACGCCGTTGCAGCGTCATTAATGCCGCCGACATGCAGCTCGTAGAACTTTCGGCGTAAATGTGCCCAGCATCCGGCCAGCTTGATCGTTTCATTGCTGCCGGACTTGCCGCGCTCCTTGAGCATGCTGGTATAAGCCGAGTACCCATCCACTTGCAGGATGCCACTAAACCCGGCGAGATGACGCGCGACACACTTGCCACCCCTGCTGTCTTCGAAGCGATAGGCAACCATCGGCGGGCCAGACCCGCCAAACGGTCGGTCATCGCAAGCGTAGGCCCATAACCACGCCTTCATCGTTCTACCAGAGCCGGGAGCCAGCGTCGGCAAGGTCGTCTCGTCTGCAAATATCCTCTCACTGGCTTTGATACGCTCCAAGATGTAATCCGCCAAGATCCGCAGCTCGAAGCCCAGATGCCCCATCCATTGGGCCATCAAAGAGCGGCTGAGAACCACGCTGTCGCGCAGATAGATCGCCTCCTGCCGGTAGAGCGGAAGGCCGTCGGCATATTTCGACACAGCAATATAAGCCAGCAACCGTTCGCTCGGCAGCCCACCTTCGATGATATGCGGGGGTGCCAAAGCCTGCAGCACGCCGTCACGTTCGCGGAACGCATATTTCGGGCGGCGTGTGACGATGACCCTGAACTTCGGCGGTATGACGTCGAGCCGCTCGGATCGGTCTTCACCGATCAGAACCTTTTCCAAGCCTTGGCAGTCGTCGGGGATCTCCGGCTCAATCACTTCCTCGATGCGTTCGAGATGGGCGGCAAAACCTTTGCGAGGCCGCGCCTCCCTTTTTGGCCGCTCTTTGCCCACTTGGCCGAGTTCGCTATCAATCGCCGCAAGGCCAGTCTCGACCTCCTCAAAAGCGAAGTCTATCTGCTCGTCGTTTATCGCCAGCCGCAGTCGCTCGGAGCGTGTACCGTTTTGGGCCCGCTGCAAAACCTTCAAGATCGCCGTCAAAGTGGTGATCCGCTCGTCGGCTTTCTGTTGGACAGCCTTCATTCGGGCAATTTCGGCGTCAGTCGCAGCCTTCTCTGCGTTCAAAGCGATGATCATCGCTTTCAGCGCATCGACGTCGTCAGGAAGGTCGGGACCGGGTAAAACCATGCGCGTAATAGAGCATAAAATCAGCCGATTTCCCAACACTTACAGCAACATGATTCATCTTGCCGCACATCGTCATCAGCCGATCGAAAGTGGCCGCCGCACCTTGGCGGAGCGGATCTTTTTCCAATCCATTCCGGCCAGAAGTGCCATTAATTGCGCATGGTCGAGACGGACGCGGGCAGCAGACGGGACAGGCCAGCAGAAGCCATTTTCCTCGAGTATTTTTGCGTAAAGGCAGACCCCACTGCCGTCCCACCAGACAATGCGGATCCGGTCTGCCCGTTTTGAGCGGAATACATAAAGAGCACCGCTAAAGGGGTCGAGGCCGCCATCCCGCACCAGGGCCATCAACGACGCAGCGCCTTTGCGGAAGTCGACCGGTTGGCACGACACATAGACCACGACACCCGAAGCGATCATGCTTGCCGTACCGCCCTGACAATGCCGCTCAGCAGCGCCGGATCGATCGAAGCGCTGACGCGAAGTGTCGTGTCGCCCACCTGGATCTCGACAGTGTCCGTCCGCACCGCCTCGAAACGAGTAAACGCCTCATCGTTTTCGGTTGCTCTCAGGCGCTGAACCGAACCAGATGCGAGGGCTACTCGCCGCCATCCAAAGAGCTGCGACGGGTCCATTCCATGGGCACGCGCGACCGCAGAGACATTCGCGCCCGGAGCCAGCGCTTGTTCCAGGATCAGAGCTTTCGCCTCATCTGACCACGACTTCGGTTTCCGCCGCGTTCGCACCGGCTCCGCCGTCAGAATTTCGAACGTACGACCATGATTCATATCTTCACTCATAGGATTCCCAGCATGATTCATGCTGAAAATGAGTGATTTTCTATCTGGATGCTACGTGGGGTCGCCTATGCGCTTACGAGGCAATGGAGCCCGGCGCAAGCGTCTCAGCCATTGCGCATCGCATCGGCATACATCCCTCGCAGCTATTTGGCTGGCGTCGTGATGCTCGTGACGGACAACGATCCTCCTCGCAAGATCGGGCTGGTCAGACGGAGACTGGGACGATTGGCACACGTGCGATGATCGAGCTTATCATCGGCGACGTCGTTATCCGGGCCGACGCAGATATCGGCGAAGCACACCTGCAGCGGGTGATCCGAGCGGTGCGGTCGGCATGATCCCGTCCGGCGTGAAGGTCTTTCTTGCGAGCCATCCCATCGACTTCCGAAAGGGGCCGGACAGCTTGCTTTCGCTGGTACGGGATGCTGGCAGTGATCCGTTCAACGGTGCACTTTATGTCTTTCGGGCCAAGAGAGCAGACCGAGTCAAGATCGTGTGGTGGGATGGCTCCGGCGTTTGCCTCTATGCGAAGCGGCTGGAAAAAGCCCAGTTCTGCTGGCCCCGGATCGGCCATCATCGCGTCCAGCTCAATCATGCCCAGCTTCTGGCTTTAGTCGACGGAATGGACTGGAAGCGGGTTCGATCCACGCCGGTGAAGCCTCCCGAGATTGTTGGGTAAAACCGCTGCGGCGAAGTGAATCAGGTCCCTGAAAGCATGGGCGGAGCGCGGCAAAATATGCTCTGATCATACCCATGACGCGGCCCGAGATTGAGCTCCCGGATGATGTAGAGGCTCTCAAAGCCATGGTTCTTGCCATGGCCGCAAAAGCAGCCCGCGTCGAGGCTTTGGAGAAGCAGGTTGACGATCTAGAGGCCCGCAACGCGGACGCCGATGAGCGCATCGAGCGGCTGACGCAGATCCTGAAGGCTTTCGATCGCGCCCGATTTGGCCGACGCTCGGAAAGGCTTGCATCATCCACCGTCGATGACGAGCAGCATGCCTTTGTCTTCGAAGAGATCGAGACCGGCATTGCGACGATCAAGGCTCAGGTCACGAAAGGCCGCGGTAGCGCGGACAGCAAACGCGCTCCGCGGCCACGCAAGGGCTTTGCGCCTCATCTTGAGCGCGTCGAGGTCGTGATCGAACCGGAAGAGCTTCCAGAACATGCAGGTAAGACCAAAATCCTGATTGGAGAAGACGTCTCCGAGCGGCTGGATGTCGTGGCAGCGAAGTTCCGTGTCATCGTCACCCGCCGGCCGAAGTATGCCTTTAGGAACGAGGATGGTGTCGTCCAGGCGGCGGCTCCGGCACATATCATCGAAGGTGGCATTCCGACGGAAGCACTTCTGGCCCAGATCGCCGTTTCCAAATATGCCGACGGGCTGCCACTCTATCGCCAGGAAGCCATCTACGCACGCGACAAGGTCGAACTCGACCGCAAGCTGATGGCTCAATGGATGGGCAAGCTGGGGTTCGAGCTCAATATCCTCGCCGATCAGCGAAGACGGCATGGCTATGGGCGTATGCCAGGGATGACCGGACTTTTGGGGGCAGCGGTCCACCGATGGTAGCCTATCGCTTCGAGGACAGTCGAGCCACCGAGTGTGTCGCACGACACCTGAGCGGCTATCGTGGAATCCTGCAGGTCGACGGATATGCCGCTTATAACAAGCTCGTCCGGAAAGATGGAGGCAATGACAGCGCCATCCTGGCCGGCTGTTGGTCGCACAGCCGGAGAAAGTTCTACGAGTTGCATGTCGCAAAGAGCTCGAAGGTCGCTACAGACACCGTCGAGCGTATGGCGAGGTTATGGGAGATCGAGGAGCGTGTGCGCGGCCAAAGCCCTGAAGCTCGTGTCGCTGCACGCCAGGAGATCTCCGCAGCGATCGTCCGTGACCTCTTCACTCTCTGGCAGGCGACCCTGCCACGGGTCTCTGGAAAATCCAAACTCGCCGAAGCTCTGCGGTATGCCATCTCGCGTCGAGACATCTTCGAGCGCTTCCTGACCGACGGCCGCATCGAACTCGACTCCAACATAGTCGAGCGAGCAATCAGACCCCAAGCGATCACGAGAAAAAATAGTCTATTCGCTGGAAGCGACGGTGGCGGCCGGACTTGGGCGACCATCGCGACGCTCCTGCAAACGGCAAAGATGAATGCAGTCGATCCGCAAGCTTGGTTGACCCAGACGCTTGAGCGCCTTGCGAATGGATGGCCCAGCAGTGAAATCGACGCGCTCATGCCATGGAACTACGCCGCCTGAACGGCCCCGGCTTGTCGCTTACGTCTGTGTTCGTATTTGTCCCTTTGTTCCTTGTTCATGTCGATGCGGACCGGCGGCTTCCTTTCCAAAGCGGAATTCGGTTCCGTCGGCCCACATGCGGTGCAGGATGACGGCCAGCTTGCGGGCTACCGCCACGCGGGCTCGCGCCATGCCGCGGCGTTTGGCGATGTTCATGCCCCAGGCACACAAGCTCGACCATTTCCTCGAGCGCACGAGCAGCGAATGTGCTGCCTCGTAGAGGGCAGTGCGGGCGAGTTCGTCGCGGCAGCAGCTGACTCTGCCCGGTATGTCGGTTTCACCGGACTGGTATCGCGCCGGCGTCAGGCCCAGATGCGCTCCCACTGCCCGCGAGGAGCCGATGCGGCGCTGCGATCAAGGTGAGACCTCTCTCCCGGATTGTCGCGCTGCTGACCGAACGCTCCGGCCGGTCGATCGTGGCGCGGAAGGTGAGCGCGGTGATCGGCCCGACGCCGGGCGCGCTCATCAGTCGCCGACAGACTTCTTCCCTCCTTGCGCACGATGTCGAGAACCTGCTTTGTCAGGCGGGCGAACTCCTTGAGCATGGAGCCGAGGATCGAACGCAGCGGCTCGACCATCACCATCGCCTCGGCGTCTGCCAGCTCGCGCACACCATTAGCAAAGGCAGTGCGCGAGGGCCTGCCAAGCTTGACACCAGCCTCGCGCAGGATGGCGCGTACCACGTTCTCTATCCTGCGCATCTCGTTCAGCACCGTGGGGCGGGCCACCAACAGCGCGCGCCACAACCGGCATTGCCGGCTCTTCACATGCACCTGCCGATACCAGCCCATGCGCATGATCTGCGCGAGCGCGCGGGCATCGTTGCGATCGGTCTTGTTGGGCATCGTCTTCATGGCCGCGTTGGCCTGGCGCGTCTCGATACAGATCGCAGGCAGGCCTTCGGCACACTATCCATGGTGAAGCCAGGGCCGTCAGCGAGCACGCTTCCAGCCGATGCGATCCAGCGGCAGATCGAGTTTCCGCAACGCATCGGACAAAGCCTGCGGTTCGCTTGCCGCTCGTGTTTCCTTCACGATCCGACTGCTCTCATCGATGACGCAAATCGCGGTCTCTTCCAAAGACACGTCAAGTCCGGCAAAATACTTCATGGCTGCTACTTCCCGATGTTTGTGGCGATTCACATCGACCACGCTCCCACATCCCGACAGGAGTAGCCGCCCGCAGTTAGGCGCGGCTGAGACCCCAATCACCCCATCTATTGAAGAAGTCGCTCGCCGCCGAGCCTTGGGCGTGATTCATAGGCTCCGAAGAGATTTGGGGGCAAGGCGGGCGCGGCGGCGACAATCGAACTGGGCGAGCTGTTCGCATCGGATGTGGCGCTCGAGCGCGGCGCCCAGCGTTTCCGCCGTGAAGGCGCTTTCGCGCGCCACATAATAATTAGCGGACCGATAGTGGTCGAACCTCCTCATCAACCCGGAGTTCCGATCATGTTCGACGCGCTCTTCAATTACCCTAAGGTTCTGGTACGTCATCAAGCAGGTCCGGCAGCTGACGAGCGACAGCGCTATCTTGTGCATCGCGCCACAGGGGATGTGGTTGCGCATGCCACCTTGCTGCGGACTGCCAGAGAACTCCTGATCGTCGCCCGATGGATCGATCTTCCGCATGACAGGCCTGTCACGCCTCAGGATATTCTCTCAGCGGGCCCAAAGGTGGGCCGCCCATCAGCTTGCCCAAGGTCGGGCGGGAGATGAACGATGGTCGCGACAACTGATCGTTCAGACCGCCACCGCGTGGCTCCGCTTCGAGTCGCCCGCTTTGCGTTCCCCATACCGCGCGCGTCGAAAACAATGCCCGAGGATGTCGAACGTCACGTTCGCAGCACACTATGGACGGGCACTAGTCCAGGTACGGCTGAGGCGTCATCGAGGTATCTCGTAGCGCACCATGCGGCTGGCGACAGGAAGACCGGCGCTTAGCATATGCTCCGAGCCATGCTTTCTGATCAACGTCGCTGGACGACAGGTCACAACGAGGGTGAGCATGACGGTGGCACGATTGGCCCGCGCTGCACTGCGAAGATCCAGTTACGGCGCCTAGGGCTGCGTGGTCTCTCGCGCAGCGCCGTCACGGTGATCGCCGATTTGGCGCTCGACTGTGCCTGAATTGGCGGCTACGCCTGCCCTCCACTAGAATAGGCCCTATCTTTGCCGCCTCGTTTGTCCGCTCCGGCGCAACCTTGTTGGAGATCGGCCAATTGTTGGGACAGGAGAAGCCATGAACGACTCATACGAAGGTGGACATCGAGGGCTCCGTAGCCTGAGCCTTCAACAGTCCGAGAGGCTTGCGATAAGGGTGCGGTAGACACTTTAGCAGGTAGCTGAGCATGCGCTAAGGCTCGAATACAAGTTCCAGCACCAGGCACGGCGGCGCGCCCAACTTGGGGGCGCTACAACTCCCCCAGGATTTTGGGTGGAGATGTCCTACAATCTGTATGCTTGGTACGATTATTGCTGCTTCCTTCTCGAGCCGGAACGGCCGCGCGAAGGTCGAGCCTAAGCGAGAACAGCTTGTTTTCAGTTTGAATGAGGCGTTGTGGAAGCTTTGTAGCTCACACACGCCGATCTGGCCGTTCTCGATCGCGGTTCACGAGACAGCGTTACACCTTCTGGGAGTACCGAAATGAATGAAATCAAATCACCCGCTGACGCGTATGTGAAAGTGCCCAGGTGGCATTTCAAAATGATGCGGGACCCCGCACGAAATACAGCAATAGAGGCAGCTATTGCATCTTGCAATGTCACTGGGAAGACTGTTGTTGAAATCGGAACTGGCGCCGGCCTTCCGGCGATGCTCTTCGCCAGATATGGGGCTCGAAGAGTATTCACATGCGAGATGGATGAGCGAATTGCGGACACTGCGCGGCAGATTATACACGCCAATCATTTGCAGGATTGCATTGCTGTGATTGCAAAATCCTCAAGGCAAGCAATCTTAGACGGCGACCTTCCTTCGGCACCTGACATCATCTTCACAGAGACATTAGACGCAGGAGTCGTTGGTGAGGGCTTTGAGGCGATCGCGGAGGACATCCGCCAAATCGCCAGTCCTACTACAGTTGTCATACCAGATCGGGTTCAGCAATTCGGGTTTCTATGCAGTGACGTACAAGCTTTTGAGGAAAATTCTGTGTTTGACCAATGCGGGGTTGATCTTTCTGGGTTTAACCTGTTTGCCGAACGTGCATACTTCACGGTTACCCAGATGCAGCATGATTTTGTGCGCCTCTCGCCAACTATTCATTTTAGGAACTATGACTATCTAAATCCAAACGCCCTGAATCCGGTTGAACACCGTGTCATCGCCCACAGCTCCGGCCTCTGCCACGGAATGACCTCATATTTCGATGCATATTTTGGGAAGTTCCTTGTCACTTCTAGAGATCTGAAGAGCCATTGGCCAATGGCTTTCCACCCTTTACGCGAACCTCTGCCGATCGAATCTGGACGGCATTATCGCTTGAAGGGGGACAAAACTGGGTTGATTGATTTGGTTTCGATATGAAGGATATCCTAACGAATACAACAATATAACGAGTTCGTTTGCGTTCTGAGTAATACACCAGCTCCGATCCTCGCAGCAAAGTCCGGCTTCCGTTAGCAATTTGCACCGCGCATACGCATGACAAAAGGCGGAGGCATACGCCGGCAGCGCTGTCATTTCGAAGATGGACAGGAACGCTGTCGCCCGCATGAACTGACGGCGGGACTGGCGAAATCGGGACATGGCGGACACGGTCATTCCTCTTCTCCTCTCGGAAGCGGTTGGCGGTCGGTTGGGGGATGTGCCGCAGGTGCGGTAGTCGCTGGTCACCGGATCGAGCCCGTCGACAAACGCGATCTCGGCAAGCCGACGGGCAATGCCGCGGCCGGAGAGCACGGCAATCAGGTCGATGGTGTCGGCGATCATCGCCCGGGGCACCGTGACCACCGCTTCCTCCACCAGCTATTGGAGGCGCCGGAGTGCGCCGATTGCGGAATTGGCGTGAATGGTGCCGATGCCGCCCGGGTGGTCGGTGCCCAGGCCTTGAGGAGATCGAGTGCTTCAGCGCCACGTACCTCGCCGATGGGGATGTGGTCGGGTCTGAGACGCAGCGACGATTTGACGAGATCGGAAGACTTGGCGACTTCGGCCAGGAGCATTGGTCAACGTCGTCTTGCAGGTGGAAGTGCCGGCGGCGGCGAGGATGTTCTTCCGCCGCTCGACCGCGATCTGCAGGACATCGGCCTGCGCGTCGGCCATGATTTCGGCCGCGATGTAGTCGGAAAGCGTGAAGACGGCGACGGCGGGTTTGCGAATCGCGAAGGTGGTGGCAGCGACCACGGGGCGGAAGCAGGCCCTCGCAGCGCTCGCCGGTTTCTGGAAGTTCCACGGAAACGCGGGGCTTCCAGGACGAACCTCGGCGCCGACGTGGTGGGCGACGAGACGGACAATTCGTTCACCGTCGGCGGCAGGCAATGTCTCGCTGGTGTCTGCCAGCCCTTCTCTCGACCGGTCGACCCAGAGGCGGCCGTCCGGATTCAGCATGACCTCAACCACGGCCGGGTCTTCGAGATGTCGCGCGATAGCAGGCCCGTGCGCAGCATGCGCGCGCCGCGCGAGATCGCTTCCTGGTTCTGATGGTGACGTCCCGGCATGTGGTCCCCGCTTCCGGCGATCGGCCAGGCGGCGGATCGCGACGGAGACATTCAAGAAAGGCAGAAATAAGCGCTCAGCAACAAGAGAATCCTGGGCGTCGTGGACGGGCGTAAGCGTTCGTAAAATACTTGCGCCGTCGTAGGCGCGTTCGCTGGCTGACGCGTGGCAGCCGTTGACTCAATCGACAAAACGGAAGATTTCGAAGAAGTTCTTGATAACCGGGTTGGAATTGTCCGGCCGCCAGCAGGCGATGTAGCCGAGCCGGACGCCGCCGTTGCCATCATGCACGGGCCGAAGGACAACGCCCTGCCCGAGGACAGGCTGCGTGTTTTCGCACTGCAGGCTGATCCCCTGCCCGCTCGCGACCTCGCCCAGGATGCTTTCCCGGCTCAGCTGCCGCGTGATGATCTCCGGATGATCGGAAGGTGCTGCGAGATGACTAAGGATGATATTGCGGATGTCGGGACCAGGATCATCGTGAGGCACAAGAAACCGCTCGCCCTTTAGTTCGGACCAATAGACGGTTGCCTTCTCGGCCAGCGCGTGGTCTTTCGGCAGGGCCACCATTATTTGCGCCGCCCAAAGCGGCATCGAATCCAGAAGCTCGGTCCTGCCTGTGTCGCCGAGAACGATGGCGAAATCGATCGTACCAGACATCACGCCGGCCTTGAGCTCGATATAGGAAGCCTCCAGCAGTTCCACCTCGACGCCAGGGAACTTGCTCCGAAAGGTCTTCAAGGCTGTACGAAAGCATCCCGATGACATCGACTTATAAAAGCCGACCACCAGACGTCCGGTCTTGCCGGCGCCGCGTGCCCTCGCCCGTTCGGAGAGCCGCTGAAATGCCTCGATGATACGCCGGGCGCCGACCACGAATTCTTCGCCTGTCGGTGTGAGCCGCGCCCCCGATGTGGCGCGGTCGAACAGAAAGACACCAAGCTCGTCCTCCAACTCTCGAATGCGCTTGCTTATGATCGGCTGGCGGACGTTCAACTCATGACCCGCCGCACTGAAGCTCCCGTTGCGGGCCGCCGCTACGACATACCGAAGATGGCGAAGGTCCATCTCTCTTCCTCACAATTATTCTTGTTTACGATCGACAGCCTCGTCGTCGTTTCCACATTGAGATCACTCCGATAAGGGGCTCCTCGGGAGGAGGCTGGGAAAAAGCCGCCCACCAAGCCCTCATCCACCAAGAGGCCATATGCCGGAGGCACTTGCCAGCGGCGGCACCTGGGGAATGGAGCGGCATCTCCGGTATTCGAACTTGTGTCGGCCTATCTGCCGTTGCGATACCACCGCAGCGACATACAGGAGAGCCCAGCGTCGATCTTCTCGATCTCGGCCGTCTTCAGCGGCACGACCCTGTAGCCCTCGTTGTCGAGCCTCTCGAGCGTGCGTGGGTGGTTGGCGCTGGCGAAGACGACATCGTTCACCCGGAGCACATTCGCCGCCGGCTCTTCACCTTCTGGAACGACGAACTTGCGAAACCCTTCGAAGACAGCAGCATCGGCAAGGGCGGCCGTCGCGATCACAGTCTCGTCGTCAAGCAGCGAGGAGCCTGTCTTGAAGTGCAAAACGCCTTTCGGAGTCTCGGCAATCTGAGCCTGTCCACCAAGCTTTTCGATGCAGGCGACAAGTCCCTCGGCACCATCCTTATCAGTGCGGTCGGAGAGGCCGATCAGCAGGCCTTTCGGGGTATACATGATGTCGCCGCCGTCCGCCTGGCCCGTTGCGGGCAGTTCAAGAACGGTCTCGAACATCTCGCGCAGCACCGGCGCAAGTTCGGCAGTTTCCTCGGCTCGGCTCCGGGTGCCCGGCCGGAGCAGGATGGCGCCGTTGGTGAACACAAGTGCCGGGTCCTCGACGAAGATGGAGTCCGGGAAGTCCTCAAGCGGCGGAAGCACTGTGACCTCGACACCGGCATTGCGTAGCGCCGCAATGTAGGCGTCGTGCTCGACCTTCACGCCGTCGTAAGTCGGGCCGCCGCGATCGTTGGCGCGCAGGCCATTGATAACGGAGGTGGATGGTTCCCGGACGATTGCCGAGTTGAACTCATAGACTGATCTGGTCTGCGACATTGTTGGTTGTCCTTAGTTCCAATGTTCGACTGCGCGCGCGCTCATTCGGCCGCTAATAGGAGATGTTCCGTCTGCGGAGTGCGCCGTGACAGGTGAATGCCCGCGAGCATGCAGCGCACCGAGCCGCCGGCGAGTTCGATGGTCGAGACGTCGAACGGCAAGAGCTTGGCGGAGTGCTCAATCGCCGCTATCTGTTCCTGATACAGGGCTGCGTGGGCGCGCGCCGACAGCGCCAGCACGCGATCGTCGCCGCCCTCCAGCTCGATGGCATTGCCGGCAAAATTCTCGATCTGCTCGATGGAAACCTCGATGACCTCGCGGCCGGTTTCCCTGAGCCTGTCGACAACTTCCTGCCGGCGCCGAAGATCGCGAACCATCTGCGTTCCAAGCAAAGCGAAATCGGTCCCGACGCACATCAGCACGTTGGTGTGATAGATCGGCTGGCCGCTGCGATCGACGGCGTCGAAGACCATCGGCTCGAAGTTGAAGTGCGTGCAGAAGCGCTCCAGCGCCACTTCGTTGGTACGGTTGGAGCGCACCGCGTAGGCGACCCGGCCGATGTGATCGAGGACCATAGCGCCGGTGCCTTCAAGATAGACATGGTCTTTCTCAAGGCCGGAATAATCGATGACATCCTGCACGCGGTACTCGGTCTTGAGCATCTCGATCACGTCACCGCGACGCTCTTTCTGCCGATTGGGCGAGTACATCGGATAGACCGCAACGTGGCCGCCGGAATGGGTCGAGAACCAATTGTTGGGGAAGACGGAGTCGGGCGTTGCAACCGTCCGGTCCTCAAAGACATGGACGGCGACGCCAGCCTCGGCGAGGCCTTCCGCCATGCGCGTTACCTCATCGTAGGCGGCGCTGGCGACCGCTGCGGCGGCCCGCTTTTCGTCATTGGACTGAAACGCGTTGTCGGCGGCGGTCATCGGATTCGGCGTAAAATGATGCGGCCGGATCATCACGACGCCCCTGGGGGCCTGAACGGACTGTCTGCTCATCAGAGCGCTCCGATCTTTTGAGGTGTGGAAGCCGCTTTTGCCGCGCGCAGGATCATGCCGAAGAGATCGCGCGGCTCGTCGGGATCGGCGAGCAGATCGAGTTCTTCATAAAGGCCGGTGTCCTTGAGGCAGTCGCGCACATAGCGCAGCGCCGAAAAATCCTCGATGGCGAAGCCGACGGAGTCGAACAGCGTAATCTGACGCTCGCCCGAACGGCCGGCCGCCTTGCCGGCGATCACCTGCCAAAGCTCGACAACCGGGTGGTCCGGAGCGAGCTGCTGGATCTCGCCTTCGATGCGCGTCTGCGGCGGGTATTCGACGAAGATATCGGAGCGCAGCAGGATGTCGCCGTGAAGCTCGGTTTTGCCGGGGCAGTCGCCGCCAACGGCGTTGATGTGAATGCCGGGGCCGACCATGTTGTCGGTGAGGATCGTCGCATTCTGCTTGTCAGCGGTGACGGTGGTGACGATCTCGGCGCCTTCGACCGCTTCCTGCGAGGAGGCGCAGGCCATAATCTCGAAACCCATGCCGGCAAGGTTCTTCCGGCAGCGAGCCGTCGCGGATGGATCGATGTCGTAAAGCCGCAGCTTGTCGACGCCGAGGATCGCCTTGAAGGCGATGGCCTGGAATTCCGACTGCGCCCCGTTGCCGATCATCGCCATGGTACGGGCGCCCTTCGGTGCCAGGTACTTGGCAGCGACGGCCGACATCGCCGCGGTCCTGAGCGCCGTCAGGATCGTCATCTCGGTCAAGAGCATCGGATAGCCGTTGCCGACATCGGCAAGCACGCCGAAAGCGGTGACCGTCTGGCGACCGGAACGGGTGTTCTTGGGATGGCCGTTGACGTATTTGAAGCCGTAGGTCTCGCCATCACTGGTCGGCATCAGCTCGATGACGCCTTCGGCGCTGTGAGAGGCGACACGCGGCGTCTTGTCGAAGCACTCCCAGCGGCGGAAGTCCTCCTCGATATAGGCGGCAAGCTCGACGAGGAAGCGTTCGACACCGGTTGCAAGCACCAGCTTCATCATATGATCGACGCTGATGAAGGGAACAACGTTCAGTTTGTCTTGCATGACTTTAAATAGCTCCTTCGAGTGCCCATCAGGCTTCGCCAGACAGAATCAAAACAGGTACCGCCCGGCGGTGTTCGAACTCGCGAATGACCTCTTGTTATCGGTCACGCTTTCTAAAACGCGGAGGCAAAATTCAAGTTGCGTGCCACGGCGAGATTATGTAGACCTGGTATAACAGGTATGTCAATGGGTGGAGAGCTGCTGTGCGCTTGGGAAAAGGGCGGCACGGTTAGCCACCGTTCACTTTCCATGAGGGTCTCTGGTCGGAACGGTAGGTCACTTCGTTCCGCTTAAGAAAGGAAAATTATGTCAGTGGGTGCGCTATCGTCAGTTGAACACATCCTCTTTCCCCGCGGCGCCGCTCACAACGACGCTGGTCTTTTGGCGAAGTTCCTGACAGAACTTAGATACGAAAGCATACCAGTCGATGTGCTGAAGCATGCCAAGCTCATCACGCTGGACACGATCGGATGTATCGTCGCCGGAACGGACACTCCTCTAGGTGAGAAGTTATTGGCCGCGTACCAAGCTGGAGAAGACACGGGCGGGTGTTGCGTTCCCGGCACTCGCCTTCAACTTTCCCCATCAATGGCTACAAAATTAAATGCCTGGCTCTCTGACGTACTTGATTATGAAGACGTCGCCGCCGGGCATCCAAGCGCAACCGTGATACCTGCGGCACTCGCGATGGCGGAGTACCTCAAATCAACACCCAAGCGCTTCCTTGCAGGAGTTGTAGCTGGATATGAGGCAGGATTGCGGGTTCACGACGCAACTCAGGCCACCCCGGATGTTTACCGCCGTTTCGCGGTCTACCACGCATGGCACGGAATCGCGGCTGGAGCGGCGGCCATGGTGGTGTCGGGCGGATCTGAAGAGCAATTCCGATCCGCCCTCGGACACGCGGGCGCCAATACCTCCCTTCCCCTCTGGTATGTGCAATATGGTCGACCGGCACACGCTCTCAAGGCAAATTATGGTCAGATGGCGCTTGGAGGGATTGACGCAGCACTCTGCGCTCGCCGCGATATTGTCGGCCCATTTGCGATGTTGAGCGACCCCGAAAGGGGCTTCGCCAAGATCATCGGGTCGGATCAATTCGAACCCGCTCAGCTTTCTGCCGATTTGGGGGAGGTTTGGCGCACTAGAGAATCGTCGTTAAAACCGTATCCGAGCTGCGCGTTCCTCCATACCACAATTGACGGGGTTTCCAGCCTCGTGAAGGAGCATAACATCGATCCCGAAAATCTTGAAAAGCTGAAAATCAGAAGTTTTTCGAGAATAACGGAATGGTTTTCGGACAAGGCTCCAGCCAGCGATATCGATGCTCAGCTGTCCATTGAATATGTATCGGCTATGGCGCTTCTCTCAGTTGAAGTCGGCAGAGAGTGGTATTCGCCGTCGCTCATGAGAAATAACCGCGTGGCTGAACTCATGCAGAGAATTGATGTTGAGCTTGATCCAGTCGCGGAAGAGGCATTCTGGAAGCATGACCAATATTTATCGACAATAATTCTCCACACCAGGGACGGACGGAGCTTTACCACGACGGTCGAATGGCCTCCGGGCCACTGGCGGAGGCCTTTTAGCATGAATGATGTCGCGGAAAAGTTCGCACGAAACCTTCGGGGCTCGGCGATCGAGAAAAATACTTCGCACATCATCAAGACGATAATGAACATAGATCACCTGAATTCCTTGGACGATTTGTATTGCCTGTTAAGAGCTGAATAGCCGTCGAACGAGCCGTTTTGCTCTCCTAAAGACGTAGTCCTTTGGTTTGGGGATAAACGCTACGTCCAAAAAGGCACGTGGTAACTCGAAATTTCAGGTGCAGCGTTGAGAGGCATCACGTCGTCCACAATGGTGCCGGGTACAGGCGGAGCGGTAAAAATAGCCTGCCAGGCGAAAAAATTTGGCCACCGCGGAGCCCGAAGCGCTGTTGTCACGCTTACACTATTCAGTGATGACGGTGCGTCGGCACCCCATCGACTTCGCCACTGACGCCCGATCTCTCCAGCGGCCGTTCGGCTGAACCCATTCGTAAAATCCGGCCGACGACCTGCAAGCTATCGTGGAGGGACGTGGAGAGACCATGAGTTGGACGCTGCGCCTATTGACCGCTGGCTGGTCTAAACGACCGGAATCCGTTCGGGTGATAGGTCACTAAGAAACTCAACCCCGCCATCACGAACGAATACGACCTCTTCAAACTGGAACACCGCGCCGTTCTTTTCAAGCTTCGGTTCGAGGTGGAAAATCATCCCCGGCTCTATCACGGTCTGGTCGGCCGCCGAAATCGATGGCGGTTCCGTGACATCGAGTCCGCCGCCGTGTCCTATGCGCGAGACGTGCCCGTATATTTGGCCAAGATCAGCTTCCTTCCAAAGGCGCTGAAAATTGCTGTAAATGTCACAGCAGCGAAGGCCGGGCCTGATGCCATTGACAAGCTCGATCGTTAGCGATCGGACACTCTTGTATGTCGCGATTTCCCAATCCGACGGCTCGCCGCATCGCGCGATTCGATTGCGATCTGCAGGATACCCCCCGTAGGTGGCGCGAAAGTCCGTCCAGATGTAGTGACCTTCTTTCAACTTCCGATCCGACGGTGTGCGGCCATAAAAGAAGTCACCGTCGCTGAACAGCATCGCGATCGGATCCGCACTTTCCGCCCCATTGAGGTAGATCTGGGCTTGCATCATTTGGCAAAGCTCAAACTCCGAGATGCCGGCATAGGCATTTCCAATCACCTGATCAAATGCGTCATTCACGATGGCGAGGGCGACCTTCTTCATTTCTGCTTCGAACGGCGTCTTGATCAGTCGTATCTGCCACAAGATATCAGTCGCGCTTCGAACAGACTCGTCGGATGCGATTTGTTTCAACCGATCGATCAAGTAGAGCGATCCGCGACCGAACATATCGGGGCCGTAGTCGACAGCGATCCGTCGGCGAGATGAGGCGGGCATGGCGGAAATCTGATCTACAATGGCGTCGACCGCCCCGGGTAGATAGCCGTCATAGGCAATCGGCGAGAATGGACGCGGCACGCTTTCCATCAGCCGCAGTTCCCCCAGACTGCCGAAGACGAGCAACCGTTCGAGTGTCAGCACGGCCAACACCGGACGAGCATGATAGGTCCATGAGAGCGTCCGGTAGTCGGTGAAGTAGCGAACGTTCTTTTCGTCCGTGAGAATCAAGACATCGGTTTCGCAGCGACTCATTGCGGCTCGCGTACGGCTGAGCCGCGCTTCCAGTTCATCGCTTGGTACAATTGGGGCGGGCAGCAATGGCCTCGCGTTAAGGGTGATAGGACGCGAGGGCAAACGCAAGTCAAGTGGCATTGAATTCTCCTTCAGGCGAGATCAGTCATGCATGGAGGCTGATCGTGCTGCAAAATATGCACAGGGTAGGCTATTAAGGGCACTGCCGCTGAGAGGTGTTGTGGCGAAGCCAGTCGACGCTGGCTTCGCAGATGGAGACGATGTCAGATCGTTATGCCGCTCTGCCAGTTCGACGCCCCGGTGTAAGGTTAGTAGCCACTTCGGCGATGTTGGCGGCGTCGAGACCAAAATGGCGATAGAGGTCGGCGACCGTGCCGGTCTGGCCAAAATGCTCAACGCCCAGACTATGAGTGCGGTGGCCGATAACCCCACCCAGCCAGGAGAGCGTTGCCGGATGACCATCGATGGCGGTCACAATCGCAGCGTGGCGCGGCAGCGGCGCAAGCAGGCGCTCAATATGTCCAGCCGCATCCACATGGCCACGCGCGCGTGCTCGCATCGCCGCCTGCCAGCCCGCATTGAGCCGATCAGCCGAGGTGACTGCAAGAACGCCTATGTCACGGCGTATGTCGCCAATCATGCCCGCAGCCGCAATTGCTTCGCTTGCCACCGTCCCCTGGTAGGCAATAACGAGATCACAGTTGGGGCCGGGCTCCCGCAACCAATAGGCGCCATCTATCACGCCTTGTTTAAAGGCTGAATCATACGGACGTCTCGGCTGTTCGAGTTGACGCGTCGACAGTCGCAAATAAACCGCCCCGCCGGTTTCGTCGCGAAGCCATGTGCGTTCATTGGGATCCCCCTCGCCGTCTCGCTGCATATAGTCGAAGGCCCACGTCATGATGGCTGCCAATTCGTCGGCAAATGCAGGTTCGAAGCTGGCCAGCCCGTCTTGACTCATGCCTATCAAGGGAGCTGCGATCGACTGGTGAGCGCCGCCCTCCGGCGCCAAAGTTACACCAGACGGCGTGCCCACGATCATGAACCGCGCGTCTTGGTAACAGGCATAGTTTAACGCATCGAGGCCACGAGAGACGAACGGATCGTACACCGTTCCGATCGGGATCAGTCGTTCGCCGAAAAGCGAATGAGAGAGCCCCATTGCGCCGAGCAAAAGAAACAGGTTCATCTCGGCGATGCCGAGTTCGATATGCTGGCCTTGCGGTGTGAATGTCCACTTTTGGGCGCTGGGCACCCGCTCGGCGCGAAATGTATCCGCCAATTCCGTGCGGGCGAACAATTGTCGGCGATTGACCCAGGGACCGAGATTTGTGGAGACGGTGACGTCCGGCGATGTCGTGACGATGCGGTCTGCTAATTCGCTGTCGGATTTCGCAATGGCGTCCAGGATCTTGCCGAACGCTGCTTGGGTGGAAATGCTGTCTCCCGCTGACGAGGGTATCGGAACCGCATCGCGGGTGACCGAGATATCTGGTCCGGCGTGACGCCGACGTCCGGCGGCGAAAAACGGTATCGCTGCGATGAATTGACACAACGCTGTTCCTTCGACCCCGAGCCCTTCGGCCATGCCCCACTCGTGACCATCACGGATGTTCATGGCCTTCTTGAACAAATCCATCTGGGCTTCGGTCATCAAACCAGCATGGTTATCCTTATGGCCGGCGAGCGGTGTGCCCCATCCTTTGACCGTGTAGGCAATGAACGTAGTCGGGCGATCATGGTCGATGGCGTTGAACGTGTCGACCAGAGTGGAAAGGCAGTGACCGCCGAGATTTTCCATCAAAGCCGCAAGCGCTTGATCGTCGCGTTTGTTCAGCAATGCAGTCACGTCGCCTTGATCACCGATCTCGTCCGTCAGTCGCTTGCGCCAGGCGGCTCCTCCCTGGAACGTCAGCGCGGAATAGAGTTGATTGGGGCAAGCGTCGATCCAAGCTTTGAGTGCGTCGCCACCCCGTTCCTGAAATGCGGCGCGTTGCAATGCGCCATATTTAAGCGTCACGACATCCCAGCCAAAGGCGCGGAAAACCGTTTCAATCCGCTCATAAAGGCCCTCGCGCACCACACCGTCGAGGCTCTGTCGGTTGTAGTCGATGATCCACCAGCAATTTCGAAGATTGTGTTTCCAACCCTCCTGCAGGCACTCATATATGTTGCCCTCATCGAGTTCTGCGTCCCCGACCAGCGCCACCATCCTACCCTTTGGTTGGTTCGCTGCTGCCCAGCTCCGCGCGTGAACATAATCCTGCACAAGGGATGCGAACGTCGTTATCGCGACTCCGAGACCGACGGAACCAGTGGAAAAGTCCACGTCGTCGACATCCTTGGTCCTGCTCGGATAAGACTGCGCGCCGCCATATCCTCGAAAATTCTCGAGCTTTTCCCGTGTCTGGTTGCCGGCAAGATATTGAAGTGCGTGAAAGACAGGCGAGGCGTGTGGCTTGACCGCAACGCGGTCTTCAGGACGCAGGACGGCACAGTAAAGCGCCGTGATGATCGATACCATCGACGCCGATGAAGCCTGATGTCCGCCGACTTTGACGCCGTCGATCTTTTCTCGACGGTTCGCCTGGTCAATCATCCAGCACGACAGCCACAGGAGCTTGCGTTCGATCACGTGATAAAGAGCAACGCGATCTGGCTCGCTACCATTTAAGACAACATCCCGCATCTCGATCTCCTGTGTCTGCTACCGTTCGACGACCTAGTGGCAACTATGTCAGTGAACCAGTTGCCCAAGAAATCGCTTGGTTCGCTCATGCTCAGGGTGATCGAAGAAACGGGCGGGCGTCCCCTGCTCGATAATTTCGCCGCCATCCATGAAAACGACGCGGTCTGCGACTTCACGCGCAAATCCCATCTCGTGCGTCACACATATCATCGTCATGCCTTCGCTAGCGAGCCTAGTCATGACCTCAAGGACTTCCTTGACCATCTCCGGGTCAAGTGCCGACGTAGGCTCATCGAACAGCATGATCTTGGGCTTCATGCACAGCGCGCGCGCAATCGCAACACGCTGCTGCTGACCGCCTGAAAGTTGGCTCGGGTACTTGCGGGCCTGCTCGGGTATTCGTACCCGGTCGAGATTTTCCATCGCGATTTTTTCGGCTGCATCCCGCGACATTTTCCGCGCCCGCATCAAGGCCAAGGTACAGTTATCGATCACGGTCAAATGCGGAAAGAGATTGAATTGCTGGAAAACCATCCCGGCCTCACGGCGTACCTCGGCCAATCCTCTCATCCCGGCACGCAATTCGGTGCCGTTAACGACGATCCTACCCTTTTGGTGCTTTTCCAGTTGATTGATGCAACGGATCAATGTCGATTTACCGGAACCCGACGGTCCGCAGATAACAATGCGTTCGCCGAGCTTCACATCCAGGCTTACGTCGCGGAGGACTTGAAACGCTCCATACCACTTCGATACGTTTTCAATTAGAACTACTGCGGGAGCGACTGCCGAGGGGGCTTGGCTGAAATTCGTTATCTTCTCCGCTGAATTTAGTACCATGTTATTCCTCCCGGCGCCTATCAGGCGCTTTTTAGTTTCGATGCGTGTCCCAGCCCAAGACGTCGTTCCAATCGGCTCACCAGCGCAACCGCCATGAGCGACAAGATGATGAACAAGATCCCCACAACCATCATGGGCTCAGCGTAGCGATAAGTCTCGGATGCTACGTCCAGGGCGCTGCCGAGCATTTCTGGTACGGCAATTACAGCCAGAAGCGGCGTAGACTTCAAAATCGCGATAGAATAAGCACCCATAGGAGCCGCGATGTTGCGGAGCATTTGCGGCGCAATGACGAATCTCACCGTGTCGCCCCACCCAATACCCAAACTCTCAGCCGCTTCGGCTTGTCCAACCGGTACGGCGTCGATTCCGGCTTTGAAAACTTCAGACAAATAGCCTGAGAAGTAAAAGCTCAACCCAAAAACCCCAACGAACATAGCCGGCAATACGATTCCGTAGTATGGAAGCACGAAAAACAGAAAGTATATTTGTACCAACACTGGCGTGGAGCGGATTGCGTCGATGACAAATTGTGCAATCGGGCGGACGATCCAGTGGGAGCGTCGCAGTAGTTCCCAAATAAATCCCAAAGTCGCTGCGCCCGCAAAGCTGAGAATTGCAACTAGAAGGGTATTCCAAATCCCTTCCAGGATTCTCGGAATAATGTTTGCCGCAAAGCCGAAATCGAAATCCATTTATCTCAACCTCTTTTTTTCTTGGGATTTTTCCAGATATCTGCCAAGTATTGTAACTGGATAGCAGATTATGAGGTACGACAGTAAAAGTCCAGAATATATGCCCGACGGATCATAGCTAAGCTGTGCTATTTGCTTAGCCCGATAGGTCATGTCTGTCAGAGTTATAAGCGAAACTAAAGATGTTCCTTTGATTAACTGGATTGCATCATTGATGAAGGTCGGGATCATCGCTGATATGGCTTGCGGCAATTCAATGAGGCGGAGTACGGTAAACCGCCGTAGCCCCAAGGCCAGTCCAGCCTCACATTGACCGCGACTGATTGCCTGCAATGCGGCGCGCACGGATTGGCTGCTGTATGCGCCAGCATTGAGTCCGAGCACCATTGCGCCCACCGTCGTTGCGGACAAGTAGATATCGAACGCCGGGAGTGAATAATAGAAGGCATAGAGAAGGACGATAGCTGGAGAACTGCGCCAAAACTCTATGACTGCGGTAATGAACCACCGCGCGGTACCCGTTGAAAAGTGCTGGAGCACACCAGCAAGCAGGGCGAACGGTATTGCATACAGCAGACCGAGAGCGGTGATCGTGACCGTCACCCCGAGACCTTCATATATGCTCGAGAGAATTTCGAAGAGAGTCATTCGCCCTGCTTCCTTTTATGCGCAACTTATTTGCAGTCGGCGTAGAGGCTCTTTGGAGTAATGCCAGCTGGGGCGACCGCTTTTTCGCTGAAGCCGTTCTTCACGAAGATCTTCGAGACCGCTCCTTCAGCCTTTAATTTTTCCAAGCTTTCATTATAGAGGTCGCGCAATTTTGTGTCCTCAGGTCTGAAGGCGATCGCTGCATAGTTTGCTGCCTGTTTGCCGTTCTCCAGTACAAGCCCGGTGAAAGGCTGCGCGAGCTCGAGCTTGCCCTTAAGCTTGGGATCATTCACGGTGTTGATGGCGGTTCCCATGGACTCTGTGTCCGCCTGAATACGTCCAGCCAGCAGAGCCGCGACGGACGATTGAGTGTCCTGAAACATGATCATACGATCCTTCGGGATGCCGGCTTTGATGGCGTTCTCGGTGTTGGAACTACCGCGGCCGCCGCCCATGATCAGATCGGGGTTTTTGGCAACATCATCGTAGCTGTGGATGTTGTGCGGATTCCCTGCAAGAACCATCACGCCGTCGCCAATCACCAGGTCCGGATTACTGAAGACGACCTGCTTGCATCGCTCTTCGGTAACGGCCATCCCGGAAGCCACAACGTCAATCCGCTTGGACATCAGGCTTGGGATCAATGCATCCCAGTCCATAGCGACGAAATCGACCTTCTTGACACCCAACGGCCCCAACACAGCCTTGATCATATCGGGCCCGACACCTGTCACCTCACCATCCTTGTCAACATATCCCCAAGGCGCTTGGTTATGTATTCCAATGGTGATTTTGCCTTCACTTAGGACGCGATCCGCCAGTTCGTCGGCACGCCCACTAGGCACTCCCGCACTGGCCATCGCAAGCACGGCACCACCGATCAAGATGGCTCTTCTGAAGATTTTTGTATTCTGCATTTTCGTTCCCCTTCGGTTGACGACAGCCGTTTTCTATACTAGGTATACTAACTATGTCAACCGAGAATGCGCTTGGGTTGGCCATGTGTTGAAAACGGTTGAGAATCAAACTTTTCTAAGTTGCCGTATTGGATTGCACAGAATGGAGAAGAGTAATGGTTCAATCACGCTTGCGGACATCGGCGTCGCTGCACGAGTCGGTCCGCGAAGAGATATTAGATCGGATTCGGAACGGCACCTATCAGTCGGAAGCGCCGATCCCATCCACGGCGATGTTGAGTGAGGAATTTGGCGTCAGTCCGATCACGGTCAAGCGTGCGCTGCGTGATCTGCAGGCTGTTGGCGCGCTAACAGCAGTTACTGGAAAGGGCACCTTTGTTAAGGACCACCAACGCTTTCTGCTGGACCTTGAGGGATGGATGTCTCCGTTTGACAATGCCTCCATACGGCTGCTGTCAATCACCAGGGAAAAGATAGCTGACACGACCTTACAGGTATTCAATCCACCGAAAGAAGCGATGCTTTGTGTCCGCAAGATGGTCTACTTCGGCGACGACGTTCCTATCGTCTATGATGCGACATATCTATCCTCAGATGTCGATAGCGACATCGTCGATGAATTCGGCGAGCAGTTCGTAACCAACGCGCTGGAGCGCCACGATTTTAAGATCACAGGCACCTCTCACATCATAGATGCAGCGCCAGCCGCAGGGCAAGCTGCCGAAGTCTTCGGCGTCCCAAATGGATATCCGATGCTACGCCGTCTCTACAAAATAACGACGGATAAGCGGAACGTCACGATTTTTGGTGTTCTGCAGGCGCCATTCGACCGGCTTGCGTGCTCACTCAATGTTCCATCCAATCCGAAATCTAAACATCAGTTGAAGTCAAAAAAATGATCCTTCCGCACCTTCAGATTCCCTCCACTTTCAGACTCCCTGCTCCCGCTGTGCCAGAGGCTGAACTTAGCCAGCGGCTCACGAACATTCGTCGGGAGATGGCGGCTTCGCAACTCGATATCGTTGTTCTAACCGACAAGAAGAATGTCGACTATTTCACCGATTACCAGGAACTGTCTTGGGATTCTAAACCGCGTCCCCTGTTCGCAATTATTTCGGTGAATGACTTTGTGGTGATCGGGAGCCTTGGCGAAGCGCCGACGATCGAAATGAAACCGCGAATTTTCTCGGCCCGCTATTATGATGGCTATCTCGCTGAAGCGGTTAAGGCAATCTCGGACTGGATTGGCGAAAACACCCAAGGCCCGCGCCACATCGCCATCGATTATGGCCAGGACATGTTCGGCCGCGGCTCGTTGGCTCTGATCGACGTCCTCAACACCCTTTCGGTCGACAGAAGGGTCGAGACCGCGACGGATGCGATATGGAGGGTTCGATTGATCAAATCGAGATTCGAGGCCGATCTCAAGCGCACGGCATTTGAAATCGTGAATTCCGCCTTCGACCAAGCAATCGCGCAGGCTCGCATCGGCATGACGGAATACGAGCTGTATTATCTCATGCAGGCTCAGACCTTTCTTAACGGGGCAGAAAACACAGACCAGATCGCGATGTTGTTTTCTAAGGGTGATTTCGCCTATGGCCGGACGGCGAAGGACCGCAAGCTTGAGGAAGGCCACTATGTTTGGACCGATTTCCGCGCGACCTATGGAGGCTATCCGGCCGATCGCAATCGCATCGCGCGCGCAGGTGAACCTCATGAATGGGAAACAAAGACCTACACTGATGTACGCTCTCTGACGATTGATCTTGCCCGGCAGATCCGCCCTGGAATGGCGTGCTCCGACGTTTATGGCATCTTCGAGAAGATGTGGCGCGAAGCGAACCTGGGGAAACTCTACAGCCACGTGTCACGGATCGGTCACGGTGGCGGACTGGATGTCACCGAGCCGCCGTCTCTTTCGCGGACCGATCCGACGATTATTCAACCAGGAATGATTTTCCATATCGAACCGAAGCTGGAGCGCGATGGCGCCGTGTTCCAGTTCGAAGAGGTCGTTTTCGTTACTGATAATGGCATCGAATTTCTGAGCGAATTGTCGCCCGACACACTTCCCATCATCCGTTAACTCCAGAATTCTGAAGGTTTGAGAATGTCAGCTACTACGCGCATCTGGTCCCCCATCGACTACAACCGGGAAGGCAAGCAGGTTGACTGCCTGCGTCTGCCCATCTCGACCGACAACTCGGCATACGGGTGGATTCCCATCCCCGTGGTTTGTATCAAAAATGGTGAGGGGCCGACGGCGGTTCTAATCGGGGGCACTCATGGCGACGAATACGAAGGCCAGATCGCCCATATGCGCCTCGCGAGGAAGCTCAGTGAAACTGATGTGACAGGACGCGTTATCATCATGCCATCCCTCAACTTCCCAGCTGTTGAAGCCGGCCGCCGCGTGTCGCCGATCGACGAGGGCAACCTCAATCGTCTTTATCCGGGACGCGCGCACGGCACGGCAACAGAAATGATCGCTCACTACGTAACGGAAGTGCTTCTTCCGATGGCGGATCTCGTCATCGATCTGCATTCAGGCGGACGTTCTCTCGACTACATGCCCTGCGCGCTCATTCGCCCCGGCAAGTCACCGCAGCAGCACGAGAAACTACTCGAGCTACTCCGGGTCTTCGGCGCGCCGATCGGGTTTGTGACAGACGGCAGCGGTGGTGGCGGGAGCACCACGTTGCCGGCCGCGGCCGAGCGCACTGGTGTTCCGGTAGTCACTGCGGAACTTGGCGGCGGCGCGACACTCAATCGCTCTGGACTGGACCTGGCGGAGCAAGGGGTGTTGAGGCTGCTCAAGCATATCGGTATCTTGCGGTGGAACGACGTCACAGAGGCTGTTGCGGTCAGGCTGATGGATTGTTCAAGCACAGACCTTCTTGTCTATGCCGAAACCGACGGAATGTTCGAGCCCTTCGTTGAGCTTGGTGACGACGTCAAGGAGGGGCAGTTGGCGGGCTTGCTTCACTCAATCGACAGGCCATTCAATCAGCCGCAGGAAGTTCACTTCTCGTGCGCAGGCATGGTCGTATGCAAACGTTTCCCGACGCTCGTGAAACGCGGCGATTGCCTCGTAGAGCTTCTGCAGGATCTTGCGCCTTCCAGCATGCAAGGACGCGCCCATGCCGCTTAAGATCAACCCGAGAGTCAGCGGAATGCAGTGCATCCGCTGCCAGATCATTCATCCGTTGGAGGATTATTTCGAGGGATGCCCATCTTGTTTGGATTCTGGCATACCCGCGAGCGTGGCGCCACACTTCAGCGAATGGCCCTCCTCCCTGGATCACAACACAGTAAGCAACTGGCTTAGCTATCCTACGTCCGGGCTCGGCGAAGGTAACACGCAATTATCGAGCCTGCCTCTCCTTGCCGCCGCTTTGGGTGTTGGTGAACTCTACACAAAAAACGAGTTCACCAATCCAACAGGGTCCCACAAAGACAGAATGGGGGCCCTGATTGCACAACGCGCTTTGGATGTCGGCATCCGAACCATCGCAGTGGCGTCGAGTGGCAACGCCGGCGTGTCGATGGCGGCCTATGCGGCACGAAGCGGACTCGAGTGCGTTGTTGTCACGACGCCGGACATGAGCCCCAATTGGCGCCGAGCTATCGAAGCGCATGGAGCGCGTATTGTTGCGACTGAAACCTCCGACGATCGTTGGAAGCTAATTGCGCGCAAAGCCCGATGTGGCGAATGGTATCCAGCGACGAATTACACTATTCCACCGGTTGGAAGCAATCCGTTCGGCGTCGACGGTTACCGCGCGATAGCGCTAGAACTTTACCTCGAATTTCAAGAGCAGCAGCCAACGGATATTCTTGTGCCCACTGCTCGCGGAGACCTAATCTGGGGCATCGCCAAGGGTTATAGCGATCTCCAAAGAGCGGGTCTTCTTCGATCAGTTCCCAGAGTTCACGCCATCGAACCATGTCCACGTATTGCGCATGCAATTGCGGGACATGGAATGGTTGGCTCATTTCCTGACGATACAAACATGGTGTCGATCGGCGGCAACACCGTCACACAGCAGACCTTGCACGCCCTTGAGCTGACAGACGGACTAGCAGTCGCGGTTGACGACGGTGAGGTCGCTGCAGATCAGGCAGTCCTTGGCCGAGAGGGCCTCTATCTGGAACTCTCCAGCGTCGCAACACTCACTGGTTTGCGCAGGCTAGCGAAAAATGGAGAGATCGGACGAAATGCACGAGTGATATTGATCGCAACCTCCCATGGGTACAAGGAGGAAGCGCGCTTTGAGAGCCCGCTAACAGCAAGTGCTGCCGGAGTTGATGATAGCCTGGCGAGCTTCTGAACGGGCGGGCTTTCCGGCGATGATCAAATGGGCGACACTTGAGGAGAGGCGAAGGTCAAGCTGACGCAGGAAATTTCTCCTGCGTCACCTCTCCTCTACGGTGAAAGCCGCCGTTGACGAACGCCACAATTTCGCTGTCGAAACAGGCGCACCCTATTCTTCTTCCGGCAGGGAAACTCCCAAGAGGGACCCGGCGGCACACTTCTGCGCTAGTTTCCGCTTTGGGCCGCCGAGAGGCGGCATTCCGCCCTTGAACGCCCGAAAGCTAATGGTCGTGCCGCTGACCTGCCACTGAACTTTCATCCAACGGCGATTAGAGCCCCGGCGCTCACCAACCCAAGTCAGCGGCGAAGATTCGGAAGGTCCATCACCCCGTTACGGTTGGCACGCAGACTTCAGCGGATTCCCCAAGCGGCTCAGGCGATCCCTGCCCCGCATCGGCAATGCTCTGATTAGGCAAAGCTCTTCCGGGTGACGAGACTTTGCCCCCCGATCACAGGCTCTGCGAGGTCTAATATCTCACCAGAGTGTCTTTGACCCGGATTATAAAACGGCAGGGGTGTGCTCAGTACTCATCAAGTGGGTTTCGCCAATATCGTTTAGCCACATCTGATCGTGAGCGGCACCAGGCTTGATCATGGGATAGCAGTTTTCGAGGTTGGTGACGCGACAATCGAACACAACCGGCCCGTCAATACTAATCATCTCCTCAATCGCATCGTCAAGATCGTCTGGATGGTCGCAGCGGATCCCATGCGCACCATATGCGTCCGCAAGTTTGACAAAATCCGGCATCGCCGCGGAATAGCTGTGCGACTTCCGGTTAAGATGGAAGTGTTGCTGTAGCTGTCGAACCATGCCGAGGTGATGGTTGTTGAGTATGAATACCTTGACTGACGCCCTATATTGAACGGCGGTTGCTATCTCGCGAATGTTCATTTGAATAGATGCATCACCAGCGACGTCGACAACGAGTTCGTCGGGGTGAGCGACTTGGACTCCGATCGCCGCCGGTAACCCAAATCCCATCGTACCCAGCCCTCCTGACTTTATAAAACGTTGAGGCTCGTAAACGCCGCAGTATTGGGCCGCCCACATCTGATGCTGGCCGACTTCAGTGGTTATGTATGGATTTCGGTCCTTAATCATGGCCCAAAGGCGTTCGAGCGCGAACTGAGGCATGATTTCGTCCTTACGAGGACGGTAGGCCAGTGAGTTCAGCGCTCGCCAAGTTTCGATTTGTCGCCACCAGTCTTTTACGCGTTCAGGCGACAACCTCTGCGACCGCGTGTCCAACGCCTGAAGCAGGTTTCTCATCGCCTCGGCGGCGTCGCTGCGGATCTTCACGTCGGCCTGAACAATCTTGTTGATTGAGGAGGAATCGATGTCGATGTGGATTTTCCTTGAATGCGGAGAAAAGCGATCCACGCGCCCGGTCACTCGATCATCGAACCGAGCGCCGATACACAGCATTACGTCGCACTGGTTCATCGCCATGTTTGCTTCGTAGGTGCCGTGCAGGCCAAGCATGCCTAACCAGGCTTTGCCCGTTGCCGGATAAGCGCCGAGCCCCATCAGCGTTGATGTAATCGGAAATCCCGTTTTGGCGACGAGTTGGCGAAGAAGCGCCGACGCTTCGGGGCCGGAATTTATGACACCGCCGCCGGTGTAGATAATTCCCTTGCGAGCGTTGATGATGAGATCTGCCGCCGTTTTGATGTCGGTCGCGCAGACGGGCTGCGGAGGCGCCGCGAGTCGGGTCCGGGGGCGGTCTGCATATGGTCCGATCGCGAGCTGGAAATCCTTCGGAACGTCGACCAGCACGGGCCCCGGACGGCCCGATATGGCGATCCGGAAAGCATCATGTATGGTTGCCGCGAGATGGCTCACATCGGTGACGACGAAGTTGTGTTTCGTACATGGCCTGGTAATGCCTGCCGTATCGCACTCCTGAAATGCATCCGTCCCGATCAGTGTTGTGGGAACCTGGCCGGAGATGCACACGATCGGAACCGAATCCATCAGCGCATCCTGAAGTGGTGTGATCATATTGGTGACACCGGGTCCCGACGTAACGAGCACAACACCAACCTGCCCCGTGGACCGGGCGTAGCCCTCGGCAGCATGCCCTGCTCCCTGCTCATGTCTTACGAGAACATGCCTGATATCGGCTTGTTGGAAGAGCACGTCATATATCGGGAGCACGGCACCGCCCGGATATCCGAAGATCGTGCCCACACCGTTGTCCCTGAGAGCCCGAACAATGATTTCTGCTCCCTTAAGCGTCTCGACCTCAACCGCGCTATCCATCACCGCCTCACCTTCGCCATCGGAATTCATGGTGAGCGAATAGCAGTTTCAGGCGGGCATTTCCTGCCGAGGTAGCTTCGCCGCCGCCAATTTCAAGCATGCAATGCTACGGCCAAGATCAACTGCAGCATCTCATGCCGTCAGCCTTTGACAAGACAATTTCTGTCCGATGGTGATGCCCCTATCCCGCACAAAGACGTCTATCGATCGAGCGACATTCGGCGCGGTCAATTAAAGCACGCTCAAATGCCTTCGCCCCGCCCCCCGCCGGGATCGGCATCAACAAATGACAGCAACGGTGTAGTCGCGGCACCAAAACTTTGCTAGATGGGATGTCGGGGTCTAACGGCAACTGGACTGCTTCGAAAAGGCCATACACCAGAGATGACTTAATCGCGGCGACAGTCAGGGGGCCTTCCACTTGACGATCTCTCGTATGGGATAGGCCGTCTTATACTTGACCTGCTTCAAGGCAAAGCTGGAGCGAATATTGGCGACGCCTTCGATCTTCGAGAGACGTTCCACGATGAACTCCTGCAGTGCCCCGAGATTAGGAACGATGACACGAAGGAGATAGTCAGCCTCGCCTGTCATGAGGTAACACTCCATAACTTCCGGAAAGCTGATCATCGCTTCCTCGAAAGCACCCAGTTCGCGGATAGCCTGACGCTCCAGGCGAACCTGGATGAAAACGCTCATCAGTCCACCGAGCGACTCCGGGTCAAGCAGGGCAACGTAGTGCGAAATAAGACCGCTGTCTTCAAGCGCGCGTACACGCGCAAGACAGGGAGACGGCGACAGTCCGACCATCTTGGCGAGCTCAACATTGGTGAGCTTCCCGTTGGTTTGCAGGGTCTCCAGGATTCGCACATCAAGGGCGTCGAGTTTGGCCAAGTGACATTCCTACTGGTGGGGTGGCTCGAACGCCATATCATAAGGGTGGGCCGGCAATTGACTAGCCTTTCATGCGACGGCTGGGAGGCAAATCGGTACACGTGCCCAACGCCACTTCTGCCGCAAAGCCGATCGTTTCGCCGAGCGTGGGATGCGGATGGATCGTTCGGCCGATATCGATCACATCCGCGCCCATCTCGATCGCGAGGCATACCTCACCGATCATGTCGCCGGCGCTCGGGCCGATGATGGCGCCGCCGATGATCCGTCCGGTTTCCTCCGAGAGAATGAGCTTCGTCATGCCATAGTCTGCACCGTTAGCGATTGCCCTGCCCGATGCAGCCCAGGGGAACTTCGCAACCTTCACTTTCAGCCCGTCTTTCGTCGCCCGTTCCTCGGTCATGCCAACCCAAGCAATCTCGGGACTCGTATAACAAACCGACGGCACCAGGTCGGTCTCAAAGCCCGCTTTGTGGCCGGCCGCCACTTCTGCGGCGACATGCCCCTGATGCACCGCTTTGTGCGCCAACATCGGCTGGCCAACGATATCGCCGATCGCAAAGATATGGCTGACTGATGTGCGCATTTCCTCGTTGACCGCAATGAAGCCATTCTGCGTCGCAAGACCAGCAGCAGCAAGACCCAACTGATCGCCGTTCGGCCGGCGGCCGGGCGCCTGAAGAACAAGTTCATAGTTGATCTTCTCGGTGTTTTTGCCGGAGAAGCTCACCTCGATGCTGTTCTCCTTTGCGGTTGCGGCATCGACCGTCGTTTCGGTCATGATCTGCTCGAAGCGGTGGCCGTTCTGCTTCAGCCATATCGCAACGAGATCCCGATCCACGCCGACCAACAGGCAATCCAAGCGTTCGACAATGTCAACACGCGCCCCAAGGGCACTGTATACGGTCGCCATTTCGAGACCGATGATACCGCCACCGACCACCAGCATCCGCTTCGGGATCGTCTCTAGCCGCAACGCGCCCGTCGAGGTCACCACCCTTGAATCATCCGGCAGCACCGGCAACTTCATCGCCGACGAACCGGCAGCGATGATGCAGTTGCGGAAAGCAATCTGCGTCGTCGTCTCATTGCCGGCAATCTGGAGCATGTTGGGGCCGATGAACGTCGCAGTGCCGACCACGACATCCACCTGGCGCGCCCGCGCCATTGCCGCAAGACCGTCGGTCAGACGCTGCACGACCGAGGATTTGAAGTCACGCACTTTCGCGATATCGACTATGGCCTCACCGAAGGTAATGCCATGGCCGGCCAGCGTTTCGGCCTCTTCCTTTACTGCGGCCAGATGCAGCAATGCTTTCGAAGGAATGCAGCCCACATTGAGGCAAACCCCGCCCAGGGTTGCGTAGCGCTCGACGATGACGGTCTTCAGGCCGAGGTCGGCGGCACGAAACGCTGCGGAATAGCCGCCAGGTCCTCCACCGATCACAACGACATCTACCGCATCAGCCGGGGCTCCGGTTTGCAGCGGCGCCGCAGAAGTCGCCGAGTTCGACGAGATAGCCTGATTGCTATCCGCCACTTCGGCCTTCGCCAGTAGGGTGCCTTCGCTCACCTTGTCGCCGACAGCAACGAGCACTTCGACAATCGTGCCGGCGATCGGCGACGGCACGTCCATCGTCGCCTTGTCGCTCTCGACGGTGATCATCGACTGCTCGGGTTGAACGGAAAGTCCCTTGCTCAGGAACAGCTCGACAACGGGCACATCCTTGAAGTCGCCCAGCGGGGGGACGCGGATTTCAACAATTGTCATGTCCACACCTCAAAGGATTGCGCGACGAAAGTCGCCGAGAACCGAGGCGATGTAGCCGAGGAAGCGTGCCGCGGCGACACCGTCCACCACCCGATGATCCCAGGAGAGGCTGATCGGCATGATCAGGCGCGGCTTAAATTCCTCGCCATTCCACACCGCCTGCATCGCTGAGCGCGCCGCGCCGAGAATGGCCACTTCCGGCGCATTGATAATGGGCGTGAAACCCGTTCCGCCAATACCGCCAAGCGACGAGACGGAGAAACATCCGCCCTGCATGTCGGCCGGCAACAGCGTGCCCTCGCGCGCCTTCTCCGCAAGGACCGACATTTCCTGGCCGATGTCGATCAGGCCCTTCTTGTCACAATCCTTGATAACCGGAACCATCAGGCCCTTCGGCGTATCCACGGCAAAGCCGATGTTCACGTATTTCTTGAAGGTCAGTTCATTGCCTGTGAGGGAAGAATTGAACCGAGGATAGGCTTTCAGCGCCAGCGCGGAAGCCTTGAGGAGGAACGCGACCATCGTCAGCTTGACGACCGGGTGGCGCTTCTCGCCGTTGAGCTGCGTGCGGAAGTTCTCGAGCTCCGTGATATCCGCATTGTCGAAGTTCGTGACATGCGGAATAGTCAGATAGTTGCGTGCAAGGCTTGCGCCGGAGATTTCCTGGATACGCGTCAGTGGGCTCTTTTCGACTTCGCCGAACTTGGAAAAATCGATCTGCGGCCAAGCCGGGAGACCGGCAAATGCCAGGCTTCCGGCAGAAGCTGACGCCGCCTTCGGCGCGTTGACCTCGCCTTTGACGAATTTCTGCACGTCCTCGCGCAGGATCCTCCCCTTCGGGCCGGTCGCTTTGACGCGAACGAGATCAACACCGAGCTCGCGCGCATAGACCCTTACGGATGGCGTGGCATGCAACATCGCTCCCAGGGTTTCGGACGACATGACCTGCTCCTGCGCAGGGGCTGCCGGGTGTGCAGCCGGTCGTGCCTCCTGCAACGCGGGGGCAGCCGGCGACGGCGTTATTAGCGGTGCCTCAGTCGCCGGCCCGCTGGTGGCGATCGCCGCTTCGGCGCCGATGGCCTCGATTTCCGCGATAAGGGAACCCTTGGAAACCTTCGTCCCGACCTCGACGAGCAGTGCAGCGACGCGACCGGCGGATGGAGACGGAACCTCCATCGTCGCCTTGTCCGTTTCAAGAGTGATGATCGGATCGTCAACAGCAACGATGTCGCCGGGCTTCACGGTGATTTCGACGATCGGAACGTCTTTGTAGTCTCCGATGTCGGGTAGATATATCTTTTGGACGGCACTCATGGTGCGAGCTTTCTATGAGACATAATCGGAGGATCAGACGGTCCAGGGCGCAGGCGCACTGGCGTTGATGCCATATTTGCTGATGGCCTTGGCAACGGTCTTTGCGTCACCAATGCCCTCTTTGGCGAGAGCGGCAAGGGCAGCAACTACGATGTTGTGCTTGTCGACTTCGAAGAAGGTCCGCAGTGCAGCACGCGTATCGCTGCGGCCGAATCCATCCGTTCCAAGCGCCACGAAGCTCGCCTTCACATAGGGGCTGATCAGTTGCGGCAGCGCACGGACATAGTCCGTCGCCACAACGACAGGAGCATCCCCCTCAAGCAGCGTTTCAACATGGCTGCGGCGCGGTTCCTTTTCCGGCGACAGGCGATTTGCGCGCTCGACTTCCGTTGCTTCGCGGGCAAGCTCGCTGAAGCTCGTCGCGCTGAAGACCGTCGCGTCGACGTTCCAGTCCTTCTTCAGGAGCTCGCCCGCAGCGACCACTTCGGGAAGGATGGCACCGGCACCGACAAGGCGGACAGCGGCATCCGGCTGACCAGCCGGGCCGAGGCGGTACATGCCCTTGATGATACCATCGCGCTCATCCGACGGCATGGACGGCTGCATGTAGTTCTCGTTCATCGCGGTGATGTAGAAGAACTCGTCGCGATTTTGCTCGAGCATGCGCCGCGCGCCCTCGTCGATAATGACCGCCATCTCGTAGGCATAGGCGGGGTCATACGCGCGGCAGTTCGGAATCGTTGAAGCGAGCAGATGGCTGGAACCGTCCTGGTGTTGCAGCCCCTCACCCCCGAGCGTGGTACGGCCAGCGGTTGCCCCGATCAGGAACCCACGGGCGCGCTGGTCGGCAGCGGCCCATATAAGGTCGCCGACGCGCTGAAAGCCGAACATCGAATAATAGATGTAGAACGGCAGCATGGGTACGCCATGCACGCTGTAGGAGGTGGCCGCAGCCACCCACGACGAGATTGCCCCCGCCTCGGTGATGCCCTCCTCCAGGAGCTGCCCGTCGACGGCTTCCTTGTAATAGAGCATCGAGCCGGCATCTTCCGGCTCGTAGAGCTGGCCGACAGGCGAATAGATGCCGACCTGCCGGAACAGGTTTGCCATGCCGAAGGTACGCGCCTCGTCAGCGACGATCGGCACGACACGCTGGCCAATGCCGGGATCCTTGATCAGGTTGCTGAAGACGCGAACCGCCGCGGTGGTCGTCGAGTTCTCCCGGCCATCGCTCGCAAGAGCAAAGGCAGCGTAGCTGTCAATTGGCGGCACGGTGAGCGGATCAGCCTTCTGGCGACGCTGGGGAATGTAGCCCCCCAGGTCGCTTCGGCGTGAGCGAAGATAGCTGATCTCGGGAGAGTCGTCGGCCGGACGGTAGAATTCCAGCTTTTCGACCTGTTCGTCATCCAGGGGCAGCGAGAACTTGTCGCGAAACGCCTTGAGCGCATCTACGTCGAGCTTCTTCGCCTGGTGCGCCGTCATGCGCGACTCGCCGGCGCCACCCATACCGTAGCCCTTCTTGGTCTTAGCCAGGATGACGGTCGGGCGCCCCTTGGTTTCCTTGGCGGCTTTGAATGCGGAATAAAGCTTGCGGAAGTCATGACCCCCGCGCTTGAGCGCATCGATCTCGCGCTCGGACATGTGTAAGACCAGCTTGCGAACGTCGGGGTCCTCATCGAAGAAGTTCGTAAGGTTGTAAGCGCCATCATGTGCGCCGAGAGACTGGTATTTGCCGTCCACCGTCGCCGCGAAACGACGTAGCAGGGCATGGCTCTTGTCTGCGGCGAAGATGGCGTCCCATTCCGAGCCCCAAAGGACCTTGATGACGTTCCAGCCGGCACCGAGGAAGAGGTTTTCCAACTCCTGGATGATTTGACCATTTCCGCGGACCGGACCGTCGAGGCGCTGCAGGTTGCAGTTGACGATGAAAGTGAGGTTATCGAGCGATTCACGGCTGGCCAACGAAAGGCCTGCGATTGACTCAGGCTCGTCCATCTCGCCGTCACCGAACACCCCCCAGACGTGCTGCTGGTCGGTCTTAGCGAGGCCCCGGTCGCGGAGATAGCGTAGAAAACGCGCCTGGTAGACGGCGTTGATAGGGCCAATGCCCATTGACCCCGTCGGGAACTGCCAGAAATCCGGCATCAGCCATGGATGCGGATAAGAACACAGGCCGTTGCCGCCGAGCTCCTGTCGGTAATTCTTCAGTTGCTCTTCGCTCAAACGGCCCTCGAGGAAGGCGCGCGCATAGACACCCGGGGCCGAATGCGGCTGGAAATAAACAAGGTCACCTCCGTCCTCGCCCGGACCCTTGAAGAAATGGTTGAAGCCGACCTCGAAAATTTCGGCGGCGGAGGCATAGCTCGCGACGTGGCCGCCTAGTTCGCCATAGGCTTTATTGGCGCGCACGACCATTGCCAGGGCATTCCAGCGGATGATCGAGGTAATGCGCTCCTCTAGCTCGAGATTGCCGGGGAAGGGCGCCTGCTTGGAGAGCGGAATAGAGTTCCGGTAGGGCACATAGGGCAGCGTCTGCGGATAAATTCCGAGTTCGCGCGCCCTCTTCTCAAGAGCCTCGAGAAGCTCGCGCGCGCGTCCCTCTCCTTCATAGGTCGTCACGGCTTCAAGCGAAGCGAGCCATTCGCCCGTTTCTAATTCATCGTCAACGCGGCTCATGATATTCGGATTCATTTCCACTCGTTCCTCCCCAAGGGTCATGGGCTTGAAACTACCACATCGGCAAAAGCGCTTCATGCCGGATATTCCGCCAACAAGACTATAAACGGCACAACGTACCGCCAATCTGATAATACACGGCACAAGATGCGCGAAGATGAATAGTAGGAAGAACCCGCCACAGCAGGCTTGGCGTCATCTCCTGGTCTAGATCCTATCGGTTCCTTCAAGAAGAGACGAGGTTGGATGTACACCAGACACCATCATCGCGGGAAAACACAGTCGTTGTCGGGAACATTGCTTGTAACCGTCATGTCCAGAGACCCGTCCGGTCGTCGAAAGACCTCGTAGGTAATCCGATCGACAACTGAATTGCCCGATCCGAAGACAAGCACCTTTGGCTTTAAGGCGATGACATCGTCGATCTCGCCATAGATGCTGGATGCGATGATGATCTCGTCGCCCTCCTGGCAGGTGCGGGCGGCGGCGCCATTGAGGATGCAACAGCGCGAACCTGCCTGACCATAGAGGACATAGGTGCTGATGCGGGCCCCAGACATCTTGTTCCAGATCTCGACATATTCGAGCGGCTTGATCCCGACGTCACGGCAAAAGTCGGCATCGATGGTGATCGACCCGTGGTAGTTCAGCTTCGAACCCGTCACGCGAATCCCGTGCAGCTTCGCACCGACATATTTCTCCAACGCTATTTCTCCTTTGAATGGGGACGCCTAGACGACAACGACTGTGGCTCCGCCGGTTAGACCGGCCCCAGCGGCGGTCAGGAGCAGCGTCTCGCCCTCGGCGAAGGCTGTTTGGCTGTTGGCGACGGAGAGCGACAATGGAATGGTGGCGGCGGACGAATTGCCGTAGGTCTCGATCGTCCGCACGGTCTTTGCCGGATCGATGCCGAGTGAGCCAGCGACGGCATCGAACATGCGCACATTCGCCTGATGCGGAATGAAGCGGTCGATCTCGGCGGCGGCAAGCCCGGCCTGGTCCAGTGCGCGCCTAGATGTCCTCGTCATCAGGGCGACGGCGCGCGAAAACACCTCACGGCCATCGCGCATTGTCATCAGCACGTCCTCGGCGCTCAGATCGCTTGAAAACGGTCGATTGCTGCCGCCGGCCGGAATCTGGATCAGCTCATATCCACGTCCGTCCGAGGCGAGGTCGGCCGAGAGGAGGCCGCGTTGGCGGTCCCGAGATGGGGCAAGCACGACCGCACCGGCCGCGTCGGCAAACAGCACGGCGCTCGCGCGCTCTGCGGGATTGATACGCCGGCTCAGGATATTTGCGGCGACCACGAGCACGGGGCGCCCCTGTGCGCGGACGAAACCGTCCGCGAGCGTCAGTGCATAGAGAAAGCCCGAACAGGCGCCGGCCAGATCGATCGCCCCGGATTTTCGGAGGCCCAGCTTGTGCGCGAGCAGTGGTGCGGAGGGTGGCAACAGGTGATCGGGGGTGGATGTCGCAAGCAGCGTGAGCGCGATGTCTTCGCGTGCGATTGCCGCATCGTCGAGCGCCATATGTGCAGCCTGCGCTGCAAGGCCGCTCAAGGTCTCGCTATCTTCGGCCCAATGGCGCGTCCGGATGCCCGTCCGACGCTCTATCCAGCCCGCTTCAAGGCCGAGTTGCATCTCGATTTCTGCATTGCCGACGCAGCGTGCAGGCGCGGCATGCCCGAACCCGGCCAAACGAGAAGAACGGCCCGACATCATCATTCTCTCTCGAGAACAATGGAAGCCACCTCGTCGATGGCGTCATAGGCATGGCAGAGCTCATCGGCGGTAACGCAATAGGGCGGCATCAGGTAGATGACGTTTCCTAGTGGACGGATGAGCAGCCCACGTTCGCGAAACAGCTTGCGCATGCGTGGCCCCACATCGGCGAGATAGCCGCCGGCCGGCACGACAAGGTCGAGGGCCGCAATCGTCCCGGCCTGCCGGATATTTGTGAAGCGCGCGTCTGCCTCGAACCTCGGCAGGCTCTGCCAATGTAGTGTCTCAAGACTGTGAACCCGCTCGGCAACGGGCTCACCGCGCCAGACCTCGAGATTAGCGACAGCCGCCGCGCAGGCGATCGGATTTGCGGCATAGGAACTCGAATGGAAGAAGGTCTTGCGCCGGTCGGTGGAGAGGTGGGCGTCGAATATCTCGCCCGTGCAGAGCGTTGCTGCAAGCGGCAGGGCACCACCCGTCAATCCTTTGGACGTGCAGAGAATGTCAGGAGTTATACCGGCCTGCTCGCAGGCAAACAGGGTGCCTGTTCGCCCCCAGCCGGTCATAACTTCATCGGCGATGAACAGGCAATCGTAACGTTCGGCGATCTCCTTCAGCCCGGCAAGCAACCCGGCACCGTACATTTTCATGCCGCCGGCGCCAAGGACCAAAGGCTCGATCACCAGTGCCGCCACACGACCCGAGAGGCAGAATAGCTCGAACATATCGAGCGTTTCTTGCTCGCGATCCGTTTCGGGAAAAGGCAATCGGTCGACGCCGAATAGCAACGGCTCATAGGCAGCGTTGAAGACGCCTCGGTCTCCGGTCGACATAGCGCCAATCGTATCGCCATGATAGCCATGCTCCATGACGACGATGCGGTCGCGCCGTTCGCCGATGTTGTGGAAATAGCCGAGCGCCATCTTCAACGCGACCTCGACGGAGGTCGAGCCGCTGTCCGAGTAGAAGACATGCTTCAATCCGGGCGGCGCGACCGCGGTCAGTCCCTCGGCCAGTTCCTCGGCGGGCGCATGCGAGAATTCGGCAAAAATGATCTGGTCATAGGCTTCATTTGCCTCGCGGATCGCGTTTACGATTGCGGGATGCCGATGACCGTGCGTGATCACCCACCATGACGAGGTCGCATCGAGGATGCGATTGCCGTCTTCGTCGATCAGGTAGGCGCCTTCCGTGGAGACGACGCGCTTAATCGGCGGTTCCAGCGCATGCTGGGTGAAGGGGTGCCAAACGGGCGAACGGGTCATTCAAGCATCCCGGCAAAAGAAGCCAGATCGAAGTTGTCTTTAAATGCTTGCCGAACCGCCTCTGATTTGACGCTGGGGAGCGTCGGCAGTCGGCCGAGCGACCGGACACCGCCCATGTCCACGATGATCCGTTGCGTCTCTAGGTTTTCCTCGCCGATGAAGGCGACGCCGAATGTGGGGATACCGCGATGCCTCATCGCTTCGAGCGACAGCAGCGTGTGATTGATCGCGCCCAGTGACGTACGGGCGCAGAGGATGACGGGAATCTGCCAGCGGGCGAAAATGTCGGCGAACACCAGCTCGTCCGAAAGCGGCACGAGAAGCCCCCCTGCCCCTTCGATCACCAGCGGCCCGTTGGTCTCCGGCGGAACAAGTCGGCTCGGGTCGATCGCAACACCGTCGAGCCGGGCCGACAGATGCGGCGAGGCAGGTGTGGAAAGGCGATAGGCTTCCGCCAAGATGCGTTCGGGCGGCACATCGCCGAGGCGAGCCACAGCTTCGCTGTCGGTTTCGTCATCGAGGCCCGATTGCACCGGCTTCCAGTAGGACCCGTTCAAGGCGCCGGCCAAGGCTGCGGAAAATACCGTCTTGCCGATGCCGGTATCGGTGCCAGTGATGACGAAGCGCGGGGTCATGACCTGCCCTCCTCGGTAACGGCGGCAAGCCGCTCGAACATCTCCGCGATCCGGCCTTCATCGACATTGAGCGTGATGGAAATCCTGAGACGCGCCGTGCCGTCCGGAACGGCCGGCGGCCGGATCGCCCGGATGTCAAAACCTTCGGCTCGCATGCCTTCGGCGATCCGGAGCGCACGAGCATTGTCACCGATCATTACAGGCAGGATCTGCGAAGCGCTGGGGCTAGCACCGAGCCTGGTCCGAAGTTGTTCTCCGGCGAAATTCTTCAAGCGCTCCAGTCTCAGGCGCCGCTCCGGTTCGTCGACGATTATACGCAACGCTTCTCGCACCCCTGCCGCCATCAAGGGAGAGGGCGCAGTCGAATAGATGAAATTGCGGGCGCGGTTGATCAGATAGTCGGCGAGAGCTGTCGGCAGGCCGAGAAGCGCGCCTGAAACGCCGAGCGCCTTGCCGCAGGTGTGCAGTGCCACGACGTTGCCCCGGTTTTCCAGACCGGCGGCCAAGCCGCGCCCGCCAGGACCGAATATGCCGGTCGCATGCGCCTCATCGACAACGAGAAAGCCGTCGTGCCGATCCGCAAGTTCCGCAAGTTCGAAGACAGGCGCCCGGTCCCCGTCCATCGAATAAAGGCTCTCCACCGCGATCCACGGGTGCCCTTTACCTCCGGTTTGCCGCCAGTTGCGGATCGCCTGGTCAAACGCATCGATATCGTTGTGCCGCGCGGCCACCACCTCTGCCTTGCTTGCCGCGATCCCCTCATGCGCACTCGCATGGATCAGCGCATCGTGGACGATCAAGTCGTCGCGCTGCGGCAAGGTCGAGAAAAGCGCTGCATTCGCCATATAGCCGCTGCCGAAATAGAGCACTCTATCAGCTCCGAACAACGACGCAGCTTCCGCTTCAAGCGCCTCGTGCTCGGCGTGATTGCCGCGCAGCAGCCGCGAGCCCCCGGCGCCAGCCGGCACGCCCCTTTCGATCGCGACGGATATTGCCGCCTTCAGACGTGGCGCGTTCGCGAGCCCAAGGTAATCGTTGGAAGTGAAGTCCACACCCTGCTGCGGCAGGAGGGTGCGAACACGTGCTCTGCGGTGGAGGCCGGCAAGCTTCGCCTCGTAGCGGGCGAGTGCAGGCGCGCTCAATGAGCCGGCTCCAGGGCCATCGGCTTGAGACCGAGGCGGCGGAAAAGTGCAGCGTCGTGATCTTCTCCGGGATTGTCCGCCGTCAGCAGCGTATCGCCGACAAAGATGGAATTGGCGCCGGCAAAGAAACAGAGGGCCTGCATCTCATCGCTCATCTCGGTGCGGCCGGCCGACAGCCGCACATGCGAGCGCGGCATCAGGATACGGGCGAGCGCAATCGTGCGAACGAAGTCGATCGGGTCGACGGGCGCCGCATCGGCGAGCTTCGAACCGGGGATCGGGATCAGCATGTTGATCGGCACGCTTTCCGGCGGCGCGGGCAGATTGGCGAGCGTCACCAGCATAGAGATCCGGTCTTCGACCGTCTCGCCCATGCCGAGAATGCCGCCGGCGCAGACTTTGATACCAGCGTCACGGACATTCGCCAGCGTTTCCAGCCGATCCGCGAAGCTGCGGGTGGTGATGATTTCGGAGTAATAGCGTTCGGAGGTATCGATGTTGTGGTTGTAATAGTCGAGCCCCGCCTCCGCGAGCCGTGCCGATTGTTCGGGCGTCAACATGCCGAGCGTCATGCAGGTCTCCATGCCCATCGCCCTAACCCCTTCGACCATGGCAATGAGTGCTTCCATGTCGCGGTCCTTCGGATTGCGCCAGGCGGCCCCCATGCAATAGCGCGTCGCGCCGCCCTCCTTGGCCTTGCGCGCCTCTGTCAGGACACGTTCGACCTCCATGAGCTTCGAGGCCTTGAGGCCGGTCGGATAATGGGCGGACTGGCTGCAATAGCCGCAGTCCTCGGCGCAGCCGCCGGTCTTGATCGACAGGAGTCGGCTCATCTGGATGGCATTGGGATCGAAATTGGTGCGGTGTACCAGCTGTGCCCGGAACAGAAGATCATTGAAGGGACGATTGTAAATTGCCCTTGCCTCTTCCACGGTGATCCATTGTATCGGCTGATGTTGATCCAAGTGGAGACCGTCAGTCATGACGTGGCTCATCGTCGATCACTCCTCACTATTGCGATGATAAATGTGCCTGTAGCTGCCGGATTAATTGACCTCTTCCAGCTCGATCAGCGTGCCGAAGAAGTCCTTTGGATGCAGAAACAGCACAGGCTTGCCATGGGCACCTATCTTGGGATTGCCGTCGCCCAGCACCCGCGCGCCGGCTGCTTTGAGGTGGTCGCGGGCGGCGAGAAGGTCTGGGACTTCGTAGCAGATATGGTGCATGCCGCCGTCCGGGTTTTTGGCGAGGAACGACGATATCGGCGAATTCTCGCCCAAGGGCTCGAGAAGTTCGATTTTCGTGTTGGCAATCGCCACGAAGGCGACGGTGACACCATGTTCTGGTAGGGCTTGTGGCTCGGAGACCGTGGCGGCGAAGCTATCGCGATAGCGCGCGGCGGTAGCTTCGAGATCAGGCACCGCTAGGGCGATGTGATTAACCCATGTCAGGATGTCATGCATTGCGCAGCCTTCCCTCTGTCAGATCGAGCACCGCGCGGGCCGCATCGACGACATTTGTGCCGGGCCCGAACACCGCGGCTACACCGTGCTCGTACAAGAACTCGTAGTCCTTGCGGGGAATGACGCCGCCGCAAACGACTATGACATGGTCGGCACCCTTCCTCTTCAAGAGAGCAACAAGTTGAGGCATCAGTGTCTTGTGTCCAGCGGCGAGCGATGAGACACCGATGACATCGACCTTGTTCTCGATCGCTAGATCGGCCGCCTCATCGGGAGTCTGGAAAAGCGGGCCCGCCACGACATCAAAACCGATATCTCCGAAAGCCGAGGCAATCACCTTGGCTCCCCTGTCGTGCCCGTCCTGTCCGAGCTTGGCGACGAGAACTTTCGGTCGACGCCCCGATTTGCGGATATGTTCAGACACCCGGCCTTTCAGGGTCTGATATTCCGGATCGTTCTCGCTCGCCGGGCCATAGACGTCAGCGACGACTTCAGGCACTGCCGAGTGATCGCCAAAGGCCTCGCGCATGGCGTCCGAGACCTCCCCGACGCTCGCGCGCGCCCTCGCTGCCTCGACTGCGGCGGCCAAAAGATTTCCCTGACGGGTGCGCGCAACCTCCTTCAAGCCCTCAAGCGCTGCCGCCCATTTCTGAGGATTACGGGTCTGGCGGATTTTCTCAAGCCGTCTGATTTGCGCGTCGCGCACCGCATTGTTGTCGATGTCGAGAGTCTCGATCTGATCCTCTTCCGCCAGCCGGTACTTGTTGACGCCGACGATCACTTCATCGCCGCGGTCGACGGCAGCCTGTCTGCGCGTTGCGGCCTCTTCGATCAGTCGCTTCGGCAGGCCGGTGTCGATGGCCCTGGTCATGCCGCCCAGTTCCTCAACTTCCTCGATCAGCGCCCAGGCCTTTTCGGCAAGTTCGGCAGTCAGGCTCTCGACATAATAGGAGCCCGCCAGGGGATCGACGACTTTGGTGACGCCGGTCTCATGCTGAAGGATGAGCTGGGTGTTGCGGGCGATGCGGGCGGAAAACTCCGTCGGCAGCGCGATCGCCTCATCGAAGGAGTTGGTGTGCAGCGACTGCGTGCCGCCGAGTGCGGCCGACAGCGCCTCATAGGCGGTGCGGACGATATTGTTGTAGGGATCCTGCTCCTGCAGCGACACACCGGACGTCTGGCAATGGGTGCGCAGCATCGAGGACGGGACCTTCTTCGGCGAAAACTCCTCCATGATCCGCGACCAGAGGAACCGCGCGGCGCGCAGCTTGGCGGCCTCCATAAAGAAATTCATGCCGATGGCGAAGAAGAAGGAAAGTCGACCGGCGAAATCGTCGACATCGAGGCCCTTGGCGATCGCGGCGCGGACATATTCGCGGCCGTCGGCGAGCGTGAAGGCGAGTTCCTGCACCAGCGTCGCGCCGGCCTCCTGCATGTGGTAGCCGGAGATCGAGATCGAATTGAACTTCGGCATTTCCTTCGAGGTGTATTCGATGATGTCGGCGACGATCCGCATCGACGCTTCCGGCGGATAGATATAGGTGTTCCGAACCATGAACTCCTTGAGGATGTCGTTCTGGATCGTGCCGGAGAGTTCGGCACGCGACACGCCCTGCTCCTCGCCGGCGACGATGAAATTGGCGAGGATCGGGATGACCGCGCCATTCATCGTCATCGACACCGACATGTCCTGCAGCGGGATTTTTTCAAACAGGATCTTCATGTCCTCGACTGAGTCGATCGCCACGCCCGCTTTGCCGACATCGCCGGTGACCCGCGGGTGGTCGCTGTCGTAGCCTCGATGCGTGGCGAGGTCGAAGGCGACCGACAGGCCCTTCTGGCCGGCGGCGAGCGCCTTGCGGTAAAAGGCGTTGGATTCCTCGGCGGTCGAGAAGCCGGCATATTGCCGGATGGTCCAGGGACGGCCCGCGTACATGGTGGCGCGTGGCCCGCGTGTGAACGGCGAGAGCCCTGGCAGCGAACCGAGATGGGCAAGGTTCGCCGTATCCTTTTCCGTATATAGCGGCTTGACGGCGATGCCCTCTGGCGTCTGCCAGATAAGGCCATCGGGCGAGGTCCTGAGTTCCTTCTCGGCGAGCTTTTCCCAGTCGGCAGAGGGTCTTTTCTGGGTCATTGAATGTCTCCCTTTCGAAGTTGGCGGGTCCCAGTCCGTCGACGGCAGGATCTGTGTAGTTGCTCGACAACGTGTGCCGGTGTCACTCGAACTCCATGATCACTTCGTCGACCGCGAGGCTTTTGCCCACTTCGGCCTTGATAGCCTTCACCTTGGATTTCCTCTCCGCCTTCAGCATGTTCTCCATCTTCATTGCCTCGACGGTGGCAAGCGGCTGACCGGCTTCGACCGTATCCCCTTCGCTGACCAGCACCTGGGTGATGACGCCCGGCATCGGGCAAAGAAGTTGCTTTGACGTATCGGCCGGTTGCTTCACCGGCATATACTGCGCGAGTTCGAAAATGCGCGGCGTCATCACGTGGTGGACCATGTCCACACCACCGAAGCGCAAGCGCCAGCCGGTGCTAACGCGCGCTACTTTTATGCTGAGCCGCTGGCCGTTGATCACAAAGGCGGAGAGAGTCGCGCCCGGTTGCCAGTCGCTTTCGACCGTGTGGTTGATGCCGTCGCCATAGGCGATGTTGATGACGCGGCCTTCATCGGCCACCCTCTGCGGCCAGGACTGATCGCCACCGACGGCGACGAAGTCCTCGCCGAGCTTTCGGGTGTGATTGGCGAGCGTTCCGGAGATTTTGGTGCGGCGGTTTTCTTCGACCAAGTGAACATAGGTAGCAACGGAGGCGAGCAGTCGCGCCTGATCGTTGTTCGGTGAAACGCCTGCAAAACCGTCCGGCCACTCCTCGCCGATGAAGGCCGTGGTAATGTTGCCGGACTGGAAGCGCGGATGGGCCATGACGGCCGATAGGAAGGGGAGGTTGTGGCAGATCCCCTCGACCTCGAACCGATCGAGCGCCGTTGCCATTGCGTCGATCGCTTGACTGCGGCCCAGGGCCCAGGTGCAGAGCTTTGCGATCATCGGATCGTAATACATCGAGATCTCGCCTCCCTCGCAAACGCCGGTATCGTTGCGGACGATAGTGCCGTCCGGCTGGTGGCCCTCCGCCGGTGGGCGGTAGCGGGTCAGCCGGCCGATCGACGGCAGAAAGCCGCGATAGGGATCCTCTGCATAAAGGCGGCTTTCCATCGCCCAGCCGTTAAGGACGACGTCCTCCTGCCGGATCGACAGCACCTCGCCATTGGCGACGCGGATCATCTGCTCGACCAAATCGATGTCGGTGATGAGCTCGGTGACCGGATGCTCAACCTGCAGGCGGGTGTTCATTTCGAGGAAATAAAAATTCCTTCTGCCGTCAACGATGAACTCCACCGTGCCGGCGGAGAAATAACCGACGGCCTTGGCAAGCTGCACCGCCTGTTCGCCCATGGCCCTTCGGGTCGCTTCGTCGAGGAAGGACGACGGTGCCTCCTCGATGACCTTCTGGTTGCGGCGCTGGATCGAGCACTCGCGCTCTCCCAAATAGATCACGTTGCCATGCTGGTCGCCCAGAACCTGGATTTCGATATGGCGCGGCTGGTCGACGAATTTTTCGATGAAGATGCGATCGTCGCCGAAGGAGCTCTTCGCCTCGTTCTTGGAGGCGGAAAAGCCCTCGCGGGCCTCCTGATCGCTCCATGCAATGCGCATGCCCTTACCGCCGCCGCCCGCAGACGCCTTGATCATCACGGGATAGCCGATCTCGGCTGAAATCTTCACAGCCCGTTCGGCATCGGCGATCAGGCCCATGTAGCCCGGCACGGTGGAGACACCCGCTTCGGCTGCAATCTTCTTCGAGGTGATCTTGTCACCCATCGCCTCGATAGCGCCGACCGGCGGACCGATGAAGGTAACGCCTTCCTGCTTCAACCGTTCGGCAAAGTTGCGATTTTCCGAGAGGAAGCCATAGCCTGGATGCACGGCATCCGCCCCGGTTTCCTTGACCGCCTCGATGATCCTGTCAATCACCAGATAGGATTGGGCCGAGGGGGCAGCACCGATATGCACCGCCTCGTCGGCAAGCTTCACATGCATGGCCTCGCGGTCGGCGTCTGAATAGACGGCGACCGTCTTGATGCCCAGGGCGCGGGCCGTGCGGATAACGCGACAGGCGATCTCGCCTCGGTTGGCAATCAGGATTTTCGTGATCATTTTTGGCCTAATCTTCAATCAGGAAAGTCTGTGAAGCTTCATTGTGCTTCCATTTGAGGCGAGCGCGATTGAGGCTCTCCGGCACGTTGACGACGCACGGCATCCTCACAGCGGTATCGTGTCGTGTTTGCGCCAGTGGCTTTCCTGCTTCTTCGAGCGCAGCATGGCGAAGGCACGGGCGATACGTTTGCGCGAGGAATGCGGCATGATCACCTCGTCGATGAAGCCACGTTCGGCGGCCACGAACGGGTTGGCGAAGCGATCCTCATACTCCCTGGTGCGGGCGGCGATCTTCTCGGCGTCCTTGAGTTCGGACCGGTAGAGGATTTCCGCGGCGCCTTTGGCGCCCATGACGGCAATCTCGGCGGTCGGCCAGGCGTAGTTGACGTCGGCGCCGATATGTTTCGAGGCCATGACGTCATAGGCGCCGCCATAGGCCTTGCGGGTGATCAGCGTCACCATCGGCACCGTGGCTTGCGAATAGGCGAAGAGCAGCTTGGCGCCATGCTTGATGATGCCGTTATATTCCTGCGCTGTACCGGGCAGAAAGCCGGGGACGTCGACCAGCGTCAGGATCGGGATGTTGAAAGCATCGCAGAAGCGCACGAACTTTGCGCCCTTGCGCGAGGAATCGATGTCGAGGCAGCCGGCCAGCACCATCGGCTGGTTGGCGACGACCCCGACCGTCTCTCCCTCGATGCGGATGAAGCCGGTGAGGATGTTGCGGGCAAAACCTTCCGAGATCTCGTAGAAATCGCCTTCGTCGGCGATCGCCAGTATCAACTCGCGCATGTCGTAGGGCTTGTTGGCGCTATCGGGGATCAAGCTGTCGAGGCGCACCTCCAGCCTTGCCGGGTCGTCGAAGAACGGTCGGACGGGCGGCTTGTCGCGATTGTTGAGCGGCAGGTAGTCGAACAAGTCGCGGATACGAAGCAGCGCCTCGATATCATTGTCGAAAGCGCCGTCGGCGACCGAGGATTTGGTCGTGTGGGTCTTGGCGCCGCCGAGGTCTTCGGCGGTGACGATCTCGTTGGTGACCGTCTTGACCACATCAGGACCGGTGACGAACATGTAGGACGAATCCCGCACCATGAAAGTAAAGTCGGTCATTGCGGGCGAATAGACGGCGCCGCCGGCGCACGGTCCCATGATCACCGAGATCTGCGGGATGACGCCGGAGACCTCGGCATTGCGGCGGAAGACTTCGGCATAGCCGGCGAGCGAGGCGACACCTTCCTGGATGCGGGCGCCGCCGGAATCGTTGAGGCCGATCACCGGCGCGCCGTTGCGGGCCGCCATATCCATGATCTTGCACATCTTCTGCGCGTGCGTCTCGGATAGCGATCCGCCAAGGACGGTGAAATCCTGCGAGAACACGTAAACCAGCCGGCCATTGATCGTGCCCCAGCCGGTCACGACGCCATCGCCGGGTACCTTGTTGTCGGCCATGCCGAAATCGGTGGTGCGGTGGGTGACGTACATGTCGTATTCCTCGAACGACCCCTCATCGAGGAGCACATCGAGACGTTCCCGCGCCGTCAGCTTGCCCTTCGAATGCTGGCTCGCAATTCGAGTTTCCCCACCCCCGAGCCGGGCCGCCTGTCGGCGTATTTCGAGTTGATCCAGTATTTCGCGCATTGTCTCGCCCCTTGATCCTCCTCACGCATTTACCGTGAGATGTTCACTTGCAAAACCGCGGAAGGTGTGAACATGTGCAAACCACAAAAACTTGACTTGCTTTTTGTGAAATTGTGAAATGGCGGCAGGAAAACTCTATATTGGTCGAAGGGTGCGCGAATTGCGCATTTCCAACGACGCGACCCAGGTGCAGTTTGCCGAGCGGCTCGGCATTTCGGTCAGCTATCTCAATCAGATCGAGAGCAACCAGAGGCCCGTCTCCGCTGCGGTGCTGCTCGCCTTGGCGGACAAGTTCAAGATCGATCTTTCCGACCTGTCCGGCGGGGAAAATGACCGATTGCTCTCAGCATTAGCCGAGGCGCTCACAGATCCGCTGTTCAGCGCTTATGGGGCAAACCTGCAGGAATTGAAGCTTGTCGCGCAAAACGCACCGGGGATTGCCCACGCGCTGATTGCCGCGCACCAAGCCTACCGACACAATTCCGAGCGCCTGGCGAGCATCGACGACACCCTCGGCCGCGTAACGGCGGCCGTCGAGCAGACGCCATATGAAGAGGTCCGCGACTACTTTCATTTCATGGATAATTATATCCATGAAATCGATATGATGGCGGAAAAGCTCGCCGCCGAAATCGGCATTGGCGAGCAGGACTCCTATACCGTTTTATCCTCTCACCTCGAAAACGCGTTTAAAGTTCACATCAGCCGCACAGCTGATAACGAAGATCTGATCCGAAGCTTTGACGAAGCACGGCGCGTGTTGACGCTCAGCCCATATCTCACTCAGCCAACGCGGGATTTCCAGATTGCCCTGCAGATCGCGCAGCTCGCGGCGGGGCCAGGGATCGACCGGCTTTTGGCCGCTGCCAACTTTCGCACGGGTCAGGCGACCGAAATATGCAGAATTGGCCTTCACAATTATTTCGCCGGCGCGCTTATTCTGCCCTATCGTCGATTCAAGCAAGCCGCACGTGAAGTGCGTCACGATCTCGACTTGCTGTCAGTAAAATTCGGCGCCAGTCTTGAGCAGGTGTGCCACAGGCTATCAACGTTGCAGCGCCCGGGTGACAAGGGAATTCCAATCTTTTTTGCTCGCATTGATCGGGCCGGCAACATCACCAAGCGGCACAGCGCGGCGAAACTTCAATTCGCCCGTTTTGGCGCGGCTTGCCCGCTCTGGAACGCGCATCGGGCCTTCGAAGCACCCGGACAAATCATCCGCCAGCTTGCCGAGACCCCTGACGGGGCACAATACCTTTGTGTCGCAACCCAAATCACCAAGGGTGGCCACGGATTTCAGGCGCCCCGCCAACACTATGCGCTCGCACTCGGCTGTGAGATTTCCTACGCGGATCATTTCGTCTACGCTGACAACATGGAAATACGCAATCGCGCTGCGTTTGACCCCATCGGCATTTCATGCCGCATCTGCGAGCGCACCGACTGCGCCGCCCGCGCTGTTCCACCTTATAAGAGCCAGTTGGTCATCGAACACCATAAGCGGGGCCGCCTGCCCTACCGCATCGGCTGATGCTTCGTTCGGTTCATTTCATCGGGCGCGTCGGGTTTAAGACAGGTGGCCGAGTGGCGTTCATCATTGGTCTAAGTGTAAAGCGGCTGGCACACCGAAACACCGAAAGGTCCTGCATCCATGAAGAACCAATGTCCGTCACCTTGACAGGGATCACAACCAACGACCCTGTGGGCAACAGATTTGTTAGGCGAGCCAAGAATTTGACTTGGCTGGAATGGGGCCGGGGATCGGGATAAGGGTACGCCTCGCGGCGCCGCCCCTCCCACACCCCTGGGCATACGGATCACGTACCGCGGCTGTTCGACCGGATTAAGCTTAGACAGAGACATAGAGACGGGGGAGACCGAGCGACTCGAAGTGGTGGTTGCGCAGGGTCTGTTGGACCGCCGGGTGTCCTGACATGTGCCAGAATCCCGACGGCGAACCGGCAGCAACCGCAGCCCGGAGCTTTGGCACGCCACGACGGCGCAACTCCTTGTAGCGGTTGTGGATGAGGCGCGGGCTTCGGCCGGTCAGGATCTGGATTGGCCTGATCTTTTCGACCGGTACATCGTCTTGGGTCAACGCCAGCAAGAGCGCCTTGTACTCGTTCAAGGTGATCGGCCAATCCGACGCCTCGTTCACCCTCTCGAACTCAGGCACAGGTGCGCTCCTGGGACCGACCGGCAGCCAATCGTGTTGGCAGGTTTTCGCCGATGGTGGTTGCGTGGCGAGATAATGCGCGAAACGTAGTTTCCATGCTGGCGTGCTCAGCTTAATCGATCTCCTGGGAGACCTCGCGGTGAAGCGGCTTCTGGCCTTGCGTCAACCGGCGTCCGAGGGCTTGAACAAATTGATCGTATCTTTGCGCCCCTTTCGCGCGAGCTTCCGCTTGGACCTCGTCAGGCAGGGGGACTGTCGCGTTCAACCAGAACCGGATGAACAGCGCCAAGGTCTCGCTGGCTATTTCCAAATCCCGTTCCAAGCACCTAAGGTTACGGTCAATGCGATCAAGACGCTTGACGACGACGGCTTCCCTGCGCTCATCCGCATCCGGCGAGAGGAAGGACGCAATGGCGGCTTCCGCAATCAACGAAGCCGATTGCTCCCGCCGATCGGCGAAGTCGGCGAGTCGCCGCTTCAAGTCCGGATCCAGGTATACCGACAGGCGCTGTTTTCTTTCGGCGGTTACAGCCATATCAAAGCTCCACCCCGTCATGCGGATCCATGGAGGCTTGGCGTGCGACTTGGCGCATACGGCGCGCGAGCATCCGCGCGGAGATCGCATCCCCCTCGGGCTCGTCGCGATCCAGATGAAACTCGTTGACTGATGACGTTGTCGCTTCGGGTGCTATATCCTTATGCGCCTCCAGCCCTGGCTCCCGGCGGAGGCCGGCATTCGCCTCATCCTCGCTTCCGTCTCCGTATTTGGGATGCACGGCTTTAGCGCCAGCAGCGCTATCGTCGGTTAGGGGTTTTCCTGTCAGTGCGACTAAGTCTGACCAGTCGTCCCTCGCCAGTGGGTTCTCGATGCCCGTGTCGCTCGGGGGAGCGGATATGACACGCTCCTTCAACCGAGCATCCTCATAATATCGCGCCTTCCTCGTCCGGATCGGTGGGATACCAGCCACCATGACGATCTCGTCGTCCGGCGGAAGCTGCATCACTTCCCCGGGAGTCAACAGCGGGCGCGCCGTCTCCGATCGCGAGACCATCAGATGCGAGAGCCATGGCGCCAGCCGATGGCCGGCATAATTCTGCATGGCGCGCATCTCGGTCGCGGTGCCAAGCGAGTCGGACACGCGCTTGGCGGTGCGCTCGTCATTGGTGGCAAAGCTCACCCGCACATGGCAGTTGTCGAGAACGGAATTGTTCGGGCCGTAGGCCTTCTCGATCTGATTGAGGCTCTGTGCGATCAAAAACGCCTTGATGCCGTAGCCTGCCATGAAGGCGAGCGCGCTTTCGAAGAAATCGAGGCGGCCGAGTGCTGGAAACTCATCGAGCATCATCAGCATGCGATGCCGACTTTCTCGCGCGTGAAGATCTTCCGTCAGCCGTCGACCGATCTGGTTGAGGACGAGACGGACGAGCGGTTTAGTGCGTGAGATATCGGACGGCGGAACGACCAGATAGAGCGTTGCCGGCTGTTCGCCCCCGACAATGTCGGTAATCCGCCAGTCGCAGCGGCGGGTAACGGTGGCGACCACCGGATCGCGATAGAGACCGAGGAACGACATGGCCGTGGACAGCACACCGGAGCGCTCATTGTCGGACTTGTTGAGGAGTTCACGCGCCGCACTGGCGATCACCGGGTGTGGACCATTCTCCCCCAGATGCTGCGTCGTCATCATTGCTGCCAACGTCGACTCGATCGGCCGGCGGGGGTCGGAGAGAAAGGCCGCGACACCGGCGAGCGTCTTGTCCTTCTCGGCATAGAGCACGTGCAGGATCGCGCCGACCAGCAGCGAATGAGACGTCTTCTCCCAGTGGTTCCGCTTCTCGAGCGAGCCTTCCGGATCGACCAAAACGTCGGCGACGTTCTGGACGTCCCTCACCTCCCATTCGCCTTTGCGAACTTCCAGTAGCGGATTGTAGGCGGCCGAGTTTGGATTGGTCGGATCGAAGAGCAGGACCCTGCCATGCCGCGCGCGGAAGCCTGCGGTGAGTTCCCAGTTCTCGCCCTTGATATCGTGGACAATCGCCGACCCCGGCCAAGTCAGGAGCGTCGGCACGACCAAGCCGACGCCCTTGCCTGATCGGGTCGGGGCAAAGCAGAGAACATGTTCAGCGCCGTCGTGGCGCAGATAGGCGTCGTCATAGCGACCGAGAACGACGCCGTCATTGCCCAAGAGCCCTGCCCTTTCGATTTCATTGCGCTCGGCCCAGCGGGCGGACCCGTAGGTGTGAACCTCCTTGGCTTCCCGCGCGCGCCAGATCGACATGGCGATTGCGGCAGCGACCGCGATCAGGCCACCAGATGCGGCAATGGCGCCGCCTTCGAGGAAGACATGCGGCGCATAGGCGTCATAGAAATACCACCACCAGAAGAGAGCCGGCGGGGGATAGAACGGCAGACCTGCCAACTCGAACCAGGGCGAACCAAGCCGCGGCTGAAATCCGAGCCGCCACGCGGTCCACTGCGTCGCAGCCCAGATCGTGATCAGCACGATGAGAAGCACGACAATGATCTGGCTCCAGAGAACGCGCGTAGCCGGCAAGTGGTTTGTCCCTTTCGCGGTCGAAGTGGTCCGACAGGAAAGCCGATTGCCACACGCGTTGCAACGCGCGCGAAACCGGGCATCGAAAGCCGGCGCAAGCTATCGCAAAAATACTTGCTGCTTGCGGCTCAGAGACCAAGGCCGCGCTTACGCCCAAAACTCCAGTCGACGCCGCCGTCCGCGCGGGCAACACCGGAGACGTGTTGGCCGATATGTTTTTCGATCGATGGCGTCCACGGCACGAGCTTGAAGCCGAGGCCATCGTCCACCATGGCGAAGCGGCCGGACGCGAGCGCGAAACGCTGCCGATACGTGCCCGAGACATAGTCGCCAGGGGCGGACGGCTGGGACCGCATGTTCCTCTCACGCGATAGCTTCTCACCGAGCGCATCGAGTTCGCGCTGACGCAGCGTGCCAATAAGGTTACGGCCGAAGACGATGTGCTCGCCCTCGCGCCGCGCCAACCCCTCCCCGATCAGATGTTGCGTTCGGGCTTCCATCGCCTGGCGGACATCGACCCCGAAACCGCCGCCGAGCTCGACCGGGTCGCGGGCAATCAGCTGGCGGTCGAGCCAGGTCGCGCCATCGGCCTTGATCTGCGCTTCGAGCGAGAGATCGGAACGAACGGCGAGCGCGACACGCCGAGCGCCTTTCGCATCCTCAAAGGCGCGCAGTTCAACGATCGAGCTCGGCGAGCCATCACCTGCCGCGTCGAGATCGGCAAACCGGATGTGGTGCGTACGGCCATCCGTGCCATCGACCACCGCAAACGCCGTGCCGTGCAGTTCGTCGTCGAGGCCGCGCTCAACCAGCCGGCCGGTAAGCGGCCGCTCCTGCGCCTCGCCGGAAAGCACATAATCCGCCGCACCGCGCTCGATCCCCTGCTCTGTGAGCGCCTGATGCATGCGCTTGATGATGTCGCCACGTAGGCCAAGCTCACGCAATGTCGCTTCCGCGTCGTCCCCCAACACCCACTGGCCGCCTCCGACGGATTGGGCGAGGCCAAGCCGCTCCAGATATCGCAAACGGCCGACCTTCTGGACGAGATAGGCGTCTGGCTGCTGATCGGGGAGCGGCGCCATATCAATGACGCCGTTCGGTCCGGCGTCGGCGGCGATCTGCCGATCGAGCGCCGTCCAGCGATCGGTCTCGATCTGGCGCTCAAGCGAACGGCTGATGTCGAGATCGGTGCGAGGGCCAAGTTCCTGTGTCACGAGATCCTGCGCCCGGTCGCGCAAGCCGCTCTTGATATAGTCACGGTCGATGACGAGATCCTGCCCGTTATCGGCGCGGCCGCGCAGAAGGACATGCACATGCGGATTGTCGGTGTTCCAGTGATTGACGCCGATCCAGTCGAGCCTGGTGCCGAGATCCTGTTCGGCTTGCTGCATCAGCTCGCGCGTAAAGCGCTTCAGGTCCTCCATGTCGACTGCGTCTTCCGGCGAGACGATGAACCGGAAATGATGACGATCTTCCTTGCAGCGATCGGCGAAGTCGTTGGCGTCGGCGTTGTCGGTCTCGGGGCCGAACATCCGCGCCTTCTCGCCATCACGGGTGACACCATCGCGGCGCAGATAGTTCAGGTGCCGGGCGAGCGGCCCGCGCGCTCCCTTGTTGCGCACGAAACGCGCCTTGACTGCGCAATGCCGCGAGCGACTGGTGATCAGGCGATTGGCGCGTACGCTCGCCACGCGGCCACGTGCGAAGCTCGGACTGCGGCCACGGCCGGAGGTCACCTTGCCGGACCGCGAGACGCGCCCGCCGGCCTTCTGAGCTGCGGCGAGCGCCTGGGCGATGAATGGCCGAGCGCGCCCAGCCTTGCTGGAGCGGATGCGCCCTGGCCGGATGCGGAAATCATCGTCACGGTTCATGCGGTTTGCCGCCACGATGTGCAGTTTTCGTTGAAATCACTGTATGATTTGAGAGTGCGCACATCGCGCATGTGGCCCGCGAGGTGCGGAAAAGCCGGAAAAGGCCAATCAAATCAACCGACCGTCCCAGCCGCGATGTGCGGCTTTTATCTTGCCTTCCTTCGGTCGTTACCGCCCCGCCTCCCCCGTCGCTCGCAACAGCTACGCCTCGCCAACCCACAACACGATGCAATACGCCATTCATTGCTGCGGCTCCCTCACTTGATCGCGGCGGATGAACAGGCCGTCTGAGGATGCCGCAAGCGCCGACAAATCAACGACTCGACGGCGGTCAAATGATCGGTCTGAAGGCTTATCCTCCGCTGGCAAGGCGTCGCCAGTTTCGACTGCAGTGCGCGCGAAAAACAGCGATGATTTCGCCCATTTGAAATGCGGTGAACGGTCAGCGCTCTGCACGACTATGGCGGCTTTTGTGTCGATCAATGGCACGATCTTCGCGAGATAATCGACGGTTTCAGCAGGCAACGGATTGCCGGTGACCAGGTGGCGTTCGTAGCGACGCGGACCGGCATTGTAGGCGGCGAGAAAACCGGGCGAACCATAGAGATCATGCAGTTCGGCAAGATAGGCAGCGCCCGCAAGGATGTTGTCGCGTGCGTCGAAGGGATCGTTGCCGAGCCGATATCGGACGCGCAGTTCCTCCCAGGTCGCCGGCATGATCTGCATCAGCCCCATCGCTCCTTTCAGCGACACGGCGCGCCGGTCGCCGGCGCTCTCGATCTGCATGACCGCGCGGATCCAGCGCTCGGGAATGGCAAAACGTTTGGCGGCTTCGCTGACATAGGCCGCCCACGGATCCGACTGTCCGATCGTCGCCCGAGCGAGCATCCGGTGCTGTGCCGGCGGATCGGCGAGCACCGCGCTCGGCAGTACAGCGACCAAAAGACCGGCGACGAGCCGCGCGACGGTGGCAGAAATGGCAGCGCATGCACCGCCGTCCCGAACCGCCGAAAGCCTGCCATCGTGCTCACTGCGGTCAAGGGCAAGGCTTCGCCGTCGGCTGAGATTTTCCGGACGGGCAACGCGGCCGGACATGTCTGCCGCCCGGAAAATCCGCCGCCGCCCTGGACCTTCGCTGCGCGCGATGGCGCGGCGAAAGGCGATCGGGTCGAGGGGATTGACCGGCGCCCGATCGATCAAGGGGATTGGGCCGGACGATGCATGAGAACGATTGTCGCGCATGATCACGCCTGCTCGTCGCGCTTCGACTTGCGCGTCCAGTGCAGGTTCCATGAATCCTTCTTAGTGTCGGACTCGAACAGCCGAGCGCGGATCGGCTCGACGAAGGACGGATCGTCGATCGCGACCGAGAGGTAGGCGCCGGCGCGCTCGCCAGTGCGGTCCCAGGCCGCGCCCACTTCCAATCCGCTGGCGAAGACCCGGTGGTTCGGTGCGTTCTCGACCTCGGCTTCTTCGATCAGCAGGATGGTCACTTCGACGTCGAGTGTCAGCGTGCGTATGCGGCCGAAAAAGCCGTCGGCATTGCGGGTGAATGTTCCAATCTGTGACATGGGCACTACCTTTCTTCGTTAGTGAAATGAGCTCTCAGGGCTCGTGAGAGGCTGGCGGGATGTGTCCGCCGCCGGATCAGGATCGCCGGTCGTCCAGACCGGAATCGCCCGGCCGACGACGGAGGTGAGAGGGAGCGCCCCGAAATACCGGCTGTCGAAGCTGTCGGGGCTGTCCCAGTTCATCAAGAAGGCCTGGTCCTTGCCGATCGTGATGCAGCCCTGCCAGACCGGCAGAGGACGCCCGCGTGTGTCGCGCTCGAGGGCGGCGCCATAGACCATGTCATAGGCGGAGATCGCATTACCCTGGCGGCAAACTCTGGTGCCGGAGAGCGCCAGGACACGCTTCAAGAGCGGCAGGCCCTTTGGCAAATATCGGCGTTCGTCCATGAAGCGGGCGACGTCGTCCGGCGGCATGACCGCGACGAGATCGGTGACATCGACATCGTTCCCCGGCTCGATGCGATAAAGCCCGATCGGAGCGCTCGCAGATGCATTCCAGATCAGCTTCTTTTGCGGATGGATGAAGATCGAGGCGGTCGCGCCAAGAGCCGAGACATAGGTCGCAATGACCCAGGCAAAGCGTGTCATCGATGCTCTCCTTGTGTAGGCGGTTCGCCGATCGCAGCGCGCTTCAGCCACGCGCGGTGTTGGTCGAGCGCATAGGCACGGAACGGCTCGTTGACGCTCAGACGATTGTGGATATGCCGCCAGTGGTCCGGCGCGACGTCGGCCGGGACGATCCCGAGCCGCTCGATCGCATCGATGGCCTTGAGCACCGTTTCGACCTTTGGCCAGCCATGGAGCCTGAGCAGGATTTCGCCGCCGGGACGGACGAACGGCAGCGTCTGGTACGGCTCGCCGGCGCCGACGGCGCGTACGATGTCGATGCGCGAAATAATCGTGCCGTATTGGTTCGCCGCCCAGCGGACGAAGGCGAATACGCTGCCGGGCGCAAAACCGACGATGCGGCGATGACGGTCAAGCCGCTGGTCCTCGGCAATGGCGCCAAAGCGGATCCAGTGCTCGATACGCTTCTCGCGCCAGGTCAGCTCGACCCGCGTTGTGCCGACGGCAAAGCTTTCGGGCGTCGAATGTCCGGTCATCGCGCGCCTCCGACAGTGCGGAATGGAAGGCGCGCAGGATCGAAACGGCCCGCGGCGGTATCGTCCACAGTCAGCGATTTGCCGGAGTGCGTTAGGAAGAATCCGAAGGATTCTATGTTAGGGAAGTTAGAGGGGGCCGATTTCGGCTTGGAACGCCAATGGGTTACGACCTGTTTGCGTTCCCGATAGCACGGGGATGGCGTTCCGGATGGCACGGGTTCGAGCGTTCCCGATAGCACGGGCGCATCCACAGCCTGTCCACAGCGGCCGGTTCCACGGATCGACAGAAATCCGCTCATGACATGGCTCCCACAGTTTTGCGGGCCGCGGGGTGTTCGGGGCGCGCCGGTCGGAAGGTCAGCCGCTCGCGCCCGTCCGGATCGATCGAAAGCGCCAACCGGTAGTTCGGAAGCGGCTGGCGGCCGACGATGGCCCTGATCTCGAAGCGGAAGCGACGGAGTGGTGAAAGGCTGCCGGACTTGAGATGCAGGTGCTCGAGATCGAAGCTCCAGCCCCATCTCTGGCGGCCGCCATGCTTGCGCACGAGGCGGTAAAGCCAGCGCTCGAGGCCGCCTGTCAGATTGAAATAGGCTTCGTCGATGGTGAGGATCAGGGCGTTGTCGAGGACGCCGGCGTAGAACCAGTCGGCGAGAATGAGCTCGATGCCGAGCGGCCGGCCGTTGGCATCCAGCCGCTCCTTCCATTCGGCGATCCAGGAGAAGCGGTGGCGCCGCCGTTCGGACGGCTGGCGGATCGACGTCACGACCGTCGTGGATTGCAGCCGGTCAAGCGCGGCTTTCAGCCGTTCGTAGCTGCGCGCGGAGTCGTCGCGATTGATGAAGGAAAGGATTTCATAAGGGGTGGCCGACATGAAGCGCGAGGTGCGCAAACCCTTGTCGCGCGCCTCGACGACCTGCGACGCAGCCCAGATCAGAATATCTGCGTCCCAGATGGTCGCCATGCCGTATTCGGCGGTGGCCTCGACGCGGATCCAGACGTCGCCCATGCGGAAGTCGATCGGCCTCACGCGGCGGGATTTGGCGAGTGAAAAGAAGGGCCAGGACATCAGGTCCTGCGCGTCACGGGCGGCGATACCGCCGCCGCGCGCCTGGAACAGTTCAAGCTGCTGTCCCTGATATGTCCTGTGCGTCGACATCGGCAGCAGCACCGGTCAGCGCGCCGCGCCGGCGGCTTGGCCGCCGATCGGCAGCGCCGTTGCCCGCTCGGAGGTGGACTGGCGCGCAGATGCCCTCACCCAGGCTTCAAGGTCGGCGACGGAGTAGACGACGCGGCCACCGAGCTTGCGATAGACCGGGCCCGTTCCTTCGCAGCGGTGCTTTTCCAGCGTCCGGGGAGAAAGATCGAGCAGCCGCGCAGCCTCGGGGGTGCGCACGAAGCGCGGCCAATCGGGATCGGTTTTCTGCTGCATCGGAGGCCTCCGTCTCAGCCGCCGCGGAAGGGGCGGATCGGTTGCGACGATGGCGAAGATTGGCGGGCAAGGCGGAGTGACAAAAAGAGCGGCGTCCTGCGAGTGTCCCCCTCGCGAAGACGAGGTGGCATGCTGCAGAGGCTTTTTGTGCGGGATGGTTTTGTCTACTCGGAGTCCGGCTTGATTAGACGGCGATAACCGTCCTTGATCAGGTCCTGCGCAGTCTTGAGCAGACGGTGAAGCCGGCGGCGCTCCGGCGAATTTTTCCAGTCGATGGAGCGCAGTTTCCTGAGCGCCGGGTTCAAGAGCACGCCTGCCACTTCCTGTCGGGAGACGCCCTTATTGACCCCATCCCAGGCTCGCAGCATCAGGCTGAAGCGGTGGATGCGATAGGGCGAGAAGCGTTGCCAGCGCGGCCAACGTCCGGAGGGCTGGCCGGATAGCCAGCGGTGCCATCGCTGCAGGCTTTGGAGGCGTTCTGCCAGATGCGCATCGAGCGGAATGAGAACGGCCGCCCTGAGCGGCGCATCGCCCTCCGGAAACCAAAGGCGATGGACACCTTCGCTGTCGCTGAGCTGGACATGCAAGCCCTGGCGCTGAACGGTCCGTTCGGCAGGCAGATCTTGCGGCACAATGGACAAGCAATCGTTGAAGCCCGGCGGCGCGGGCGCAATGATAAGTGTCGCGGGATCGAGTTCCGGCAGCCAGATCGGACTGGACTTTGTGGCAGGCTGGTAAGGGTCAGCAGGGAAACAAAACGCCCCATCGCCGGGTAAGACCCTCCCTTGCGGCAATGACGGCTTGCTGGTCCGTCAAACTGTCGCCGGTCGCCGTGTCATAATGCTCGCGATACTCTTCATTGCGACGCAGGAACTCGAAGCTGATGCCGCCTCTATCCAGCCGGCCGAGCGCCTCTTCAAACTTCGGCGAGCGCCAATCCTCTAATGGTTCCATCGGCATGACCCTTTCCGGATGCGAACATGAGAGAGCCGGTCATGTATCCTTGGCGCGGAAAATGGAACAACCCATAATTTTGGAATAGCGACCTCCCAAAATGCCCCCAATACGAGCATTCCGCGGTAGCGGCACGTGAGGGATCGGAAGGCTATTGCGTGCGAGGATCGAGCAGGTGCCGATAGCCCGTTTCCGTCATCCACCGTGCCCGCGCAAGATGCGTTTGATAAATACGTTCTGCGCGAACCGGATCGGTCTCGGGATCGATGCCAAAGATGATCTTCACCGCCTCGCGCCAGTCTGCCCCCTCTGCATCGGCGTCCAGCAGCCGCAGATAGGTCGCGAAATGCGCCTCATCGTAATCGTTGACCCGGTCGGTCAATGGCGGGCCGTCTTCCCGCAGCGGCTTGCTCATGGATCGATCCTCACCATGCGGGCGCCCGGTTTGTTTTGGTGCTGGCCCCATCGACCTGCGTCAAGAGTTTCACAAGCATGACGTTGCAGCAAGCCCACATTAGGGGTAGCTCATGACGTGACGTTGATCGGTTTGGAGAAGAAACTTGGCGGGCATTAGTCCTCGTTGCGGAGGAATTCGATCGGATCGATCCCCAGCGCAAGTGCGAGCTTGTCGAGCATGTCGACCGAGGCCGCGAACTCTTCGCGTTCGAGCATGCCGACATAGTTGCGATTGATGTGGGCACGATGGGCAAGCTCTTCCTGCGACATGGATTTCTCCTGTCTTACGCGACGCAGGTTTCTGGCGACTCTCTCCCTCAGGCTCATTGGCGAGGAGTCGCTGGATACCTAATATACTACCACCCAATATATTAGGTATTCGTCGCCGTGGCCAGTCGTCTATTCGGAAAGTTTGTGGGTCGAAAACGCGAGCCGGGCGCAAGCCCGGCGAGCCCGCGCGCCAAATCGGCATGGCGCTATACCGTTATTGGGGGTTCCCGGTACCGGACGAATCCGTCAGGTTCTCGAATACCCAGACTTGACGTGTGGCGGGCCGGGGACCGGAAGCGTGATTTGCCCGCTTCCGGTCCCAATGTCATTACGCCCGCTCGAGCAAGCTCTTAGCCTTCACCTCCAGATCAAGCCGCGTGTCCTGATGCGATTTGGTGCGGGCATGCGCCGTCATTCCCTGCACGAAATCGAAGATGCTTTCCGGCGGGCGGCCTTCCTCTTGCAACACGGCATCGATGATCTTTCCCGTCTCCGCCTTGCTGAAGCCTCGCTTGCGAAGGAACGTCTGGCGATCCTCATCGCTGCGGGCAACGATCCGCTCCCTTGCTGCTTTGATGCCGGCAACGAAGGGCGCGGGGGACGAATTGGCGAAGCCCGTCAAAGCGGGTGCGGCCTCATGGGCAAAGCGCTGGGCCGCAAACTTGGAATGCCGAATAGTGATTTCCTCGAAATTCTCGCAGCCCCACAAATTGCGATTCATGCAAACGGCGCGCAGGTAGAAGCTCGCAATCCCAAGGGTCTTGCTGCCGACTTCGCTGTTCCACGCATAAAAGCCCCGGAAGTACAAATCCGGCTCTCCGCTCGGCAGGCGTCCGGCCTCAATTGGATGGGTGTCGTCCACCAAGAACAGAAAAACGTCGCGGTCGCTGGCGTAGAGTGTGGTAGTGTCCTTCGTCACGTCAACGAAAGGGTTGTGCGTCATGGTCGCCCAATCCAGCACGCCCGGCACCTTCCACATCGTATCGCCGACGCCATCGCCCGCGATTTTCATCACGGCTTCCACCAATCTCCAATCATGAATGCGGCCGTAATCCGGACCCGTCACCGCCCGAAGCTCGATTCGGCCTTCATCCGCCTCATAGGTTTTCACGAGTTCAGCCTGATGCGAAAGCAGGCCGTGCTGTAGGTTGATGGCTGCTAGCGGCGCGGGAAGCTGGCGCATATAAGTCGCCGGTGCACCGACGATGCTGCAAAGCTGGCCAAAGCTCCAATGTGTCGGTGCAATTGGTTGATCCTGACCGGGAACGATCAGCGAAAGCCGCTCGGCGTTGTCGCGGCTGGCCTCGACGCGCACCGCACGACTTTCCACGGTCCGCGCCGTCGCACGATCCGCTCGCGCCTTCACTGCGTCGTAAAGCTCCGTCAGCGACAGAAAACGCTCGTCGTCCGGCCGCGAAAACCATTCCGATGAGACGCGTCCGACGCGCTCGCCGCGCGAAATGTCCACGCGAAAACCTCCGCTGACCTGCTGGCTGTTCTGGCTGCTATTGATGATGTTCATGTCCTTGCTCCTTTTCCCTTGGATGCCGGAGGCATGTCCCTCGACATGCTTCCCGGGGGCGCGCGAGCGCGCGGGGATGGAGGGGGCAAATGCCGGCGAGCACGGCCGGGCTGCCAGCGTGAGCGGGACCAGATGGAGAAATTGGGTGGTGATTGCTGTGATCAGTCCTGCGAACCGGCGGGCCTGCCATGCGCAGGCGGCGTTTGCGGGGAGCAAGGGGGAAAGTCTCCCTTGGCTCCCCTACTCAAATGGTGGGTTTTCTGTCGGCGTCCGAAGGACGCTTGGGCTGCGCTCGACCGGAAGTGCCCGGAAAACGAGAATGGAGTGTGTAGGCGCTGTTGTTAGAAGCGGCCCGGGCGAGGCTTGGAAAGCGACGCAATCGGGGCTTTGGCCATGTTTCCCTGCCCGGAGGTGCAAATCTGCACTTTGCGCTCTGAAGAATTTGCCTGTTGAATGCCGGGGGTCAGCTTAGAGGAAACTGACTGACAGAAGAGCATTTCGGAGACTTTAGAATGCAAAGATCATTGGATATCCCAGCAATTGTGGGATTGACTGCAGGACTTCCGAGCATGGATTTGCAGGCTCTTACGGTCGATGCCATCCGCTCCCACAGACACCGCCTGGAAAAGGCCCAGCAGCTTTGGGAACTGTTGCCTCACGAGGTCCAGGCGGGCAAGGCGAGCGGTGGCGCTCAGCATCTCGCCTATATTGAAGCGGCAATGGAGATGCATGCGCAAATGTATGTGCTCAATTCATTGTTGAAGAGGCTCGGCTATATTCCAAAGGTTCCCGCAATCTAAGCGGCCGCTTCGTAGCAGTTACCGATCGATCCTGTCTTGTAGAGCGGCGAGTGTTGGCTCTTGCTAGCAAAGCGGCCAAGCGCCGACAGGGCCCCGCCAGCGGGGCCCTGTCGCATTACTCAGCTTGCGGCGCGGCGGCGTGACCAGATGAGCGCCAGTTCGTTGCTTTCGGTTTCGACCAGGCTGGCGTAGATCGGGGCGGCGAAGCTCGGATCGTCCAGCTTGACGGAGAGGTAGGAATTGCCCTTGTCGGACTGCTTCTTCCACGCCGCCCCGAATTCGACGGCTGCTGCGAGCACGCGGTAGTCCGGACCGTTTTCGGTGTCGCCCTCGGCGGGCACGAACTTCACGGACTTGACGTTGAGGGTGAGGGTCTTGACGGAGCCAGAGATTTCGCCGGTTTCGGAGCGGTTGAAGGTGCCAATGGTAGCCATGATGCGATGTCCTTTTGCTGATCGGACCGCGCCCGTCGCGATCTCGATGACGGTCGTTGGACCGGGGACGATCGGGCCGCACCAGCATGGCCGGAAATGAAATGGCGGACGGCCGAGAGCCGTTTTTTTGAATTCGCGATGCAAAGCCGGCCAGGCCGGCGGCGGAAAAAAGCGGATGGCGGACGTTGCGGACTTGAGATCGAGGTGGCGATTGCGCTGCCGGTCTTCGGTCAGACCAGATCAATCGAGTTCGCGTTGGGCGTGATCGTTGTCAGTGAAACGAGGGCAGCCGCATCATGGCTACCATCGGAGCATTCAGTTCTCTCGGTCAGAGGTTTCTCGGGCTCGGCCGCAACACGGCTTAATCTCACGGCTTCTAAGTGCCTTCCGCCGATTGAGGAGAGCACGCATGACGGACCGGACTTTTGCTGTTCTCGGTGTGACTGCGGATGAACTGTCAGAGGATACGGGACCGTTACCAGGGTCCATTCCTACCTCGTTGCCAAGCTGGAAGATCCACCTGTCGTCGTCGACCTTCGATGGGTGGATCGGACACAAGCACCGGGCTGTCGTTCAGCCCGGTGACGCTCTGCGTCATTGCGAGTGAGGACATCCACCGGCCGCGCACGGCAGGCGCGACCGGCACGGCAGCCACGTCGCTGCTAGCCAACCGTCTCCACGACTTCGTAGCCTGTGAGGAACGCCCCCATGCCTTGATTGAGCAGGATCAGCAAATTTTCTTTCGTCAAGGGGGCGGTTCGGATCCGTTCCAGTCGGTAGGCGTCGACATCATCGTGATCCTCCGCCAATTCTTCACGCATACTAATGACGGCGGCCCTTGCCTCGTCCAGATCGGCAAAATATTCGGACCGAATGCCGGTTTCCTTCCAACGCGGCTCTTCCCGACGGGAAATCATTGAATAACTATAGAATTCCAAAGTCTGTTGCTGTGCCATCGGCTACTCCTTGTTTGTCGACAGATGGAAGCCGCCACAGTCGCACCTTCTGCAAACCGCGCAATACTGTGAATCGTGCAAGGTTTGTGCGGCCAAAGCCGCGCGCTCAACGCCATGCCGTTAGCCGAGAGATGGCTGAAACAGCCACAAATCCACCGCCTGCTAGGCAAAGACATTGCCGGATGAAGCCCTCCATCTGGACGCCATTGAGGACGCCGAACATCAGGGCATAGCCTGCGACGGCGGCAGGGGTTGCGTAGATCACGGCGACGGCCAGTCTTGCCGCAGGATGCCGCTGGATAGCTTGCAGATAGACGAGTGCCGAAAACGATGAAACCGCAGCCACCAGCCCGAAGACCGCCACAATGGCAATGGGCGCGCCGCAAGCGATCGCCAACCGGCCCGCTGCAAGCCCGGCCATGAGAGGCAGGGCATAGGCCGCGAGCCTAAAGGCCAGAACACACAACCCGAGAAGGAGTGCTACGGCCATCAGGATCACCGGTGTCATGAGCGGCATTCCTTCCCTACAAGGATCCTTCCGTCCTGTTCATTGTGTTCCAAGGTCTGGTGGCATGATGCCCATGTTTGCGTCGAGGTCACGGCCGCGCCCTATGGCGCGGCCGCGAATTTTCTCAGTTGGCGGGAAGAGGCCGGAGCGTTGCCGCTCCGGCCAACTCGCTTACTCGGCGGCTTCCGGGAAGACGATCTCTCCAGCATGTGGAACGTCTTCTTCCGTGTCGAAGGCCTCCAAGCCTTCGTCCGGTCCTTCTTCTGGCGACACCGAAGCGGGTCGCTCACTGCGCAGGAGCTTCGGCAACCACTCGGTTTGCCCGAGAAGCTGCTCGGCGGCCTCCGCCATCGGCGCCTTCTTCATATCCGCGATGCGCTCCGCCGCTTCGTTGCCGCAGGCTTCCCTAACGGCGGCGAGGATATGAGCCTTGGTGACACGCCCGAGATAGGTGCGAACGGTCGGCCTCCAATGCTGGCTCATGTCCAATCGAAGCGCCGTTGCCAGCCGGTCCGCAGAGCGCTGCGTGCGCGGGCGCTGCTCCCATGGCAATTTGACGGCGTTGACCGTCATTGACGCGCAATGGGCGAAGAGCGCCATGACGCTCACGTGATCAAGTCCGGCAATGAAGCCCCACAGATCGGCCACGTCGCGCGGCATGTCCGTCGCCCAACCTGTATGGCGATCCGCCAGCATTTTCGCCGCCGCCGTGTCCTCGATGCCGTCTGCATGGCTGGACAGCGCTGGGCTCGTCGGGCGGATTTCGAGGGCGTGAGCTTCCGCGCCGCGATAAAAGGTCTGCGCGGCGAGAGCATGGGTGACGGCGATCAGGGTTATTTCAGGCTGCTCGCCAAGAGCAAGCTGAAGCCCCAACGTCCGGTGCGCGGTCAGGTCACGGGTCAGAATGTCGGAAACCGGCTGCGCCGCATCGCCTTCCTCTTCCTCTGGCGGCTGATTGCCGGAACCGGAAGACGGGTCATCGCCCTGCCCTTCTCCATCATCGATAACCTCGCCGTCAGCGTTGACACGCACGCCGTCGATGATGGTTTCGCCATCGTCCATGGTATCCGCATCCGGCTTCCGCCTCTCATCGTCGGGCCTGATGAAGCCGCGTTCGATGCGGGCCGTGCCATCGTAGTTGAGCGACACGAACGCGCCGCCGCCGGCAATGTCCTCGGGATCGTAGGCATGGCGCAGGGCGTCAACGCGCTCAATCTCCGCTTCAAGCTCGGCAAAGCGCTGATCGACATCGGGCGGCAAGTCCTCTTCGGTGGCTTCCCATTCCGCCGTCAACCGGTCAAACTCTTCCTGTGCGGCATCCCGGGACGCGAGGTCTTCCGGCGAAAGCTCGACCGGCTGCGGATAGGAGCGGCGAAATCCGTGGGCGTGCGGATAGTCGATGAACGCTTCTGCCCACTTCCAACCCTCCGTCGCCGGTAGCTCGGCGGCGGTGCTTTGCAGCTTTTCGAGAACAAGCCGATCCAGCAGCGCCGCGTCCTCGAAGTAGCCGCCGCGATCCTCGGTAAAGAGGTCGCGAAAGATCGTGCCGCCCGCCTCGGCATAGTCTTTGGCCCCGATGAAGATCGCCTTGCGATCACTTGCCGATACATGGAAACGCGTAAGCTCGCGGCGGATGATGTAGGCTTCGCGATTGTAGCCAAGGCTGTCATGGACCTGCTCTTGACGACTATGGTCGTCCGACACTGTAAACGCCATCAACTGGTCAAGGTTGAGGCTGCCATCGTGATAGAACTGCATCAGCTTCGGGCTCACCGCTCCAAGCCGCAACCGCTGCTTGACGACATGGGCGGTCACGCCGAACCGGGCGGCGATTTCCTCCGCTCCCCATCCCCGGTTCTCCGCGAGCTCACGGAAGGCTTCGAACTGGTCAGCAGGATGCATATCGGTGCGCGTGACGTTCTCGTCCAGGCTGATTTCGAACGGGTCGTTGGCCGTATCGATGACACAGCGGACCGGTTCGCTTTCGCTGATCTCCCCACGCTTGGCTCGCACCAATTGTGCCAGCCTGCGGCCTTCGCCGATGGTCACGAAGTAGAAGCCGGTTGGCTCGCCATCCGCCTCCAGTTCCGGTTCGACCACAAGATTTTGCAAAATACCCTTGGCGCCGATGCTCGCCGCATAAGTTTCGATCGTGTCATTGCTGTGAGGGGTTTTCCGCGCGTTGCGGGGCGACTTTTTGAGCTTGTCGAGCGGGATCAGGATTTCCCCGCCGCTTGCAAGAGCGGTCGCGGTTTGCCCTGCCGCCGCCCCGGTATCTTCAGGGGCGGGTAGCATCGCCACGATATCCCCCGTCTCCTGCCCGATGCTGCGAAGGTTTTCGTCCGCAGCCGTGTTTTCTTCCATCGCAATCGCGGCGGCTTTCGCCTTCTTTGCTGTCCTTGCCATTGTTCCAATCCTTTCCTTGGTCAATGCCGGAGGCATGTCCCCGACATGCCTCCCGGGGGCGCGTGAGCGCGCGGGGATGGAGGGGGCAAATGCCGGCGAGCATCGCCGGGCTGCCAGGCCGAGCGGGTCGGATCGAGATTCTCGGAGGTAGTTGTGACCGTACCGGCTTGCGAGCCGGCGGCCCTGCCATGCGCAGGCGGTGTTTGCAGGGGAGCAAGGGGGAAGACCCCTTGGCTCCCCCTGTGATGCTGCGACCTTTCGAATCTGCCTTGTTGAATATTAATCCCGCACGGCCTGAAACCAGCGATACGGGGTCGTGAGCCTACGATGAAGCGCGAGAATGCCGCACGCGACCGGAAGTCCTACGCGCACAGTCACCAAAACCCCCGGAAATTCGCATTCCTCTGAACACCGCTTTGGTTCAATTCTCTGCTGATGTCGGACTTTATGGCCACGGTTGGTACGGGTGGCCTTGAACCCTTAGTTGGAGTCGCTGTAGTGGAAGGACCCATGTACCTAACCGCCGAAGAGGTCGCCGAGCGGTATCGGGAAGCGATAAGCGTGGGCACGTTGCGGAACTGGCGTGCTATGCGAGTGGGCCCCCCATTTCTGAAGATCGGAAAAGCCGTGCTTTATCCAAGGCAAGCCTTAGAGGAATGGGACAGGAACCACATAGTGGCCTGTAACAGCACGCATGGCATTGGCGCGAGTGACTAAGGCAGCTGTCTCGACTGCCTCGACCACAGACCTCAATATCCTGAACACCATCCCACAGTAATCATCTGACACGCGCGCGGACTTCCAAAACGGTCCCCTGGCCTTATTCGCCGTCCTGCGGATATCCGAAATAGGCCAATCCACCTCGCGATCGTTGGCCAAAGTGAGTCCGCTAGGAATTGGTGACTCGGCGAAAGCGCGGCTGTGCCGCGGATATTCGACCTACATCACGCCGTGGAGCGCGAATTGACGGACGGCAAATGATGACCAATAATGAGCGTGCGAGTCTTGGGACGGTTATGCGGGACCGAGCGGGATGATCACGTTCCGTCAGTGGCTACAGGCACCACTCCTATACCCCACTTTTCTCGCCTACTCCGATAAGTAACTGAAAATACAATCATATTTAAGGTGGCTAGACTGCTGCACAACCACCCGTCGGGAGATCCGACGCCGTCTCGCGCCGATATCGATATGACCAAGACGATTATCGACACTGCCAAGCCCTTGGGCATCACCGTTCACGACCATGTTATCATTGGCAAGAACGGTCATGTCAGCTTCCGCGCATTGCGTTTGATCTGAAATTGTCGCGCGCGCTTTAATTCGTACATTAAAAAACAATCATATCTTTTTGATACAAAATATTTTTCCAAAACCGTTCTGTATTTCCAACTTCTCAAAACCTACAAGATCGTCCCTCGCTGTCTTCATTGTGGTTTTTCAGTTCTGCGTCAGGATGATCTGGCAGAAGGATCGCCGCATTCCAATCGGCGAATCCGCCGGCGGAAGTCGTTGTTTTGATTTGGCCAATCTGCTTGCGCGGTCGGCCCGCCCCGGAGATCGCATGCCGAAGACGTCGTCGCCGCTTTCCCATCGCCTTCTACTTGTTGGCCGCGGCGCGCTTGTCGCCTTGGGAGCCTTCACGGCGGTAGCAGCCGGTTTCTACGCTCATATGCTCTGGACAACGAACTTCCACCCGGTCATCGCCGGCGAACTCTATCGCTCCTCCCAGCCGTCGGCCGCCACGATTGCCGAGCTTCAAAAGCAATACGGCATCAAGACCATCATCAACCTGCGCGGCGACAACAGCGGTCGTCATTGGTATGACAAGGAAGTCGCCGAGGCCAAGCAGCTCAATATCAACCACATCGATTTCCACATGTCTTCCGGTCGCGAGCTGACGCAGCAGCAGGCCGCACAGCTTATCGAAATCATGCGCGACGCGCCGAAGCCACTTCTCATTCATTGCCAGGCGGGAGCGGACCGCACAGGGCTCGCTTCGGCGCTCTATCTCGCCGCCATCGCCAAGACGAACGAGGCAACGGCGGAAAACCAGATGTCGATCTTCTACGGTCATCTTTCATTTTCCTTTACTCGCGCCTACGCCATGGATCGGACATTCGAGAAGCTGGAACCCTGGCTCGGCTTTTCCGCGTCCTGACTGCGGGCCCTTCCCGTTAGATAATCTGTAACATTGAGCAGCTACCGGTTGACGGAGTGCTTGTTGCGTTGCGACATTGATTCCCTATCCAGTCATCCGAGGCTTTCCGATGGACCAATTCGATCTCCTAGTGGTGGGTAGCGGCCCTGCAGGCCGCAGAGGCGCTATCCAGGCCGCCAAACTGGGCAAGAGGGTGCTCGTCATCGAGCAAGGCAAGCGCGTCGGCGGCGTCTCGGTCCACACGGGCACCATTCCCTCCAAGACGCTGCGCGAAACCGCGCTCAACCTCTCCGGCTGGCGCGAGCGCGGCTTCTATGGCCGGGCCTATCGCGTCAAACAGGAGATCAGCGCGGAGGACCTGCGCCGCCGCCTGCTGATCACGCTCGACCACGAAGTCGAGGTGCTCGAGCATCAGTTTGCCCGCAATCGCGTGCAGCACATGCGGGGCAAGGCAAGTTTCATCGATCCGCAGACCATGCAGGTCGTCAAGGACGACGGCGAAGTCGTCAATGTCACGGCGGCAAGCATCCTGCTGGCCGTCGGCACCAAGCCGTTCCGGCCGGATTACATGCCCTTCGATGGCAAGACAGTGCTCGACAGCGACGAGCTGCTGGATATCGAGGAACTGCCACGGTCGATGGTCGTCATCGGCGCCGGCGTCATCGGCATCGAATATGCTACCATCTTCAGCGCGCTCGATACGCAGGTGACGCTGATCGATCCGAAGTCGACCATGCTCGATTTCATCGACAAGGAAATCGTCGAAGACTTCGCCTATCAGCTGCGCGATCGCAACATGAAGCTGCTGCTCGGCCAGAAGGCTGAGAAAGTCGAGCGCCTGCCGAGCGGCAAGGTGGAGCTGACGCTGGACAACGGCCGCCGCATCACCACCGACATGGTGTTGTTTGCCGCCGGCCGCATGGGCGCGACGGATACGCTCAATCTGCCTGCTGCTGGCCTTGAGGCAGACAATCGCGGTCGTCTGAGCGTCAATCCGGAGACCTTTGCCACGAAAGTCCCGCATATCTTTGCCGCCGGCGATGTCGTCGGCTTCCCAAGCCTTGCCTCCACCTCGATGGAACAGGGCCGCATCGCCGCCCGCGTCGCCGTCGGCGCCATCGCCAAGGAGCCGCCGAAATACTTCCCCTACGGCATTTATGCCGTGCCGGAGATTTCCACCTGCGGCCTCTCCGAGGAAGAGGTCAAGGAGCGGCATATCCCTTACGAATGCGGTATCGCGCGCTTCCGCGAGACCTCGCGCGGCCATATCATGGGTCTCGACACCGGCCTCTTGAAGATGATCTTCTCGCTGAAGACCCGCCGGCTGCTCGGCGTCCACATCGTCGGCGAAGGCGCGACCGAGCTCGTCCACATCGGCCAGGCCGTGCTGAACCTCAAGGGCACCGTCGAATATTTCGTCGAGAACACCTTCAACTATCCGACACTCGCCGAAGCCTACAAGATCGCCGGCCTCGACGCCTGGAACCGCATGGGTGATATCAAGTCGGAGCTTTGAGCGGCATTCCCCGGGTGCAGCAATTGCGGTTAGTCCCCTCTCCCCGCAAACGGGGAGAGGGAGTCTCTCGCACCGGCAGAAACAAAAAGCCCCGCCGCGAACGGCAGGGCCTGATTTCATCCAAGAAGAAAACCAATTACTCGGCGCTGTCTTCAGCAGCCTTCTTCTTCGGTGCGGCCTTCTTCTTCGGCGCTGCAGCTTCTTCGCCTTCGGCGGCAGCTTCCGTTGCTTCAGCCTTGGCGGCAGCCTTCTTCTTCGGAGCAGCCTTCTTGGCAGCCGGCTTGCCTTCTTCTTCATCCTCGGCCAGCAGCGCTTCCTTGGAAACGGTCTTGTCCGTGACGTCGACTTCGGTCAGCAGGTGGTCGATGACCTTTTCTTCGAAGATCGGCGCGCGCAGGTTGGCGGAAGCACCGGGCGTGTTGCGGAAGAATTCGAGGATTTCCTTTTCCTGGCCCGGGAACTGCTGGAGCTGTGCGTAAAGCGCGCGCTGCAGTTCGTCTTCGCTGACTTCGACGCCGGCCTTCTCGCCGATTTCGGAGAGAACGAGACCGAGGCGAACGCGACGCTCGGCGAGCTTGCGATATTCTTCGCGAGCCTTCTCTTCCGTGGTGTCTTCATCTTCGAAGGTCTTGCCGGATTCAGCGAGGTCCGTCTCGATCTGGCGCCAGATGCTGGCGAATTCGGCTTCGACCAGCTTCTGCGGCGTGTCGAACTGGTACATTTCGTCCAGCTGGTCGAGGATCTGGCGCTTGACCTTCTGGCGGGTCACCGAGCCGTACTGGCTTTCGATCTGGCCGCGAACGATTTCCTTCAAGCGGTCGGCCGATTCGAGGCCGAGCTTGGAAGCGAGTTCGTCGTTGATTTCGATTTCGCCGGCGGCTGCAACTTCCTTGACGTTGATGTCGAAGGTAGCTTCCTTGCCGGCGAGGTTCTTGGCCGGATAGTCGGCCGGGAAGGTTACGGTGATGACCTTCTCATCGCCAGCCTTGACGCCGACGAGCTGCTCTTCGAAGCCCGGGATGAAGCGGTTGGAGCCGAGAACGAGCTGCGAGTCTTCATCCTTGCCACCGTCGAAGGCAACGCCGTCGACCTTGCCGAGGTAGTCGATGGTGACGCGGTCGCCGTCGGCGGCCTTGCCCTTCTTGGTCTCGTAGCTGCGGGCGCTTTCGGCGATCTTGAGGATCTGCTCGGTCACTTCATCTTCGCTGATTTCAGCGACTTCGCGGGTCACCTTGATGCCGTTGACCGGCTTCAGCTCGATCGCCGGAATGACTTCGTAGGAAAGCGTGAATTCGAAATCGGCTTCGGCGGAGAGGATCTTTTCAGCCTCGTCCTTGTCCTCGGTCATGGCGACTTCCGGCTGGGTTGCCGACTTTTCGCCGCGCTCGGTCAGGATTGCCGGCGGCTGGTCGCGAACGATCTCGTTCACCAGATCGGCCATGATCGACTTGCCGTAGACCTTCTTCAAGTGCGAGACCGGAACCTTGCCCGGACGGAAGCCGTTGATGCGGACCTTGTCCTTGACCTCGGCGAGGCGCTCGTTCATGCGCACTTCCATGTCCTTGGCCGGGATGACGACCTTGATTTCGCGCTTCAGCCCTTCAGCGAGCGTTTCGATAACCTGCATTGTCCTACCTTCATTCATGGCGGCCGTGCCCAGACAGCCGTTCGTTTCGATGAGCACGACGCCGGAAAATCCCGAGCGTGGCTTGGATGCAATTCTCTTTCATCTTGCTAGAGCGCCGCGCCTTCGAATGAACGCGCAAAAGGCAGCCCTATCCCGTTACGAGCCAAAACATCTTGTCCCCTTCCTCATCGAAAGCGGGATGCTTTGGGCAAAATGGCGCGTCCTGCGGCGTCTTGGAAGACAGGCTTCGTCAGCCTCCCCCCCGTCCACAAGACAGTGCTGGTGCGGGTAGAGAGACTTGAACTCCCACGCCTTGCGGCACCAGAACCTAAATCTGGCGTGTCTACCAATTTCACCATACCCGCGTTCCCAAAACCGCATGGAGATGCCTGCCCATGGGGCCTTCCGGAGCGCGGCGTCTCTATATCACCCGTTTCAAACCACGCAAAGGAAAAATGACGGTTCCGCGACGACGCCCAAAGCTTATCGGCGTCTTCACGCAGATATGGTCAGTAAAGCGGCTCTTCATAGACGGATTTGCCGTCGAGAAGCAGGCTTTTGATATGGGCAACACCATCGGAAGAGACGCGAGCCGCTATGGCGACACGATTGTCATTGCGTGCGCTCTCGATATCGTGCCCCTGCCCCTCGGGCACATAATAGCGCTCTATGCCATAGGTGACCCCGACAATCGCCTGCGACGGATCGGTCGCATCGCCATAGAAAACATAATCGACAGGCAGGCTTTTGAGCACGACCGTATCGGGTTTCGGATCGAGCGCTCCGAAGGATGATTCGACGATACCCCAGTAACCGTCATCCTGCTTCTTCAGGCGAACGGACAATATCGCGGCACTTCGGCTCATTTTCGGTGGTCCCTCGACCATCGTCGAGAACGGAACCCGCGATATGTCATAGTTCAAAGTCACATAGTCGCCGCGCAGGAGATCGCGCGGATCGACCGGCGCTGTCTTCAGGAGAATTTCGGTGCCGCTTCGCAGCCCCCATGCGCGCTCGCCAACCATGTAGCCCAGGACGGCGGTCTGCAGCGCAGCCACGACGATGGCGGCGATCCATAGACGTCGGGGGCCGATGGCCGGGTTCGTCTCAGCTATATCGGTCATGCCCGTGTTCCCTGCCCGCGATTGTCGGAAAAGCGCCGTTCGAGCTGGATGACCAGCCACGCGGCAATCGCCACGAGCACACCGGCGACAAGAAAGAAGCCGGCCGTCCCGATGATCGAGCCGATCGTCTCGCTGGCGAGGTAGAGAACCTCACAAGCAAAAACGAAATAGGCGAGATAGCGCACCGCGCCATTGTCACGGCCGCTGAGGGCGATGGCGATGACAGAACTCGCCAGCGTCGCCGCCGCCACGATGATGAGCGGCAGCTTGTCTTCCACCCAGACATTGTTTTCGAAGGACCCATTGCTGATCTCGGCATGGACCAGGAAGAAGCCGATCGATGCGATCAGAAAAGTGTAGAATGCTGGGGCCGCTCCAGCCGTTCGCACAAGAGACATCAGCGGCGAAGCGGGGATGCTGACGAGAAGAAAGGCTGCCATCCCGAGGCCGGCAAAGAGGATTGCCGTATTCAGGCTCTCATGCCGGCCGAAAAGCCAGGTCAACCACCCTACCAGCATGAGGTAGGCGAGATGCCGCGCGCCTGGCGCGTCAACATATCGAACGAGCGCAATCAGAATGACGGCCATCAGAGGCGGCACCCATGGCATGATACCACGCCACTGATCGAAATGGTCCCATAGATAGACGCCGCAAAATGCCCAGGCCAGAAAGCCGGCAAGCGCGACCTGCGCGCTTAAACGAAACAGCGCCGCCACAAGGCAGGCCGCCGCAAACCAGACGAGCATCATCGTCAGCTCGTCGCCGGACATGTTGTACATCTGGCCGACGAGCGCCATGGCGCCGCCGAAGCTCAGCGTGCCCAGGATCAAAAGTCCGGATGCGATAATCGAGCGCCCCAGGGTGAGCAGATGGGCGGCGGCGAGATAGAAGGCCCATATCATGGCGACGAGCCCCGCGAGGCGCGCGATCCTCGGAATCGCCTCCCAATTGGCGGAAACGAAAAGCAGTATCGCCAGGCCGAGAAGCACGGCCGCTATGATAGTCAGCACGCGCCCGGCACTGAAGCTCGACTGGCGGCCGTCATATTCACGTAGCATCGCCTTTGCGGCGCCTACATCGACAAGACCTTTCTCGACCCAGATTTTCAGATCCCGTTCCAGCCTGCCCCTATACATCCCGGCTCCCTATCCACGATTCCCCTTGCACGGGAGACATATCATACTTCAGCATCTAAGCTGTGCACGCCTTCGGGACAAATATGCCCCATGTTAATACAGAATTAAGCGGTCATTTGGCATTATAGGGTTAGGTATCACGATACCCTCGCAAGACATGCGCATTCGGCATACCTCCCATGAAATTATTGCGCTGCACAAAATCAAAAAGTCATACTATTAATAAGACAACAAACACGGCAATGGCGCGCCGGGCCGGCTTTAGTCGGAGAAGCCTGGGGATTTATGTCCCGACACGGAATTCGGAGCCGCACACTCCTCCTCCCAGTGCGCTCCGATAGATTGACGACACTCCTCCTCCCAGTCGTCAATCATCTCAAATGACGCCCACCGCATCCTCCTCCCGCGGTGGGCGTTATTTTTTATCCACCTAAATCGGTTTATGTACTTCGAACGCCGCTGCAGTGGATTGACGCCCACAACCGGCACGCAGAGCCAATCGCGGGCAAATCCACCTACCGGTAACAGCCGACGAGGCAACCCGACCTACCCCAAAAGAGCAAGGCTGGCGAAAGCACGGCCGAACCTAGGCAATCTCGCGCATCTCCCCTGAGACGCCGGGCCGAACCAGGCATGACGCTCTCCGACCCATTCTTCCTTCAGCCGCGCTATGCACATAAAGCAGCCATCTTCTTAGGCAATCCGCCTGGAAGAGTTGCACTTTTCGCATAGGTGGCATGATGCTTTGGCGCTTTTAGTTCTTGCAGCGCAGCATATATTAAGAAGCATCAGATCAAGGACGGAACCAGGGATGGGACCGCGAGATCTTCAAATCCTCGAAAGGGACTTAAAATGAACCTGACCCGCTCTTTCAACAACTGGCGCAAGTATCGTCAGACCGTCAATGAACTCGGCCGCATGAGCTCGCGTGAACTGCACGACCTCGGCATCGACCGCGCCGACATCCATCGCGTTGCCCGCGAAGCCACCGGCCGCTAATCGCCGGATAGGCTTCGCCCAACAGCGAGAGCCTTCTCAACGCCCGTTGCGGACCGCCGCGACGGGCGTTCTTTTTTTGCTTATTGCGCATATGCAGCATTGAACTGTCGGCCGCGAGCCATTCGCAATACGCAAGGCACACAGATTTTAGGCATTGATGGCTTTTTGGGCGTCATATTGCACAAATGCATAGCAGACGCCTTTTCTTTGCACTGCACAAAACACGTCCTCACGCCTATATAGAGTGCAAGCGCTGAGGCGGTAATCGTACCGCTCGCAACCAAGATACTGAGGACAAGATCATGAACCCGATTCGCATTGCTAAGAACTGGATCAGCTACCGCCGCACCCTGAACGAACTCGGCAACCTCTCCAGCCAGACCCTTTCGGACATCGGCGTCAGCCGCTACGAGATCCGCAACATCGCTTCCCGCTCTTTCCGTTAATCGATACGGACTGAGTGGACTGCCCAAGACGGCGCCTTTCGGCGCCGTTTTTGATTCCGGCGATTGAAGCGCTCCGTTCAGACTAATGATGGGGCCGGATATCAATGCCGCCGGCCATACAGCGGCTGCCGCCATCACATGCGATCTTGGAACGGAACCGCGCCTTTTCTCATTTACAGATGGTGTCGGTTTGGAAGGGAGGCATGGGAATGCAAATCCAAGGAATTTACGCCGCGCTCGCGACAGCAAGTATGGATAGAGCGGAGGCGTTCTATACCCAGCTTTTCGACCGGGAGCCTGATGATCGTCCCATGGACGGGTTGATCCAATGGCGCAACGTCGCGGGCGCAAACATTCAAATCTTCCATGACAAGGAGAATGCGGGGTCCGGCAGACTGACCATCGTAGTGCCGAAAATGGATGAAGCCCGCAGATCGCTCGAAGAAATAGGCGTGAAGTTCACAGGTGAATCGAAAGGTGACTACGGAAGGATCGCCCAGTGCACGGACCCTGACGGAAATCGCATCACGCTTGCAGAGCCGCCCTCGAGGCCTTTCAATACATAGACCTCACCAAGCGCGAGGCCAGAGATCAAGTTTGCCATAAGACCGCTGCGCGGTTTTGCGCGACATGCTTTAGCAAAGCGATTGGATCGCCGCCTCGCTCGTGATAATGACGCGCGCATGACACAGACCAATTCCCACTCCCCCATCCACGTCATCGGCGGCGGGCTCGCCGGCTCGGAAGCTGCTTGGCAAATCGCCAGCGCCGGCGCACCCGTCATCCTGCATGAGATGCGCGGCGTTCGCGGCACGGAAGCACACAAGAGCGACGATCTTGCCGAACTGGTATGCTCCAATTCGTTTCGTTCCGACGACGCGACCAGCAATGCCGTCGGCGTCATCCATGCCGAGATGCGCATGGCGGGCTCCCTCATCATGGCATGTGCTGACAAGCATCAGGTGCCGGCCGGTGGCGCGCTCGCAGTCGACCGCGATGGCTTTTCCGCAGCGGTGACGCAGGCGATTGCGGGCCATCCCTTGATTACCGTCGTCCGCGAGGAAATCCAGGGTCTGCCTCCGAAGGAATGGGACCAGGCGATCATCGCCACGGGCCCGCTGACGGCACCTGGGCTTGCCAGCGCCATCCAGGCGGAAACAGGTGCGGATGCGCTTGCCTTCTTCGACGCCATCGCGCCGATCGTCTACCGCGACAGCATCAACATGGACATCTGCTGGTATCAGTCGCGCTACGACAAAGTCGGTCCCGGCGGCACCGGCAAGGACTATATCAACTGTCCGATGGACGAAGCCCAATATAATGCCTTCCTCGATGCGTTGATCGCCGGCGATCCCGTCGGCTTCAAGGAATGGGAAGGCACGCCCTATTTCGACGGCTGCCTGCCGATCGAGGTCATGGCGGAGCGCGGACGCGAAACCCTGCGTCATGGGCCGATGAAACCGATGGGCCTGACCAACGCCCACAATCCCACGGTCAAGGCCCATGCCGTGGTGCAGCTGCGCCAGGACAATGCGCTCGGCACGCTCTACAACATGGTCGGCTTCCAGACGAAGCTGAAATATGGAGCGCAGGCGGAGATCTTCCGGCTGATCCCCGGCCTTGAAAATGCGGAATTCGCGCGCCTCGGCGGCCTGCACCGCAATACCTATATCAATTCGCCGACCCTGCTCGACCGCTCGCTGGTGCTGAAATCCCGGCCGGGCCTGCGTTTTGCCGGTCAGATCACCGGCTGCGAAGGCTATGTCGAAAGCGCCAGCATCGGCTTGCTCGCCGGCCGCTTCGCTGCCGCTGAACGCAGGGGCGAAACGCCATTACCGCCGCCGGATACGACCGCGCTCGGTTCGCTGCTGAACCACATCACCGGCGGCCACATCGTCTCGGACGAAGAGCCGGGCAAGCGCTCTTTCCAGCCGATGAACATCAATTTCGGGCTTTTCCCGGAGCTGGAGCCGGGATCGATCGTCAAGCCGGAGGGCGTCAAACGCTTCCGCGGCAAGGACAAGACCATCATGAAGCGTCAGCTTATCGCCAAGCGCGCGCTTGGTGACTGCGCGAAATGGCTGGGCGTGCAGATACCGGTTCTCGCGGAGAGTGCCTGACCGTCTCGAACTTTCGGGATTTTCAAGCCTTGGCCGGCGATGCCTGCTCCTGCAGCTTGGTGTCTTCACCGGCAACGTAATTGCCGAGCAGCCAGAGCGAGACCTCAGCGGCTTCGGCGGGCGTCTTGAATTCGAACGTGCCGTTATGGTGGGGCGCATCCAGAAAATCGACGGTCAAGCCGCGACCGGTTGCCGAGATCTTGGCATGCGCCCGGCCGGGCTCGAACAAATGGACGCTGAAGTGATTGCGCACATTGCGCATGAAGCCCGCTTTGTCGTCATGCAGCCGCACGAAGACCGCTTGTCCGTCGGTCGTCGTCTGCAGCTGGCGTATCGCCTCGGTCGGAAAGGCGCGGCCGAATTCCAGAATGGCGAGGCCGGTATCGTGCAGGCCGTCTTCCTTGTTCTGTGACGCCATGCGCGTCGCGTAATAGGCAATGAAGATGACGATGGCGAACAATATGCACCAGACGACAATACCCATGGCAACTCCCCCGGAAATGCAAATTCAAGTGCCCAGCCCTCTCCATACAGGCCGAGACTTGCGCGAGCTTGGCGTATTTTAGATTTTCTTTGTAATCGACGCCGTCGCCATGCGCATCTGCCGGCGCCATTGCGGCAATGCCAGGGATCGATCGAAGAGACCGGCGCCAAGCTTCGGTGCCTGCTTCAAGACCGGTTCTGCCAGGGTGACGGGCAGAAAGGCCGGGAATACTGCCGGCGAAATGGCTCCCGCCGCCCTCGCCTTGGCAAGATGCTCGCGGCCCAGGCCGGCAAATGCTTCGATCGCCGCTGAAATACGCGGTCTATCCTCGCCAGCAAGGAAGGAATCACGATCGAGACCCGTTGCCGTCAAAATCTCAAGCGGCAGGTAAAGCTGGCCGCGATGACGATGGAGCGGCATCAACAGCAGCAGCCCGGCAATCGCTTGTGCGACACCGGCATGACCGGCGGCATCCGCGGAACGCTTGGCCTCATCCGCCGACAAGACCAGGCTTGCCAGCTGGATCAGCGCCGAAGCCGTCTCGCCGGCATAGCCTTCCAAAGTGCCGCGCGTTTCCATCGGATCGTCGTAGAGATCGAAAATGCGCGCATCGATCATGTCGATCAGCGTCTGGCGCGGCAGGCGGTACTCTTCGATCGCGGTGAGGAGCTCGGCGGCAAGCGGATTGGCCTCGCTCGAGCCATGGGCCTGCCCTTCGAGAAGATCGCGCCAGTACTGCATGCGCACTTCACCGGGCAGCGGTTCGTGCACGAGATCCCGTACGCGCGCCAGCTCGGCATTGAAGGCATAGAGCGCGGCAAGCGCCGGACGCTTCTCTTCCGGCGCCAGCAGGCAGGCGAGATAGCGGTCGCGATCGGTGTCGCGAAGCGTTGCAAGGCATATGTCCCGGTTGCTACGGAGCGCAGCTTTGGTCGTCATGCGAACGGATCCAGAGGTCAAACGGCAATCAGCGCCGCAGCCACGGCTCGCGACTCGGACAGCATGATATTGAAGGTGCGCACGGCAGCGCCGGTACTCATCGGGTCGGACGAAATCTGCCTGGCGCGCAAGGCTGCCTTCAGCTCGGCAGGCAATGGCCGCAGTTCCGTACCGGTGCCAACGAGCAGCACTTCGATCTCGGCAGCTTCATCGAGCACCTTCTGGAAGCGGTCCGGTGTCAGCGCATCGCCCTGCAGCATATCCCATCCATAAATGCCCGAGGGCAGGCAAAGCAGCGAGCCGCGATGCGACATGTCGGCAAAGCGGAAGCCGCCATTGCCGTAAGCGTCGATCGGTGCGCGCCCCGGAAAATGCGCGCTACGGATTTCTATTCCTTTAGCCACTATATCACACCGCTGGTTTGCCTGACTGGATATCGCCGGCCGCCGGTCCATTGCTTTCGCCGCCGGTCTGGAACTTGTCCGGCCGCAGCTTGAACAGGATCAGCACCGGCGCTGCAATATAAATCGACGAAAAAGTGCCGACCGCGACGCCGAAAAGCAGTACGAAGGTGAAGGCACGGATCACCTCGCCGCCGAAGATGTAGAGCGCGAAGAGCGCCAGGAGCGTCGTCGCGGACGTCAGAATGGTACGAGATAGTGTCTGATTGATGGAAGCGTCGATCAGGATCGGCAGCGGCATCTGCGAATAGCGCTTCAGGTTTTCGCGCATGCGGTCGTAGACGACAACCGTGTCGTTCAGCGAGTAACCGACGATGGTCAGGATCGCGGCGATGCCGGTCATGTTGAATTCCATGCCGCTCAGCACGAAGAGGCCGAGCGTCAGAATGACGTCATGCAGCGTGGCGATGATTGCGCCGACGGCAAACTGCCATTCGAAACGCAACCATATGTAGATGAGAATTGCTGCTAGCGCCGCCAAAACGGCAAGGGAGGCAGTCGTCGTGATTTCACCCGACACGGCGGGACCGACGACCTCCACGCGGGAAAAATTATAATCCTTGCCCAATTCGTCCCGCACCAGGGATACGGCGGACTGCTCGGCATTTTCACCGCCCTCCTGCGCATGGACGCGAATCACGGCGCCGAGGCGATCGGCAAGCCGCTCGACGCGCACATCGCCTGGAATGACGGCATCGAGGCGCGATTGAATATCCGCCGCATCGGCAACACCCTGCTTGGCGCGGACCTCGATGATCGATCCGCCGGCGAAATCGATGCCGAGATGCATGCCGAGCGTCGCGAAGGCGACAAGCGTGATGACCGACAGCGCCGCCGATATCGTGAAGGTGTAACGGCGGATGCCCATGAAGCGGATATTGGCATTATCGAAAATGCCGCTCCGAACGCCGACCAGCAACGTGCGCGGCTTGCGGCGCGATATCCACATGTTTACCAGCGACCGGGTAACGAAGCACGAGGTGAAGAAGGTGGTGAAGACGCCGACCATGAGGGTGGCGGCAAAGCCGCGCACTGCGCCTGTGCTCGCATAGAAGAGAATGGCCGCAACGATAAACACGGTCAGATTGGCATCCGCCACCGTTGCTGCTGCCCGGTTGAAACCATGGCGCAGCGCATCGACGAGCAGATGGGTCTTCTTTTCCTCTTCGCGCACCCGCTCGTAGATCAGCACCAGCGCATCCAGGCCGATGCCGATGATCAGGACGATGGCGGCAACGCCGGGAAGCGTCAGCGTGATGCCGAGCAGCCCCATGGCTGCGATCACCATGACGATATTAATGAGAAGCGCGATGGTCGCGATGATACCGAGCAGACGATAAAAGCCGATCATCAGGGCCGCGACGAAGACCGCGGCTGCGATGCAGGCTATCACGCCATAGCGTGCTGTCTCGCCGCCAAGACCCGGTTGGATGGTCCGTTCCTCGGCCGTCGTCAACGTCGCGGGCAGCGGTCCGCTCTTGATCATGACGGTCAGATCCTGCGCGCCCTGAACAGTGAAATCTCCGGGAACATCGATCTCGCCAGTGGCGATGATCGTCTTCAGGGAAGCCGCGGAGATGACCTGATCATCAAGAACGACGACGATGACCTTGCCGAGATTGCTTGCGGTCGATTGCGCGAAGCGACGGGTGGCCTCCGGCGTCAGCTTGACGGAGACCGTACCCTCACCGCTCTGGTCGTTGGTGACAGAGACCGCGTCGGAAAAATCGACATTCGAAAGCAGAGGTTGCCTCTGCACGAGATATCCGACCGGCGGGTCGTCTTCGGAAAACAGCACATCGGATCCGGCGGGCGGGTGATTATCCATCGCATCCTGGACCGTCATCGATGGATCGACGAGGCGGAAGCTGAGCTTGGCGGGTTGGCCGAGGAGGTTCTTCAGCCGCTGCGCATCGGCGAGGTCGGGCACCTGCACGACAATGCGGTCGGCGCCTTGCCTGCGGATCTGGGGCTCCCCTACTCCAAGCTGCGCAATACGGGCGCGGATGACCCTGATCGAGCGGGCGATTGCCGACGTTATATGGCGGTCGATATCCGCGTCGGTGATATCGAGCGTCATCGTGCCGTTTTCGCCCTGCGACAGAGCGACGGCCGGCTTGTCGGATCCGGTGGTCAGCGGCTGCAATGCCGTCAGAGCGGCTTGAACCTGTGCGGGATCATTGATGCGAAGCTGAATCTTGCGGCCGGTGCCGGTCAGGCCGGAATAGCCAACATTGACGGTGCGCAACCGTGTCGCGATATCGCCGACAATGGTTTCCAGGCGATCCTTCTCGACATCGCCTCGCTCTATCCTCAACAGGAGATGAGAGCCCCCGCGAAGGTCGAGCCCGAGCTCGACCTTTCGATGTGCCCACCATGCGGGCAGCGATGAAAGCGAGCGCTCGCCAAGCAGGTTCGGAGCGGCCAGAAGCACGCTCAAGAGAACGACGAACCAGATCAGGGCGGTCTTCCACCAGGAGACGTGCAGCATCGTTCTCTCGAGTTAGGGCTTCCCTACCGCGCCCCGCTTTCAAAAGAAAATGCAACGGGCGCAGTAACATCTTGAATTTGTGCACAATCCTTCAAGAAAGTCGATGCCGATTTTCGAGGATGCGCAAGCGGCGACGGGCGTCGCCTTCAGCCAAGTGCCTTACGCGGCATCTGCCTTGACCGGCTCACCCTTGACGCGAACTTCCGAAATGGCGCTGCGGACGACGCGGATGCGCACGCCTTCGGCGATTTCGACTTCCAGTTCCTTTTCGTCGATGACCTTGGTGACCTTGCCGACGATGCCGCTGGTAACGATCTGATCGCCGCGACGGATGTTCTTCAGGATCTCGTCACGCTTCTTCGCCTGAGCGCGCTGCGGACGAATAAGAAGGAAATACCAAACGACCATCAGCGGCACAAACAGGATGATCATTTCAAAGCCGGACCCGCCGAAGACGCTCGCGGCCGAATCTGTCGCGCTCTGCGCATATGCGTTGGTGATAAACATCGAAAACTCCCTTGAACTCCGAGCGGGAACGGGGCCCGCGTCAGGTGGCCGGAATATAGTTAGGCGCATGACGATTGCAACAAAAACAGCCGCCAACCGTACCGTTTTCCCGGTCTGTTAGCCTTTCACCCCCCGAAGGAGCATGATACCCGGCAAGACAGCGCGCGCATTTTACGACTTTCTTGTTCAATATTCAGGAGGAAACGGTGACTGAAGATCAAAACACCCTGATCCTTGCCGAAGTCCGCCGCCTCGCCGACGCGCTCGAACGCCTCGCCGGGCCGGCTCCGGCCGTCAACGACTGGAATGCCGCCGACTGTTTCGTCTGGGCTCCCGCCCGGCTCCATCTGCAGCCGGTTCCGCGGCCGAACCGCGTGGCGCTCACGCTCATTCGCGGCGTCGACCATGTGCGCGACATCCTGCATGAAAACACTTTGCGTTTCGCCGACGGCTTTGCCGCCAACAACGTCCTGCTCTGGGGCGCGCGCGGCATGGGCAAATCGTCGCTCGTCAAGGCCGTGCATGAAGACGTGCGCCGCTCGACCGGCATTTCGCTGAAGCTGATCGAAGTGCACCGCGAAGATATCTCGTCGCTGCCGGTGCTGCTCGACATCCTGAAATCCGCACCGCATCGCATCATCATCTTCTGCGACGACCTCTCCTTCGATCACGACGACACAGCTTACAAGTCCCTCAAGGCGGCGCTGGACGGCGGCGTCGAGGGACGGCCTGATAATGTGCTGTTCTACGCGACGTCAAATCGCCGCCACCTCCTGCCGCGGCATATGATGGAGAACGAACAGTCGACGGCGATCAATCCCTCCGAGGCCGTGGAGGAGAAGGTTTCGCTCTCCGACCGCTTCGGCCTTTGGCTCGGCTTCCACAAGTGCAGCCAGGAAGATTACCTGCAGATGATCGACGCCTATGCCGACCACTTCAAGCTCGAGCTCGATCGCGCCCAGATGCATCACGAAGCGCTTGAATGGGCAACGACCCGCGGCGCCCGCTCCGGCCGCGTCGCGTGGCAATATATCCAGGATCTCGCCGGGCGGCAGCGCATCGTGCTGGAACGGGACTGATCTTCAATCAACCAGGCCATGAACGACAAAAAGCCCGGCACTGACCGGGCTTTTTGCAGAGTCCTTGAGACGCACTACCTATTCAAGGAACGTCATTGGGTTGACCGGAGCCGAATTCTTGCGGACTTCGAAGTGCAGCTGCGGCTGGCTGACATTGCCGCTCATACCGGACGTTGCCAGCGTCTGGCCGCGCTGAACCTTCTGGCCGCGGGTAACGCTGAGCGCGTCGGCATGGCCGTAGACGGTGACCGTACCGTCGTCGTGACGGACCAGAACCGTGTTGCCAAGCTCCTTCAGGCCGTTGCCGGCATAGATGACGACACCGTTTTCGGCGGCCTTGACGGGCGTGCCCTCGGGAACGGAAATGTCGATACCGTCGTTGCGGCTGCCGTTGACGTTGGAGCCGTAGCCGGCGACCACGGCACCGCGAACCGGCCAGCGAAACTTGCCGATGCCGGTTGCTTCCGGCGCATCGGCCTGCGCATCCGACTTGGCGGCATCGTTGATGGACTGGCTCGGGGAAGCGGAGGCGACCGCCTGCGGCTTGGCATCGGCTGCCGTATCCGCATGGGCGACAGCCTTGGGGGCCTGCTTTGCGATCGGTTCGGCGGCGGCCTGCTTCGGCGCTGCGACCGGCGCGGCACCGGGCTTCACCGAAACCTTCTGCGGCTCGATGGAAGCGGTCTTGACCGGGTCTGCGGCAACGGCGCCATGCGGCAGAGCCAGCGCCTGACCGATCCGGATGCTGTCGCCGGCCTGCATATTGTTCGCACGCTTCAGTTCGGCGACGGTGACGCCGCTTTCCTTGGCAATTCTTGCCAGCGAATCACCCGGCTTGACGACGTAGGCGCCCTTCGGGGTCGGGCCCTTGCCATTGCCGGCGGCAAGTTTATTGGGATCGGCAAGGCCGGCCTGGGACTTGCCGCGCATCTGGTTGCCGGAAGGCAGTGCGAGGGCTTCCTGCTGCGGCGCCTTGGCCGGGGCCGGCATCTTGCCGCCCTTGGAAAGATCCGTTGCTTCGGAAGCCATCTTGGCCGGGCTCGAGGCGCCAGCGCCATTCATCGTCGGGATGATGATCTGCTGGCCGGGCTGGGCGCCGGCACCGCTACGCAGGCCGTTGGCGCGCAGAATTTCCTTTTCCGGAACGCCGTAGCGGCGCGACAGAAGCGCGACGCTTTCGCCCTGGCGCAGCGTCACGCTTGGCGCGTTGACAGTGGTCCAGCCCGGAGACATTTCAGGCGCGGCCGCCGTCTTGATCGTACCGGTCGACATCGCATCGGGTGCGAGAGCCGGTGCTGCGCGCGAGCCGTTATTGTTGTGCGATGCCGGGAACGGCTGGGCAAGCGCCTCGGTTTCGGCACGCGAACCACCACGGGGGCGAGCGGCGCTGCCGGAGGCGCCGGGAGGAGCAAGTTCGGTGCGCTGAATTGCAACGGGTGCGGTGGATGCACGCGCGCTGGAATAGGACGGATTATAGCGAGCCGGCGAGTTCGGGTAGGGTTGCGCTACCGGTGCGCTCTGCTGCGAATAGTCCTGCTGGCCGTAACCACCGGCCTGGGCGACATCGGCGCGCGGCACCGGATCGCCATTCGGACCATTCAAGCTGCGCCGATTGATCGAACCGGTCGTCACATTGTCCGTCTTGTTGAAGAGCCCGCTGAACCGGGTCGTATCTGAGCTACAAGCCGTCGCGGTGCTCGCCAGAAGAATGGCCACCAGGACTTTCCCTGCCGATTTACCGAAGTTCGAAGAAAGACTGAAACCCATGACTCGACCCACTTGAGACGCAACCGATTATGGGTCGATTAAAGCGCGTTAATCTTACCATGCGGTTAAAGCACTGGTGCGGCATGTGTTTTTTTGAGGAATTGCTAACCATAGAAGACGGAACAGCGCCGAGACGCCTTGTTTCACAGGCATTATCGCGAATTGAGCCTCAGAGATAAGAGGCGAGCATCGGCACGATGGGCTGATAGGGAACATCGAACAGCTCTTCGCGCTCGAAGCGGCTGCCGGTCTTCGTCAGCCGCACAAGGCGGCAAATATCGTCCGATACCATCAGCGGCGCGATCATCGATCCGCCCGATACCAGCTGCTCGGCATAGAAGCGCGGCATGGTCGGAAATGCGGTGGTGACCAGGATACGGTCGAAGGTGCCCTCGCCCGGCAGACCGGCGCTGCCATCCGCCTGACGGATGACGACATTGCGCAGCCCGAGCGCATCCATGCGCTGCTGCGCCGATGTGGTCAGTGTCTTGTAGCGGTCGATCGTCAGAACACGCTCGACGATTCGCCCCATGACGGCGGCGGTGAAACCGCTCCCCGTTCCAATTTCGAGAACGCGGTGTCCCGGCTTGATCTTCAGGCTGTGGAGAATGCGCACGACCAGATCGATGCCCTCCATGAAGGAACCGCAATCGATCGGAATCGTGCGGCCGGAATAGGCATCATCGGTAAATTGCGGCGGCACGAAAGGCAGGCGCGGCGTCTGCTCGACCGCCGTCATCAGATCGATATCCAATATGCCTTCTGCCCGTAGCCGCAAAACCACGGCCGCAAAGCCTTCCTTCTCCACCAAACGAGGTGTCAATCCGCTACTCCATACCGAGCGCCCGCGCCACGCGGTCTTGCGCCGAATAATCCGTCAGATCGAGTTTCAAAGGCGTTACCGAAATACGATTTTGTTTCAGCGCCTGAATATCGGTCCCCGGACGGAAGATACCACTGCGTTCGCCGAAGCGAAGCCAATAATAAGGGAAGCCGCGGCCGTCGGCCCGCTCCTCGACCTGCACATTGAAGGCGAGATTGCCCTGCGCCGTCACTTCCGCCCCTGCCACTTCGTCGGGAGGGCAATTCGGAAAGTTGAGATTGAGGAAGGTCCCATTGGGCAGATCGACATCCATGAGCTTGCCGAGCAAGGCCGGAGCATGTGTCTCGGCCACTTCCCAGGGCACGACGCGCGCGCCGTTTTCATAGACATAGGCCTGGCTCAGCGCAAAGGAGCGCACGCCCTGCAGCGTGCCTTCGATCGCACCGGCGATGGTTCCGGAATAGGTTACGTCGTCGGCGACGTTCGAGCCGGAGTTGACGCCCGAGAGCACCAGATCCGGCTTGCCGTCCAGAACCTGCCGGATCGCCATGATGATGCAATCGGTCGGTGTTCCCCTGAGCGCAAAGTGCTTGTCGGAGACCTTGCGCATGCGCAACGGCTCGGAAAGGCTCAGCGAATGTGCAAGGCCGCTCTGATCCGTCTCGGGTGCAACAACCCAGACATCATCAGACAAAGTGCGGGCGATACGCTCCAACGCAGCCAGCCCTTCGGCATGAATACCGTCATCGTTGGTCAGAAGAATACGCATCGCCCCACCGCTCGATTATGCCGCTTTCTCGATCCTCTTCACACCACCCATATATGGCAGCAGTGCGTCCGGAACAGTGACGGAACCATCGGCATTGAGATAATTCTCGAGAACGGCAATCAGGCAGCGGCCGACTGCGGTGCCGGAGCCGTTCAGCGTGTGAACGAATTTGGTGTTCCTGTCGTCCTTGCCGCGATAGCGCGCATTCATGCGCCGGGCCTGGAAATCACCGCAGACCGAGCAGGACGAAATCTCGCGATAGGTATCCTGCCCCGGCAGCCAGACTTCGAGGTCATAGGTCTTGCGCGCGCCGAAACCCATGTCACCGGTCGAAAGCGTCATGACGCGATAGTGCAGGCCGAGGCGCTTCAGCACTTCTTCAGCACAGGCCGTCATCCGCTCGTGCTCGGCAATGGAGCTTTCGGCATCGGTGATCGAAACCAGCTCGCACTTCCAGAACTGGTGCTGGCGCAGCATGCCGCGCGTGTCGCGTCCGGCGGAGCCTGCTTCGGAGCGGAAGGACGGGGTCAACGCAGTGAAGCGCAACGGAAGTTTTTCTTGATCAAGGATCTCGCCGGAAACGAGATTGGTCAGCGAAACCTCCGCCGTCGGGATCAGCCAGCGACCGTCCGTGGTCCTGAAGGAATCCTCGGAAAATTTCGGCAGCTGGCCGGTGCCGAACATGGCTTCGTCACGCACCATCAGCGGCGCGCTGACCTCAGTATAGCCATGCCCACTGGTATGCAGATCGAGCATGAACTGGCCGAGCGCCCGCTCCAGCCGAGCGAGCTGCGAGGTCAGCACCGTAAAGCGCGAGCCGGACAGTTTCGCCGCGCGCTCGAAATCCATGTAGCCGAGCTCTTCGCCGATCTCGAAATGCTCTTTTGGCTGGTGGTTCCAAGTGGGCTTGGAGCCCCAGGCGTGCTTGACGACGTTGTCGTGCTCATCCTTGCCAACGGGCACGTCTTCGAGCGGGATGTTCGGGATGCGCGACAGCGCATCATGGAGCTCGGCCGTCAGCGTGCGCTCTTGCTCTTCGGCCGCCGGAAGCGAGGTCTTGATGTCGGCGACCTCGGCCTTCAGCTTCTCGGCAAGCTCGCTGTTCTTCTGTGCCATCGCCGCGCCGATCTCCTTGGAGGCGGCATTGCGGCGGGATTGCATATCCTGGACGGACTGAACGACGGAGCGGCGCTTCTCATCGAGCGAGATGAGGCTTTGCGACTGGGGCTCCGCGCCGCGCTTGGCAAGCGCCGCATCGAAAGCCTCGGCATTCTCACGAATCCATCTGATATCAAGCATTTTCGTTCCAGGTCGTTTGACATGAGTACAACTCCGACCGAGGTTTCGGTCGGAGGTCGAAACGGCAATACCTGGGAAATAAGGCTAAGCCTTCCTCGCCTAGACGTCGTCCGTCTTGGTGATCTCGGAAGCCCCGCCACTCTCATCAAGCGCTTGCCGGGTACGCTGGCGTTCCACGAGTCGCGCCGCGTAGATGGAAATCTCGTAGAGAAGGATTGTCGGCAGTGCAAGGCCGATCTGGGACATCGGATCCGGCGGCGTCAGCACAGCGGCAACGATGAAAGCGAAAACGATCGCGAACTTGCGCTTTTCCGCCAGCCAGGTCGAGGTCAGCAGGCCGACGCGCGCAAGCAGCGTCGTGATGACGGGAAGCTGGAAGACAAGGCCGAAAGAAAAGACCAGTGTCATGATCAGGCTCAGATATTCCGAAACCTTCGGCAACAGCGCGATGCCCACCTGACCATCGGCCGGCGCCTGCTGCATCTTCAGGAAGAACCACATCACCATCGGAGTGAAGAAGAAGTAGACGAGTGCCGCACCCATCAGAAACAGAACCGGCGATGCGATCAGGAACGGAAGAAAAGCAGAACGTTCATTCTTGTAGAGGCCCGGCGCCACGAATTTGTAGATCTGCGCGGCGATGATCGGGAATGAAATCACCAGGGCGCCGAACATGGCGACCTTTACCTGGGTGAAGAAGAACTCCTGCGGGGCCGTATAGATCAGCTCGGCCTTGGAAAGATCGAGATGAGCCCATTCGACCGCCCATTTATAGGGATAGACCAGGTAGTTGAAGAGATGCTTTGCCACTGCAAAGCATCCGATGAAGGCAATGAAGAAGGCCACGATCGACCAGATAAGCCGCGTGCGCAATTCCATAAGGTGTTCGATAAGCGGCTGCGGCTTATCATCGATATCACCCGTCATGCCTGGTCCTTCTTCTTGGGCGTTTTAGGCGCCGCCTTGCTGGCTACAGCGCGCGTCCTGGGAGCTGGAGGCGTCTTAGCTGCAACGGCGGTCGCGACCTTGCGCGGGGCACGCTTCGGTTTTTCCGTAACGACGGGCGTCTGAACGACGGCAGCCGCAACATCATCGACCTTGGCAACCAGCTTCGGACGCGGCTTGCGTACGGCCTTCGGCTTCGCAACGGCTGCACCTGCCGCCGCTTCGCCTGCAACAGCTGATGGCTGCGGAGCGGGCGCGGCGACCAAGGCCGGATTGCTCGGCGCGGACGTAGCCGCAAGCGCTTCCGGCAAGCCAGCCGAAACGCCGGGCACGGGCTCGGCTGGCAAAGGAGTCGAGGTTGCGGCGGCCTGATCCGGCGTTGCCGCGCGTTGCAGATCGGCCTTTATCTCGTTGCCCATCTCGCGCAGCGGGTTCATCGCCTCCCGCAGCGAGTTGACCGGATTGAGCTTCTGGGCGTCGGCGATCGTCTGGCGCACGTCGTCCAGCTCCGCCTCGCGCATGGCTTCATCAAATTGAGCGCGGAATTCGCCAGCGACCTTCCTGGCTCGGGCCGTCATCTTGCCGATTGTCCGCAGGGTCGCCGGCAATTCCTTGGGGCCGATCACCACCAAGGCCACGACGGCAATAATCACCAGCTCGGACCAGCCTATATCGAACATGCAAAGGCTCCTGGGCCAACGGCAAACCTCTCAGCTTGGCGTTCGCCCGACATGATTACTTCGTTTCGTCAGCCTTATGCTCGACCGTGCGGGACGTCGTCGTCGCGGATGTCGGCTGCGCCGAAGTATCTTCGTCGTCGTTCATGCCCTTCTTGAAGCTCTTGATGCCCTTGGCGACATCACCCATCAGCTCCGGGATCTTTCCACGGCCGAACAACAAAAGCGCGATGGCGAGGACGATGAGCCAGTGCCATATGCTTAGAGAACCCATTGCTTTAACTCCCAATTACAGTGTCTTCCCGATGTAAGACGTTTGCGGATGTTTTTCAAACAACAAAATGCAGCGCATCCACGCATATCAGGATGATGAACGTCCATGCAGGCGACCAACCGCCACCAAACGTCTCCAAATCGAGAGGATGATTTTCATATTCGCATCCGCTGATGGCAAAAGAGAGACTTGGCCGGAAATTCAGCGAAAATCCATCGATGGAAATACAACCACGTCCGCGGGTCATTCCTGGGGGCCATTCCGGGGTCAGCCCATGGGATCAGTCGCCGGAGCTCTCACCGCTCGGCGGCAGGATCCCAAGCTCTTCCAGATCCATCTGGGTAATCGGATCCTCGTCTTCCGTAAGCTCGTCGTTCATCAAGGGCGACGGGATGTTGAAATTGGCGGGAATCCGGCCTGACAGCAGCCCTGCCCCCTTCAATTCTTCGAGACCGGGCAGGTCGCGCAGCTCTTCCAGGCCGAAATGATCGAGGAAATCGCGCGTCGTGCCGAGCGTGACCGGCCGCCCCGGCGTGCGGCGGCGGCCACGGAAGCGAACCCAGCCGGCCTCCATCAGCACGTCGAGCGTGCCCCTGGAGGTCTGCACGCCCCTGATGTCTTCGATCTCCGCGCGCGTCACCGGCTGGTGATAGGCGATGATGGCCAGCACCTCCAGTGCAGCGCGCGACAGCTTGCGCACCTCGCTCTCGTCGCGCCGGATCACGAAGGAGAGATCCGCGGCCGTACGGAAGGCCCAGGCTCCATCTATCTGAACAAGATTGACGCCGCGCATGGCGTAATCGGCCTTGAGCTTCCGCATGACGGCGGGAATATCGACGCCCTGCGCCACGCGCTCGGCGATGAAGGCCTCCGAGACCGGTTGGGCCGAGGCGAAGACCAGCGCTTCGGCGATCCGCTCGGCCTCGCTCAACCGGCGCTCGTCGATCTGAAGCGTTTCCGCCTCGAGTTCCATATGCTCGTCGTCTGGCTCGATCACGCTCGTCCCTGTCCTATTCCGCTGCTTCCAGCGACGAATGCTTCGGCCCGCGCCGCATATAGAGCGGTTGAAACGCGCCTTCCTGGCGAATTTCCAGCTGCCCCTCGCGCACCAGTTCGAGCGAAGCCGCAAACGCGCTGGCGATGGCCGTTACGCGATCGCTGGCAGTCGTCATGTAACTCAGCAGGTAATGTTCCAATGCGGTCCAATCGGTGATCTCGCCGATCATGCGGTCGAGAATGACGCGAGCATCGGCGAGCGACCAGACGCGGCGCTTCTCTATCGTAACCTGCGTCACGGCCTGACGCTGACGCAGGCTGGCATAGGCCGTCAGAAGATCATAGAGGCTGGCATCGAAGGCGGATTGGCGCCGGTCCGGAATATGTTCCGGCGCGCCGCGCGCCAAGAAATCCCGGCCGAGACGATTGCGATTGACGAGGCCGGTTGCCGCGTCGCGCATCGCTTCCAGCCGCTTCAGGCGGAAGGCGAGCGTCGCCGCCATTTCCTCGCCCGTCGGGCCGTCTTCCTTGCTTTGCTGCGGGATCAGCAGCTTGGATTTCAGATATGCGAGCCATGCGGCCATGACGAGATAATCGGCCGCGAGTTCGATGCGAATGCGCCGGGCGCTTTCGATGAACTGGAGATATTGCTCGGCAAGCGCCAGCACGGAAATGCGGGACAGATCGACCTTCTGGGTGCGCGCCAGATGCAGCAGCAGATCGAGCGGCCCTTCGAAGCCGGCAAGGTCGACGACCAGAGACGGCTCATGCAGGCCGCGTTGTGCCTCGCCCTGCTGCCAGAGCTTGTCCATCGGCGTTGCCGCCTGCTGAAGCTTTTCCGTGCCGCTCACCTTGTCACCCGTCAATTCCTCGAAGCCCGGTTTACGCCACTGCGAACATCGCGTCGAATTCTGCGCGAACCGCAGCTTCGTCGGCACCGTCGTTCTTTCCGAATGCCGCCTCGACCGCGTTGGCTCTTGCCAGCGATGCACCCGCCAGGGCGGGAACATTGCGCACGACCTGCAGCATCTCCTCCATAACCCCATTACAATGCAGCACGATATCGCATCCGCCGGCAATGATATTTGCCGCGCGCTCGCCGATCGTACCCTTGAGGGCATTCATCGAGGTATCGTCCGACAGGAGCAGCCCCTGGAAGCCGATATGGCCGCGGATGATCTCCTCGATCACCTTGCGCGAGGTCGTGGCGGGGTTGTTCGGATCGATATCGCTGAAGACGACGTGGCACGTCATTGCCATCAGCTCGTCCTTGAGTGCTGCGAAGGGCGCGAAATCATGTGCCTCGAGCTCGGCACGCGGCGCCGAGACGACGGGCAGTTCATGATGCGAATCCGCGAAGCCGCGCCCGTGACCTGGCATATGCTTCATGACGGGCAGCACACCGCCGGCCTTCAAACCGTCGGCCGCCGCGCGTCCCATCTCCGTCACCGTCACCGGATCGCTGCCGTAAGCGCGATTGCCGATGACATTGCTCGACCCCTCGACTGGCACGTCCAGCACGGGCAGGCAATCGACATTGATCCCGAACTTCAGCAAATCGAAAGCATGCAGCCTCGACATCAGCCATGCGGCGCGCAGGCCGCGTCCGCGATCCTGACGGTAGATGTCACCCAGCGCCTGTCCCGAGGGGTAATGCGGCAGGATCGGCGGACGGATGCGCTGCACCCTGCCGCCCTCCTGATCGATGAAGACCGGAGCGTTGCGCCCGACGCTGTCACGCAGGGACGCAACGAGATCGGCGATCTGTGCCGGCTCGGAAATATTGCGTCCGAACAGGATGAAACCCCACGGCTGCTCCCCCTGATAGAAGGATCGCTCTTCGGGCGTGAGGGAGTGGCCGCTACAGCCAAGGATCATGGATTTCGATTCGGTCATACCCGAATCATAAGGCTTGCGCCGGGAAATGCGAGTGAGGTCAAGCGCAGATACACAAGAACAGCGCATTTCAAACGAAAACGGCGAGCCGATGCCCGCCGTTTTCATCAGTTTCGTGTCCGATCCTTACTTCGAGATCAGGCAGGTGCCGCCGGCGGCGCGATAGCGCGTGCAGATGGCCGCGGCTTCATCCTTCGAGCCGGCGACGACGCGGACGCGATAGTAGGTGCCCTTGCCGGCGATATCGGCCTTGCGGATCTCAAGCGGATGATTGCCGATGACGCCGGCGAACTTAACCTTGAGGTTTGCCTGAGACTTCTGTGCGTCGGCTTCCGTCGGCAGAGAGGCGATCTGCACGCCGTAAGCGCCGCTGCTTGCGGCAGAGGTCGAAGCCGGAACAGCCGCCGGGGCCGCAGCGGCAACCTGCTTCGGCTGAACCTTCGGCTGCGCATCCTGTGCCGGAGCGGCCGAGGCTGTCTTCGCGGGCTCGGGGCGTGCCGTCGGAACCGGGTTCGTCTTGACGACGCGGATCGGCGTGCTTTCGGCGCTGGCGGCATCGCCATTATTGGCCTGAGCCGTCGGCTGGGTATTAGCCGGAGACGGACGCGAAGGGGTCGATGCGACCGGGTTGTTCGCCGGCTTGGCTACGGCGGTCGTCGTCGTATCGGCGGCCGGCTCGTCACGCGGAACCAGCGAGCCATCCGGCTTGACGATCATCGTGCGCACCTTGCGCGGCGAAACAGCCGGTACCTGATCGTCGCCATTGGCAGCGACATTGGTGTTCCCGCCGTTCTGGTTGGGCAATAAGCGCGGATCCTCGGTTTCGCCGACGGGCGTCGACGTGACCTGATCGGCGCTGCCGTCATCCGGAGACACCGCTTCGGGGATCAGGGTCTTCTGCACGACGTCGACAGGCTGCTCGTTCGAGGAGACGAGCGCCTTCTGCTTCGGCGCCGCAGTGCTGTCGCCCGCGACGCGGTCGTACACGGCCTTGTCCTGATTCGGGACTACGGTGCCGCCCGGATTTTCCGGAGCGACCTTTACAGGGTCGCTATCGGCGGCAATCACACGCGGCTCGCCGGAGAAGCTAGAGATCGGCGCGCCATGGCGGATCCAGCTATAGGCGCCATAGGCGCCGGCGCCGAGAACCACGATGACGGCGGCAGCGGTCGCCATGCCGCGCACCGAGCGCGCAGGCCGGCGGCCACCGGCGGCCGGGTTCAGCGTCATCCTGGCGACGTTCTCGACTGGGCTGGACGCTTCGCGGTAGCTGCGGCGGAAGTCTTCTTCCAGCGCGCGCTCGAACTCGTCGAATTCCTCGATGGGCTGCTTGGCGGCGGCTGCGGCAGGCTGGGCAGCCGCATTCTTCGACCAGGAAGCCGCAACGGCGGCACCTCCGAGCACGGCGGCGGCAGCCGACTTGATCGGCTCAGATGCCGCTTCCTTGGCCGGCGTACCCAGAAGGCTCGCCATCTCGGAATCGAGATCGAAATCATATTCCGGTGGAACGACGACCGGCTCTTCCGGCTCGATCGGCGGCAGATGCGGAACGTGCGAGCCTTCAAAAGTCTCGACACGATCCTCTGTCTCGGAGATTTCCGTCGGATCGAAAGGCAATGCCTGTTCGGCCTCGAACGCCGGGGCTGCCTTGTGAGCAACAGGCACGACCGGCATCGGCGCGGCTTGGATCGGCTGCGGCGCCACGACGGCAGCCGCAGGAGCGACCGGCGCCGGCATAACCGGCGTTGCGCGGGAAATGATCGGCTCGATAACCGGAGCCGGCTGCCGGGCAGCAGGAGCTTTCTCGGCTTCGGCGAAATCGAGACCGGCAAGTTCCATCTCGATATCGGCGAGATCGAATTCGAAATCCTGACCGGCAAACGGATCTTCCGTATCGAAGGCGATCGGCTGTTGAGGCGACGGTGCAACCGCAGAAGCGGCCGGCGCTATCGACTGCTCGTCAAACGAAACGCTGAAATCGCCGAAGGCCGGCTCAGCTGGCGTAGCGGCCCTGGAAGGGACGGGATATCGATTTACATCGGCCAGCAGGGCATCGATCTCGGCTGCAAGCGCAGCGGGATCGGCCTTGGCAACCTTTGGCGGCTCAGGTGCCTTGAAGACGGCCGGAGCTGGCTGAGGCGCTACGGGCTGCGAAGCCGGTTCTTGAGCGCTGAAAGGCTCGACAGGGCCAAGCTGCTCAAAATCTGGCACCTCGTCGAACATTGCTTCGGCGGGAGCTGCTTGCGGTGCCGGCGGCGCAATGAAAGGCGCCGGCTGCTCACGCGGCGCAACCGGGGTTGCAAGCGTGAAATTGGCTATCGGCAGCCGCATCGTGGCAGCAGCGGATTGCGGCGTCTTGGCGACTGGAGCTGCCGCCGGCGGCTCGATGGGCGCAGCTTTCGGCGTCGACTGCAAAGCAGGCGCAATCGACATCTCCAGCTCGTCGATCAGGTCACGAGCGCCGATCGTCGGCTTGACGGGAGCCGCAACCTGCTGGGCAGGCTCCTCAAATTTAGGCTCGGCCCGCACCGGCTCGACGGGACCCGGCGACTGAGCCTGGCTTGGAGGAGATACCGGCTCCGTCGGGACGGAAATGTCATTTGCCGGGCTCATTCGCGGTGTATCGTACCGCTCGAATTCGCGAAGAAGCTCGTCTTCGAGATTGAAGGCCGGCTCCTGCCGTTGAGCCGCAGGAGTTGCCTGAGCAGCGGGGTGCGGCTCGAAACCTACGATACGAGCGAGTTCTGCGAGCGGATCATCATCCGCAAAGAACTCGTCGTTTCCGCTTGCGCGATACGCCAACTGTTTTTCTGCCATCACCCGTTCCACTCGCAAACACTACAATTAATGCCAGCGCAATGTGGGTAAATGGTGACGTTTATCGCATTTCGTCCGGTGCTGCGGTCCCGGTTATACCAAGACCTGACTTCAAAACCGACGCGACAGCGTACACCAGCCCAAGTCTGGCAATGCTCAATTCTCGGTTCTTATCGTTAACAAATCGTAATTCAGGTAAATCTTTACCTTTATTCCAGTGTCCATGGAAGGAACTTGCCAGATCGTAAAGGTAAAATGCGATGCGATGCGGCTCTTGCGACTGTGCTGCAGCTTCGACGATTCGCGGGAATTCCGCAATCTTGGCGACCAGCTGCAATTCGGCCGGATCTGAGATCGCGCCGACGACAGCCTTTGACAGATCGAGCGAGGCGATATCGATATCCGGGAAGGCTTCCTTGGCCTGACGGAAGACCGACATGCAGCGGGCATGCGCATACTGCACGTAGAAGACCGGATTGTCCTTCGACTGCTCGGTGACCTTGGCAAAATCGAAGTCCAGAGGCTCGGAATTCTTCCGGTAAAGCATCATGAAACGCACGGAGTCGCGGCCGACTTCATCGACGACTTCGCGCAGCGTGACGAAATCGCCCGAGCGCTTCGACATCTTCACCGGCTCGCCGTTACGATACAGCTTGACGAGCTGGCATAGAAGCACTGTCAGCTTTGCCGCGCCATCGGAAACGCCGCGCGCGACTGCTTCCAGGCGCTTGACGTAGCCGCCATGGTCGGCACCGAGAACATAGATCATCTCGTTGAAGCCGCGGTCGAACTTGTTCTTGAAATAGGCGACGTCGGCGGCAAAGTACGTATAGGAACCGTCCGACTTGATCAGAGGGCGGTCGATATCGTCGCCCACTTCGGTCGAGCGGAAGAGCGTCTGCTCGCGATCTTCCCAATCTTCCGGCAACTGCCCCTTCGGCGGCGGCAGCGCACCCTTGTAGACATAGCCCTTGAAGGTCAGGTCATTGATCGCGGTGCGGATCAGTGCGGCGCCATTGGCATGCAGGGTGCGTTCGGAAAAGAACACGCCATGTTTGACGTTCAACGCCTCCAAGTCTTCCTTGATCATCGCCATCATCGCGTCGATGGCGCGATCCTTGATGATGGGAAGCCATTGCTCTTCCGGCATGCCGCGCAGCCTGGTGCCGAATTCCTTGGCGAGCGCCTCGCCGACGGGAACCAGGTAGTCGCCAGGGTAGAGACCCGACGGGATCTCGCCGACCTGCTCGCCAAGCGCTTCGCGATAACGAATGAAGACCGAGCGCGCCAGCACGTCGATCTGCGAACCGGCATCGTTGATGTAGTATTCCTTGGTAACCTCATAGCCGGAGAAGGCCAGCAGGTTTGCCAGCGCATCGCCGACGACGGCGCCGCGGCAATGGCCGACATGCATCGGCCCGGTCGGGTTGGCCGAAACGTATTCGACGTTGACCTTCTGCCCCGCACCGAGCTTCGAGCGGCCGAATTTCTCGCCCTCGGAGATCATCGTCGCCAGCAGCCGCTGCCAATAGCCGACCGAAAGGCGGATATTGATGAAGCCCGGACCGGCAACCGAAACCTCGGCGACGTCGGCGTCCTCCTTCAGCTTGGCAACGATAATCTCGGCAAGAGCGCGCGGATTCGAGCCCAGCGGCTTGGACAGCACCATGGCCGCATTGGTGGCGACATCGCCATGGCTGGCGTCTCGCGGCGGCTCCACGCCGATACGTCCGAAGTCGAGTTCCGATCGCTTTTCTCTCACAATATCAATTTGCTCGAGAGCGTTCTTAATTCTTACTTCGAAGTCGGTGAAAAGGTTCATGATATCGTCCACGCATAGCTTGGGCGGGCCGCTATCGGCCCGACGCCGCCGCTGCCTACCGCAAATCGGGAGTCTGGTCAAACAGACGCTTGTGGGCGGTGATGGCGTAGGTGTCGGTCATGCCGGCCAGATAGTCGCCGACGTGCCTTGCCTTGGGAGCAATCGCAAGCCCGGCGATATGATCCACCCAGTAATGGCTCTGCATCTCCTTGGGATTTTCCATATAGGCGTGGAAGAGGTCCGTTACGATCTGCGCCGCGCCGGCACGGATGCGCATGATGTCGGGATGGCGATAGATGCGCTTGAACAGCATCTGCTTGATCAGTCTGTCGGTTTCGGCCATCTCCGGCGAGAAGGTCGCGACGATGCGGCCGGCGCCACGGATGTCGGCGACATTCCCCGGCTTGATTTCGGCAAGCGCCTGCTGAGAAACGGCAATGACGTCCTCGACCATACGGGTGATCTGGCGGCGCATGATCTCGTGCGTGAAGCGGCTCGGCTCCAGATGCGGATAGCGCGCCCTCACCTCGGCCATCAGCCCCGCGAGAAACGGCACCTCCTCCAGCATATCGAACGTCAGATAGCCAGAGCGCAGGCCGTCGTCGATGTCGTGCGTGTTATAGGCGATATCGTCGGCAATCGCGGCAACCTGCGCTTCGAGGCTGGCAAAAGTCGCGATTTCGAGATCGTGGATCTCGCAATAGTCGAGGATCGGCTGCGGCACCGGCCCGCGAATGCCCTTGCCGTCAGGCGTCATGAGCGGACCATTGTGCTTGACCAGGCCTTCGAGCGTTTCCCAAGTGAGATTGAGCCCATCGAAATCGGCATAGCGGCGCTCGAGCTTCGTCACGATGCGGAGCGACTGCGCGTTGTGATCGAAGCCGCCATAGGGCAGCAGCATGTCGTGCAACGCATCCTCGCCGGTATGGCCGAAGGGCGTGTGGCCGAAATCGTGAACCAGCGCCACGCCTTCCGCCAGGTCTTCATCCAGCTTCAAGGCACGCGCCAGGGCGCGCGCGATCTGCGCCACCTCGATCGTATGCGTCAGCCGGGTGCGGTAATGATCGCCGTCCTGGGCGATGAAGACCTGCGTCTTGTGCTTCAGGCGCCGGAAAGCGGTCGTGTGGACGATCCGGTCACGATCGCGCTGGAATTCGGAGCGCGTCGGGCTCGACCCCTCGTCATAGAGCCTTCCGCGCGATGCCCAGGGGTCCGTCGCATAGACCGCCTTCTCGCCATATCCAAAACCCAATGCATGCGTATCGATCGTCATTATCAATCCATTCCGGCATTTGGTCCCCCGCATCACCACAGACGCGAAGGTCGTTTCATCATACCCGGCCAGGGCGTTGCCTGCAGATCGGAATATACGATCCCATCGCGAAGCGGTGACCCATTGACGCCGCATTGCAGCCTTCATACCTATAGATAAGAAAACAGCAAAACGGTGTGTGGCTCAACCACGAAACCAGAGCTGTCACCGGCCTGACTTTCATGATAAAGGCTATGGATATCAGCCGTTTGAAAGTTCGGCGGCCTATTTGGTTCTCTCCGGATCTTGACCCCGGCAGGAGGAAAGCATGACTGAGACTAACGTTACCCTATCCGACGCCGCTGCAAAGCGAATCGCTGCGATCGTCGGCGCGGACGCCGGCAAACGCGCGCTTCGCGTTGCCGTCGAAGGCGGCGGCTGTTCCGGCTTTTCCTATAAATTCGATCTCGTCGAAGGCCCGGAAGATGATGATATCGTCGTCGAAAAGGGCAATGCCACCGTGCTGATCGATCAATTGTCGCTGGTCTATATGGCGGGTTCCGAGATCGATTTTGTCGACAACCTGCTCGGCCAATCCTTCCAGATCAAGAATCCGAACGCGGTCGCAAGCTGCGGCTGCGGCACGAGTTTCTCGGTCTGATCCCTGAACCGTTCCGGCTCTTTGTTTTCTCGCAATTCCGGACGGAAAACCGCTACGCGCTTTTCCACAGTTTGATCGCCGGCCTGAAGCCATCGCTCCGGGCCGGTTTTCATATGGGCTGTAGTCAAGCCCCTCGGCTGCGGATACAACGGGGCGAAGCAAAGGGAATGAGCTACCCATGAAAATCGCCACCTGGAACATCAACGGCGTCAAAGCGCGTATCGAGAACCTCTGCCAGTGGCTGAAGGATTCGAACCCGGACATCGCCTGCCTGCAGGAGATCAAGACCGTCGACGAAGGTTTTCCGCGGCTGGAGGTGGAGGCGCTCGGCTATCATGTCGAGACCCACGGGCAGAAAGGCTTCAATGGTGTCGCCATTCTCTCCAAGATCAAGCCGGATGAAGTGACGCGGGGACTGCCCGGCGACGATGGCGACGAACAGTCCCGCTTCATGGAAGCAGTGTTTTCCGTGCCCGGGCATGGCGCCCTGCGCGTCTGCTGCCTCTATCTGCCGAACGGCAATCCGGTCGATACCGAGAAATATCCCTACAAACTTGGCTGGATGGAGCGCCTACGCAAATTCGCGTCGGATCGACTGGCCCTTGAGGAGCCTCTGGTCCTCGCCGGCGACTACAATGTCATTCCGGAGCCGCATGACTGCTTCGATCCGAAGGTCTGGGAGAGCGATGCGCTGTTCCTGCCGCAAACGCGCCAGTCTTTCCGTCAGCTCGAACATCTCGGCTTTACGGATGCTGTGCGCGCCACGACGGATGCAGTGAAGCTTTACTCATTCTGGGATTACCAGGCCGGCGCCTGGCCGAAGAACAATGGCATCCGGATTGATCACCTGATGCTCTCGCCGGAGGCGGCCGATCGGCTCACCGCGACGGCGATCGAGAAGCATGTGCGCGCCTGGGAAAAGCCTTCCGACCACGTGCCCGTCATCGCGCATCTCGATTTCGGCAACTAAACGCCGACCGAAACAAAACGGATCGGCTGCAGTCCCGCGGCATTCAAGCGAACGCGACCCAATTCAAGCCGGCGTCAATCGGAGCCGGCGACGTCAAGCTGATGGGCCATGGAGACCGCCACGCGACGGTCGTTCTCATTGGCAACAGAAAATGCCTTCTCCTGCAGGTCTTCCATCCAGCTGCAGTCCTTCGGCTTGCACTTATCCAATGCCGCGGTCATGAAGGCGAGGCCCCGGATGGATTGACCTTCCTGGAACAGGATATTGCCGAAGACGGACATGGCGCCCGGGTGACCGCTCTTGCGCGCCTGGTTCAGCCACTTCTTGGCCTGCTGCACATTGGTGGCACCGCCCTCGCCGGAGAGCATCATCTGCGCCAACTGGAACTGCGCCTCGGGAACGCCGAAGGTCGAAGCGACCTGGAAATAGAGCTGGCGAGCCTGGTTCAGATCGATCTTGACCGGGCTGTTGGTAATGCCGGTCTTGTAGTAGCTGGCTAGAGCGAGCAGCGCGTTGATAAAGAAGCCGGTATCTTCCGAGCCGGGCTCGACGCCCTGCTGGGCGATCTCGCTATAGATCTTGAAAGCTTCGAAATCGCTCTGCGTAACGCCGTCGCCATCGGCATACATGTTGGCGAGAGCCCAGCGCGAGCCGGTATGGCCCTTTTCGGCGGCGTAGCGATAGGCTTCGACCGCCTCCTCCTTCTGCCCGTTCTTGTAGGCCTTGAAGCCGAACTTGAAGAGGTCGAACGGACCCGATTCCTTGGTGACGCCGGCAGTGATATCGAATGCCTTGGCTTGACCCGCCAGCGCCACTGCCGTGGCGAGGGACAGGCTGAGCATCATGACTCTCGCTGATATGAACTCGGACTTAAACATAACAGTCGATTTCTTTCGCTCCATTCGGGCCTGTCACGGCGCTTGCATGCACGCCGTCAGATTCGCGAATGTTTTCCCTGATGGCGCATGAGACTGGATCATCCTTTGCAAGGAAGGTTCCCATGGCATTCAACCGAGGCTGTTTGCCACAATTGCGATCGTAGCTTGCAATTATGTCCAAACCAGCATTTGTGCGGCCGTTATCGTATCCCATCGCCGAACCAGCGCTCCCAATCGCTTGCCGAGGAGTGAGATCGAACGTCGTCGGGCTAACGGCTTCCTTTGGCGGACAAAGACTTTTCCACTGCATCGGAAGCATCACTGCTCCGATCCGGGATTGTTGCTTATGCCAAAGTGGAAGTTCACCCATCGATCGTTTACGCACTTTCTACAAGGCTAACCCCTGTGCCCACGTAATCGCTGCTCCCCATTTGTGGCGGGAAATGGACAAATTGTAATCTGATCAGGTGGCTGCAATGTCTTGAAATAGAGTGTTGCTAATTCATCACAAAAATTTTATCGGCCTTGTGACTTCCTTAACCATAAATGCGGCAAGGAGGCCGATTTGGCGCTCCCGTCTGCCCAGGCCCGGCAAAGAAACGCCGCGGGACTCATACGAGCCCGCGGCGCTATCGACGACATCAAGAGATAGAGGATAAGTTCCGTCAATCCAATGACTTATTCTCAGAAGCTGACTTTCACCGAAGTCTGAAGAGCGGCGACCAAGTCATTACCGAAGCTGTAGCTGGCGTCGTCGCCGTAGACGATGCCGCCGCGAGTGATCGGTCCGGATTTGCCTGATGTCATCAGGCCAAGTGCGCCGCCGAAGTTGAACTGAACATGCTCCGTCGCCTTGTAGGCAACACCCGCACCGAGCGTCCATGTGTCGGAGTTCATGCCGTAGCCCTCGCTGGTACCACGATCCCAGCTCAGGCTGACGGCGCCGCTCCACTTGTCATTGAACTTGTGTCCGATACCGCCCGTAATGGTCCAGCCATCGCGATACAAGAGGTCAAGCGACGTCAGTTGCGTCGGGCCGCCGGTCCTGCACGAGGCGACGCCACGGGTCGAGGTCGGGCAAAGGGCGATGCTTTGCAGCACGCTCCAATTCGTCCATTTGACCGAGCCGAAGGCCAGCCAGTCCGGCGCGATGCCGCTCTGCACTTTCCACTCCAGCGAGTCCGGAGCCTCGGCCGACCCGAAGACGGAGGTTACCGCACCGAAGAACGGCCGAATCGGCGGCAGCTCGCTCAGATCGACGCTGCCCTTGAGGTTGTCGTACTTGACCCGGCTATTGTAGACGAGGCTCGTGCGGAAGGCATATTCCGGGATTTCATAGGCCAGACCGGCGCGCCAGCCCCAGCCGTGACCGTCGACGTCAAGCGAGCCGACACCGTCGTAGACGGAGGAAAGCGGAGCCGGGATGGCTGAGACGAGGCGTGATTTGAAACCGCTGACCTCCTGATAGAAACCGCCGCCGATGAAACGCAGCTCGCCCGGGCCAGCATCGAACTTGTACGAGCAGGTGGCCCCGTAATTGTTCGTGCGAACCTTCACCTCGATTTCATTGTTGGCGCCGGCCCAGTTCTGGCCTTCATTGAGATGCCCGCCGAATGGCTGAGAATAGTCGGCCATGCAGTCGATGTTGTCGGTGATGCCGATCTTAAAGGCGGCAAAGGGCATCGCATAATTTTCCGAGGCATCGGTCGAGTGGCTTCGGTTATTGAGATTGCCGTCGCTCGGATCGGTGTCTTTCGCATTCTTCAACTTGCGGTCGGGCATGACATAGGTAACGCCGGACTCGAAAACATAACGGCCCTTGTCGAAGAGCAAATCGATGTCATAACCGGCACGGTCGAGGCCGCCGGCAAAGGCCGCGCTCGCAAAAGACGTGCCGATGACCAGTGAAACTGCGCCCCTCAACGCAATAGAAAATGCCATTGTAACTCCCCCACGTGTGCATTCGCTTTTTCGATTGTTGCGACGATCACTTGAATTGGCAATGTGGCCCACAAGGCGCGAAATCCGGTAAAAGAGTGATTGATTTACGTAAGAAAACGAACTACGCCGGCCAAAATCCGCACGGTTAGGTAAATTTTTTCTTTTCAATATCATTTTCGCCCCTGCTTGGATTTTTATTCTTCGCCGCAACAATTCTGTCACAATATGACAACAGCTCTGCTTTTCACGAATGCCGAGCAGATTTCGGTGTAATATGTTTTGCCTGTGTGAAACTGGCGTGGATCGGGGCGCACAGCCCAGTTGATCGATATCGAATCAAAGAAACAAACAGAAAGGCACGCGACGAAAGCCGCGTGCCTCTCACAAAATCAGAAAGCATTTCGCGCAAAGCCGCACGGCGGCTTTGCGATAACGACACGCGCAAGATCAAGAACTTAAAGCGCAAGGAGCGGGTCTGAAAGATCGCAATGCGCTTCAGTTCTCTCTTTCTCAGCTCGCTTCGCTGACCCGAGCCAGTGCCACCTTGAGGCTCGCCTGTTGCCCTTCGAGTTCACCGAGGCGTTCGCGCTCGGCGGCGACCACATCCGGATTCGCGTTCGCAACGAACTTCTCGTTCGAAAGCTTGCCGTTGATGCGCGCGATCTCCTGGTCGTTCTTGGCGATGGCCTTTTCGAGACGCGCCTTTTCGGCCGAGAGATCGATGAGGCTGCCGAGCGGCAGGCAGATGGTCGCCTCGCCGACGATGATCTGCGCCGCGCCTTTCGGTGCCGTGTCGGCAAGCGAGACCGTTTCGACGCGCGCCAGCCGCTTGATGGCGGCGTCGTGACGGAATAGGCGCTCCCGCGTCAGGCTGTTCGCATCGACGACCACCAGCGGCGCGGTCGCTGCCGGCGGCACGTTCATTTCCGCGCGCACCGAACGAATGCCGGAAACGAGATCGATCAGCCAGTTGATTTCATCGGCGGCAACATCGTCCGCATAGGAAGGCGCCGGCCAATCAGCATGGCAGATCAGGCCACCGCGCTCGTTGCCCTCGCCCGCCGTATGCGCCCAAAGCTCCTCGGTCATGAAGGGCATGAACGGATGCAGCAGCTTGTAGGTCTCTTCGAGAACATAGGCGGCGCAGGACTGCGCCTCCGCCTTGGCGCTCTCGTCGTCGCCGTTGAAGATCGGCTTCAGCAGTTCGAGATACCAATCGCAGAACTGATTCCAGATGAAGCGGTAGAGCGCGCTTGCCGCATCGTTGAAGCGGAAGCTTTCCAGCGCCTCGGTAACGTCGCGCTCGGCACGCGCCAATTCGGTCAGGATCCAGCGATTGACGGTGAGTTCGGCGGCTTCCGGCACGAAGTGCGGATCGCTCTTGGCGCCGTTCATCTCGGCAAAACGCGTGGCATTCCACAACTTGGTGCCGAAGTTGCGGTAGCCGGCGATGCGGGCCGGATCGAGCTTCACGTCACGTCCCTGCGCCGCCATGATCGCGAGCGTAAAGCGCAGCGAATCGGCGCCGTACTGGTCGATCAGTTCGAGGGGATCGATGACGTTGCCCTTGGACTTCGACATCTTCTGCCCGTTCTTGTCGCGCACCAGGGCGTGGACATAGACCGTGCTGAACGGCTCGACAGGCTCGCCGTTCTCATCCTTCATGAAATGAAGGCCCATCATCATCATGCGGGCAACCCAGAAGAAGATGATGTCGAAGCCGGTGACGAGAACGTTCGTCGGATAGTAGCGCTCCAGTTCCGGCGTCTCATCCGGCCAGCCGAGCGTCGAGAACGGCCAGAGCGCGGAGGAGAACCAGGTATCGAGCACGTCTTCGTCGCGCGTCAGGATTTCGCCCGGCTTGAAGTTCTCCAGCAGGTCCTCGACATAGGCCTTCATCGGCCCCTCATGCGAGAGATAATGCTGGATCGCCGCCTGCAGCGCCTCTTCCTCGGTCTTTTCGACGAAGACCTGGCCATCCGGTCCGTACCATGCGGGAATCTGGTGACCCCACCAGAGCTGACGGGAAACGCACCAGGGCTGGATGTTCTCCATCCAGTCGTAATAGGTCTTGTCCCAGCTCTTCGGGACGAGCTTGGTGCGGCCATCGCGAACGGAGGCGATCGCCGGCTCGGCGAGCGTCTTGGCGTCGACATACCACTGTTCGGTCAGGCGCGGTTCGATCGGCACGCCGCCTCGGTCGCCGTGCGGAACCGTGTGCTTGTGCGGCTCGACCTTATCGAGCAGCCCGGATTCCTCAAAAATGCGGACGATAATCTTACGCGCCTCGAAGCGGTCCTTACCTTCCAGCTCATCCCATGCGCCGTGCAGAGCGGCCGGATGATCGAGACCTTCGAGGAAGTCCTCGTTGTCCTTGATGGTGATGGTGGCTTCCGGGGTCAGAATATTGACGACGCGCAGGCCGCGGCGCTTGCCGACGTCGAAGTCGTTGAAATCATGCGCCGGCGTCATCTTGACCGCACCGGTCCCTGCCGTCGGATCCGGATATTCGTCGGCGACGATCGGGATGCGGCGGCCGACGATCGGCAGGATGACATGCTTGCCGATGATCGACTTATAGCGCTCGTCGCTCGGATTGACCGCGACGCCGGTATCGCCGAGCATGGTCTCGGGACGGGTGGTGGCGACGACAAGATAGTCGCGCGTTTCCCATTCCGTCGGCTTGCCCTCGTCATCGAAGGCAACCGGGTGCTGATAGGTGACGCCTGGCTCCAGCGGGTAACGCAGGTACCAGAGATTGCCGTTGACCTCGTGCTGCTCGACCTCGATATCCGAAATCGCGGTCAGCATCTTCGGATCCCAGTTGACCAGCCGCTTGTCGCGATAGATCAGGCCTTCCTTGTAGAGCGTGACGAAGACTTCGAGAACAGCCTCCGACAGGCCCTCGTCCATGGTGAAGCGTTCGCGCGACCAGTCGCAGGAGGCACCGAGGCGCTTGAGCTGATTGAAGATCAAGCCGCCCGATTCCGCCTTCCATTCCCAGACCTTCTCGATGAAGGCCTCGCGGCCCATCTTGTGGCGATCCGGCTGCTGGCGTTCGGCGAGACGACGCTCGACGACCATCTGCGTGGCGATGCCGGCATGATCCATGCCGGGCTGCCAGAGAACGTCCTTGCCGCGCATGCGCTCGAACCGCACCATGATGTCCTGCAGCGTGTTGTTCAGCGCATGGCCCATGTGCAGCGAACCGGTCACGTTCGGCGGCGGAATGACGATGGTGAAGGTTTCCGCGCCCGGCTTGGCGTTCGCACCGGCGCGAAAGGCGTCGGCCTCATCCCATTTTTGGGCGATCTTCGGTTCGACTGCGGCGGAATCATATGTTTTGTCGAGCATTTTATGACCGGATCTTGAGGATTGGATGATGCGGGTTGTAAATAGGATGGCTGTGGGCAAGTCAATAAAAAAGCCGCCCCGAAGCCCGGAGCGGCGGATCGGTTACCCGAAGCTCAGGCTTGTCAGCGGCGCGGGCCGCGGGCCACTCGTTCGATTTCCTCGCGCACGAGACGCTCGACAAGGGTCGGCAGATTGTCGTCGAGCCATTCCTGCAGCATAGGCCGCAGCATCTCCTGAGCCAGCTCATCGAGGGAGCGGCGCGGGCCGCCGTCGACAATGGCGGCAAGCTCTTCAAACGAACGGGTAACGTGCGCGCCGGCCGCTTCAGACATCAGCGGCGACGCAGACACGAGGTGAGCCGGCGGCAGGGAAGCTTCCATTTCCGCCGCAACGGTTACGGCGGGTTCCGGGAAAGCCAATGCCGCTGTCTGAACTGCGGCCAATTGGGGCGCAGGGGCAGCTACCGTCGGCTGCAATTCATCCATTTCGGCATCGATCTCGACTTCTGCCACGGCCTGCGCGGCGGGTGGAGCGACCGGCGCTACGATATCAGTAATGGCATGCCGCAGCGGCACGTCGGCGATAGGCTCGACGTGGACTTCGGCAAGACGCGCAGCCATGGCCGGCGGCAGTTCACGCAGCTGCGGGGGCTCGCGCCCGGCATTCAGCAAGGCGGCGGTGTTGCGCTCGGAAGCGGCGCGGACGCGCGCTGCGACATCCGCCAGCGACAAACCACGACCGGCATCTTCCGGCTCTGCAACGGGCATTTGCGAGTTTGCGGCGACGAAACGCGGGTCCTGCTCCGCGGCGCGGACGCGATCCGCGGCAGCGAACTCTTCATCCACGGTCAGCGGAATATCGTCGTCGCGCATGTTGGAAGCGGCAAGATGCGGCGAAGAAATCGGCTTGGTGCCCACAGGTTCGTTGCTTTCGATGATCCTGCGGATCGATGCCAGAATCTCTTCCATGGACGGTTCACGCACTACATTTGGCTGAGCCATATTCATCCCCGTTTTCCATATTCAACGACCGGAAACTCGCCAACGTGGCACCCGAATCAGGGCCACCCTAGATGACTGCCCTCGGGAAAAAAATCACCGTCAAAGCACTAAACCCGGTGATGCACAGTTTTGTTACGATCCCGACGAATCGCTCCGTTGTCTGCGATTTTGCCACAGGCGCCGACAATAAAAAACAGGCGCCCTGAGGCGCCTGTCGCAAGCTGGATCATCAGACCGTTCGGAAAATCAGAATACGAATTCCTTGGCCTTGGCAAAGCCCGGCAGCGGCTTGATCGATGCGTTGAAAAAGACGTTTTCCGAGAAGGCGCCACGTTCGCGCATGAAAACGGTTGCGCGGGCGGCATGACCATAGCCGATGACCGTGATCAGGCGGCCGTCTTCACCGAGCTGATCCAGCAGCCCCTGCGGCAATTGCTCGATCGAGCCATCGATGAAAATGACATCGTAGGGAGCGTTGCCAGCGTGGCCCTTTTCGAGATCGCCGGTGACAACAGTGACATTGTCGTAGCCGAGAGCGGCGATATTAGCCTTGGCCTGGGCGGCAAGACCCTCATCGCTTTCGAGGGCGACAACCTTCTCGGCAAGCAGCGACAGGATGGCGGATACATATCCGGTGCCGCAGCCGAGATCGAGAACCTTGTCCTCCTTGGTGATGACGCCAAGCTGCAGGAGCTTCGCCAATGGCGATGCCTCCATTAGGAAGCGGGCTGGCTTGCCGGCCGCAGCGGGGGCGATCTCGATATCATTGTCGATATAAGCCAGGACCTTCGACTTCTCCGGCACGAAATTTTCGCGCGGCACCGCCAAAAAGGCATTCAACACGGAATGGGAGGTGACATCCGTCGTCCGGATCTGGTTCTCGACCATCTTCACGCGCGCTGCTTCGAAATCCATCTTATCCTCTTGCGCCCTTCATGCCGAACGGGCCGGCTCTACATTCTGTTACGCGTGTCTTAATCGCCTGACGTCACGCTTTCAAGGCATTGCGGTAAACGGGGCGGAGATTCATGGCCATGCGTCGCCAACGCACAACAATCGGCATCCTGAAATGCAGATCCAAGCCCCTCGACGAAGCCCCTCGCCGGTGACGTCGCGCAATTCCCCGTGCTTCACCTCGGGACATCCGTTAGCAAAATGTTAACTTGACGGGACCACGCTTCTTGATGTGGACCCGCCTGGGTGTGGTCACAGATCTACCTTCCGGCCCGAAGCCCTTCGGGTTAAGACTAGATTTGAATAGAAGGTGGCTGGTATGCCTGTCTCTCTCGTTCTTTTCGTTGCAACCTCGCTGCCGCTGGTGGTTTTCCTCGCCGCCAGTCTTTCTTCAATGATGTAGGTTTCCGAATGAGGCTTTCGCTCTCCGTCGCAGCGCTTCTCCTTTTCCTGCCCCAGGTCGCGTTGAGCGAGGAAGCGCCGCAGGAGACAGCGCCCATCATCGGACATGTCGTGACCGGCAAACAGCTCGACGAATGGTGCGAAGAAGATCGCACGCTTGCCTCGGTCTATATACAGGGCATTCTCGACGAAGCGCAGCGGACGAAAAACCTGACGATCCGCGCCACCAAGCAGACGCCGAAGAACTCGTCCCGCTACGAGCGCTATCTTCAGCAGTTCGTCGGCGCCTTCTGCCTGCCGCCCGAGCTCAGCAACGCAAAGGCAACGGCGATCGCCTGCAAGTGGATGGCGGAACACTCCTGGCAGCTCGAGCGGCCTGCCAGCTCGTTGATTGCACGCTCCTACAAATTCGCCTTTCCATGCCTTGAGGAGTAGGCATTCCCGATGCCGGCGACGGCTGCTCGGCGCATCCGGCGGGCCGGGCCACATCTCATTCCCGTTGACAATTACTAAGTCAGACTTATAATTAGGGCGCTGAATTTGATTGACCTCTAGTCCAGCGAAAGGCGGCCCGGTTTTTTCCCTAGACTGGACCGCTTTTGCTTTTTGCGAACAAGGAATTTTTCGCAACTCCCGCTGCCTGTAATTCGATCATAGATCGAGAGCTCCCGCGTCGGCGCTCCTGCGATGGGTACAGCCGATTGCGGGACAAGCAACTTCAGAAATCAAAGTGGACATTTTTCAAAATTGCCTCTTTGTTTCAAAATTGCCTCTTGCGGTTTTCTTTGGATCATTCTAAATCCGCGCCACCACAACGCAAATTGCTTTCGGATGGCCTCGTGGCGGAGTGGTTACGCAGAGGACTGCAAATCCTTGCACCCCGGTTCGATTCCGGGCGAGGCCTCCAACTCTCCCTTCAATGCTCAAATTTGTATTTGATTTTCCGGAAGATGCTCTCAAGCGCGCCAGCTGAGCGCATCATGCGATGGTATGGCAATTCGGTCCCGTTCCAGCTTCTCTCCGAGCTGCCGGCAGTAGTTTCGCGCACCGCTGCCCAGCTGGTTGGCAGCATCGCTTCAGCAGCAATTCCAGCGTTTTACCCGCATCGGTCGAACCTTCGCGCCAGAGCCGGATAGGACCCTGTCCTGAAGCAACCCCGCCGCCAGTCCATTCAGGTAGGTTATAGGTACCTACGGTAGATGCTAGAATCAGTGCTACCGGTTTGGATGCCACCCCCGAACCGGATCAGTGCCGCGTCCGACGACACTACGCCCCCAGTAATGTCGTCGGACGCACCACAGCCAGGCCGGCTCGGGAAACGCCCTTTCTCCAATTTCTTTCTTCGAGAATCATTGCGGCAATCGCGGCTCAAAGTCTCAATTTTGTAAGATGGTACAGTTGTCGGCCGTATCGATCAGCCGCCGCCAGCACCTCCCCACTCACACGGCGGGTGCCGTGCGGACAGAGATCGAAAGCGGCCGCAGTCGGTCTCGATTAACGAATTGCGTCATTTTTGCAACAACGCCCGTTTTCAAGTAGCGCACATATAGTTCGCCACCCTTAGTATCTTGCCAAATCAGTGAAGCAGGCTCAAGAAATAGTTCGCGAAGCTTATTACTTTGCACCTACTGAATAGGGAACATGAACGGGATGGGTTGGGCACGTCGTTTTTCGGCGCGATATCTCATGCCCAATCAAGAAAGATTGGAGTTATCATGAACATCAAGAGCCTTCTTCTCGGCTCCGCTGCTGCGCTGGCAGCAGTTTCCGGTGCTCACGCGGCCGACGCTATCGTCGCTGCTGAGCCGGAGCCGCTCGAATACGTTCGTATCTGCGACGCTTACGGTGCTGGCTACTTCTTCATTCCAGGCACGGAAACCTGCCTCAAGATCGGCGGCAAGGTTCGTACCGAAGGTGAATGGTACAACGCCTACAACCGCGACAGCCACCAGGGCACGCTGTGGCACACCCGCGCCGAGTTGAACGTCGATACCGCGACCGACACCGAATACGGTCCGCTGAAGACCGAAACCATCGTTCGCTGGGACTGGAACGACGGCGGCTCCACCTCCACCAACCTGCTGTGGTCCTATATCAGCCTCGGCGGCTTCACGGTTGGTAAGAAAGACTCGCAGTACAACCTCTACATCGGTTACGCCGGCGACGTCATCAACGACGATGTGATCTATGACGGCCCGTACGAACTCAACCAGTTGACCTACGAATATGACGGCGGCAACGGCTTCTCGGCGGTCATCTCGCTCGAAGACACCAACTCCGCCTCGGATTCGACGACTTACGATGGCGCATGGGAACAGTCCAAGGGCAACCACTATGCCCCGAACGTTGTCGCCGGTCTCGGCTACAAGGCTGGCGCATGGGGTTTTAAGGTCGTTGGCGGTTATGACTCCATCGTCGAAGAAGGTGCAGTCAAGGCTCGTATCGACGCTGATTTCGGCGCCTTCACGGCTTTCTTGATGGGCGGTTACAACACCGACGGCAAGAAACTGAACCAGTATGCCGGTTCGAACCAGGACATCTCCGCTTGCACGGCGCCGAATGGCACTGTCAACGGCTCGAAGTGCGGCTGGGGCGATTGGGCGGTATGGGGCGGCGTTGGCGTTCCGGTCAACGAAAAGCTGAAGTGGAACCTGCAGCTCGCCTACACCGACTCCAAGATGTTCGAAGCAACCACGAACCTGAAGTTCAATCCGGTCAAGAACCTCCTGGTCGAGCCGGAACTGACCTACGTTCACTATGACTATGCCCACGACGATACCGTTTCGGGCATCCTGCGCTTCGAACGCAACTTCTGACCTGATCAGACTTGACCTCCGATCAGAGAAGGAAGGGGTCCGGCTTTCCCTGCCGGCCCCCTTTTTGACGGCAACTCCTAGGCGGCGTGGACAAATTCAGCGAAGCGTTTCTATACTCACCAGCTTGAGGTCGCCGTCGAAGGGCTCGACATATGCGCAGATGTTGTCGGAGAACTCGTCCATCAGATTGAGCCCTTCGGGGTCATAATCGTTCTCGGCGACCAGTCTCAGCTTGCCGTCCACAAAGGTGCAACTGACGTTGTGTTCGTGCGGATAGTGAAGCCGAAACGTTTCGGTGATGTTGCGCGCCGCTTCGTCTCCCGCTGCGGCGGGAACATCATGGCATTCCAAAGTGATGCGATACATGTGTTGATGCTCCGGGTTTTGCGAACCTATCGGGAAACAGGGCTGACGGGGAAGCCGAAATGATTGACGAGGCGTGCAGGGATTGATTCAAGGCTGCTTTTTGGAGGCAGGCTTGAGCAGGGGCGATCTGACCGAAGCTGAATGGCGTATTCTGAAGGGCTTGCTGCCGATCGAGTCTGAGAACCGTGGCCGAGGCAGGCCGCCCGAGCAGAACCGCTCAATCATCAACGGCATCCTGTGGCGGCTCCGCTGCGGCGCTCCGTGGCGCGACGTGCCGCCCAAATATGGCAGTTGGAACACCATCTATCGGCGGTTCCGGCGATGGAGTGAAGCCGGCGTCTGGGAGGCGGTCGCGGTTACGCTGGCCGAGATCATGGCAGACAGCGGCCACTACAGCATCGACAGCACAACAGTCCGCGCCCATGTCTCGGCAGCGGGCGGAAAAGGGGGACTCATCGACGCGCTCTTGGCCGCTCGCGGGGCGGGTTCACCAGTAAGCTTCATTGCCTGGCTGATGCCCTCGGACGACCGCTCGCCTTCCATCTGACGGTCGGCGAGGCAGCAGATTGCAAAGCCTATGACGCCCTGATCGACCTGCCAGAGCGCGCACCTGACGCTTTGTTCGCCGACAAGGGCTACGACGCAGACGCTATCCGTGCCGACCTTGCTGAACGGAAGATCCAGGCCGTCATTCCTGGCCGGTCAAACCGCCGCGTGAAAATCGAGCATGATCGGGCGCTCTACAAGCAGCGCAATCGCATTGAGCGCATGTTCGGACAGCTCAAGATCAACCGCGCCATCGCCACCCGATACGATCAACTGGCCAGCAGCTTCCTTGGAATGGTCCATCTCGCCACCGCCAGATACTGGCTCAAATTTGTCCACGCCGCCTAAGCATGTCGCGCAAAAGCGTGCAGCGGTTTTGCGATAGCGACATGCGAAAAATCAGGAATTTAAAGCGCATGGAGCGGATCTGAAAGATCGCGACGCGCTTTGGAAACTACAGAGCCATCCCGCTATCAGCACGCGTGTCACAAGGCTTCCCGATCAATCGGAGAGGGGAACCTTGTCGTCACGGTGGCGTTTATCGCTGAGAGGGACGTAGCTGAATATAGGAGTTACCGCCTTGAAACATCTCGCTTCAATCGCTTTGACCGCGGCACTTGCCGTGGGTTCCGTACTATCGGCTGCCCTGCCCGCCGCGTCTGCCTCGCTTGGCAGCTCATCGACAGCGTCGAACGTCATTCTGGTACAGGAACGCGGAACACGCAGATATATGGATGACGACCGCGGGCCTTATTGGCGCGACCGCGATCACCGCCATTGGCGGGAGCGCCGCTGGGAACGCCGTCACTGGGACGACGGATGGCGGGATGACGGATGGCGGGACGACGGTCGCTATCACCATCGGCATCACGGCGGTGTAATATTCGAAATTCGACCCTGATATCCCAGCCTGCCACCGACTATGGCGTTATAACCGTTTCTTGCCCCGCTAAGCTGGCAAAGCAGGACACGCAATGCCTTCCGACTAAGCCAAAAAAAGGCCGCTACCTGAAATATCGGTAGCGGCCGACTCGTTTCAGAAGGGAACTTGCGCCAGTTCCGACCGTCTACCGCTCAGCGGCAGACGCGTACCCTACGGACGACCCAACGGCCATGAACCCTGTGCTTCACCTTCTTCATATAGCAGTGATGATGATAATGATGGCCGTAATGGTGGCGATGATGCATCGGAGCGGCCTCGGACGGCGCGCTGAAGGCAAAGACCGATGCCAAAGCGACTGCAGAAGCAAGAATCAAGTTTTTCATGTCGAACCTCTAAAGCATTGGGGGACTATGCTGCGCGGATCGCGCATGTATGTTCACGCGCCGTGTTGCACTGACGACATGAACATGCTCTCACACTTGCAAGAGCAACCATACCTTGAACCAGTTTTTTCGAAAATACCACATATATCCGCAGGAAAGCTGCCGTTCGTGTCGGGTGGAGATTGCCGGTGTGTCTTATCGGCACATTCTCATTAGCCCGCTACCATTCGCACTGTCCGAACAAGCAAAATGCGATGCAAGATATTGTTATTGCAGTGCAAAAACCACGAATTATGTGCATCGCCGATTCTCAGCCGATCGCGGAGCGGATGGGCAGGAGGCGTCGGACGCGCTCGTCGCGAAGGTAAAGTCCACCCCACGCCATGCCCCCCAGAAGCAAACTGATAAGTTGTGGCGGCGAGCCGATTTCTCCGAGGCGAAAATGCGTGCAGATCGCGCCGCCGAGAAAGCCCGTCAGCAGGATTGCACCGAGAACGGCCGTGCGCGGAATAGCGTAAAGAACCACGCAGACGACGATGATCAGCCCCAATAACCCTGCCTGATCGGTCGGAAATCCGGTCGCGGTCATCTCGGCCGCGAGCGTGGCGGGCGAAAACAAGTCAACGGCGGCGTCTGCCGCAAAAACAAGGACCACAATCACCGTGAGCGCCCATCCCACCCACGAAATGCGGCGCGTATCCGCCTTCCCGGCGACTGCATTCTCCACCATGCCAGATCTCTCCTGTCCCATTGCGGTCCCATGCCGGTCCAATGAGCGTCGCGATCCTGCCACGACTTGGAAACGCAGGCAATGAGAACGGTTTCCCTGTGAAATATGGATGAAAGGCAAAAGGTCGAGAAATCGCCGGCGCGAAGCATGTGCAATAAAACTGCCAAACTGCGCTGCTAAAGCTTCGCCCGTTGCACGAGCCGATGACCATTGGTCAGCGAAACGGCGACGCTGCCGCCACTATCTTTATGCTGCAAATTTTTGGAAGAAAGTGGCTCCCCGGGCCGGATTCGAACCGGCGACCTGTCGATTAACAGTCGAATGCTCTACCGCTGAGCTACCAGGGAATGCGCTTGGCGCGGTGTGAGCGGGGTAATACAAATGCTTTCCCGATTTGCCAAGCGGTTTTTTCAAAAAAATCGAATTCTCTTGCATTATTTCCCCGCCTCACCATTTCCTGTGGATGACCGATCAAAGCCAAACGACCGAAAATGCCGATCGAAATGGCCGGAAAACCCGCCGTTTCGGCATTGATCCCTCAACCCGCGAGCTTGTTTTCGGCTCGGTGAGAATTCCCCTGCCCCGATCCCGCCTTGCCCGCATGGGTGTGGGCGTAGCCCTCATCTTCGGCGGCCTGCTCGGCTTCCTGCCGGTTCTCGGCTTCTGGATGCTGCCCCTGGGCTTCATCGTGCTCTCGCACGACATGCCCATGGTTCGCCGCTGGCGCCGTCGCTTCGCCGTATGGTGGACCAGGAAGCGCCGTCCGGCCAACTAGTCTCTCATCTTGCGCCGATCGCGCGGGCGGGATTGCCGACAACGGTCGCACCGGCTGTGACATCCCTGGTCACGACCGCGCCCGCGCCGATGATTGCGCCATCGCCGATCGTCACGCCCCCGACAAGGATCGCGCCGCCGCCAATCCACACGCTGTTGCCGATGGTGACCGGCCGCGCGATTTCGATGCCAGCACCGCGCAGCTCGCGATCCTTATGGTGCTCGGCGCAATAGATATGGACACCCGGTCCCAGCATGCTGCCATCGCCGATGCTGACGCTGCCGCTGTCGAGAATGGTGCAGCCGGCATTCATATAGACCCGCCGGCCGAGCGAGATGTTGATGCCGTAGGAGCAATGGAACGGCGCTTCGATGAAAACATTCTCGCCGGCATCGGCAAAGAGCGCAGCGAGAGCCGGTCCGAGATTGCCGCGTTCGGCCGGCGGCATCGTATTGTGCTGATGCACGGCGTCCCGCGCCCGCCAGCGAAGGCCGTCGAGTTCCGGATCGAAGCAGCAATACCATTCCCCCGCCGCCATCTTCTGTCGCTCGCTGAGATCCATCGCTCCCCACCTTCCATGCTTTTCCGGATTCGCCCCGAAGGGATCATGCATCACCAATCGGGCGGGCGGCAAGCAAGCCGGCCGTTGGCTCACGAACATGCGGCAAGCCCAACGCGAGCCATCCAATATTGCACGCTTTGATTAGCATTGACTCAAATGCTCGATCGTTGAAAGATCCACAACCTGAAACCCCTGATTTCGGCCGGAAATGCCCCGGCAATATGGGATTCTTGCTCTCAACAAACTGTCACACAGCTTGTCTATAACGCCGCTACCGCGGACTTGCGCAAGACCACCGGTTCCGAGCTTTCAAAAAGGAAATAGGGATTATGTCGAAACTTAAAAACTGTATTTCGGCCGTTGCTGCCGGCGTCATGAGCGTAGCGCTGGCTTTGCCTGCTGCCGCTGCTCCGACCAAGTTCGATTTCTGGTTCGGCCTGTCGGGCGACCTGGAACGCGTCGTCCAGACGCTGTGCAAGAACTTCAACGAGTCCCAGAAGGATTATGAAGTCTCCTGCGTCAGCCAGGGCAATTACGACGCCGCCCTGCAGAACACCATTGCCGCCTTCCGTGCCGGCAAGCAGCCGGCGATCGTCCAGGTCTATGACGTCGGTACCGCAACCATGATGCTCTCGGGTGCCTACTACCCGGTCAGCAAGCTGATGTCCGAAAACGGCTACAAGGTTAAGTGGGACGACTATTTCCCGGGTATCGCCCGCTATTACGCCACCTCCAAGGGCGAACTGCTCTCCTTCCCGTTCAACTCGTCGACCGCCCTGCTCTACTGGAACAAGGACGCCTTCGCCAAGATCGGCAAGACCGCCGCTCCGAAGACCTGGGAAGAAGCCGCCGAAGACATGAAGGCCCTGAAGGGCGCCGGCTATGATTGCCCGATGGCGATCAATATCTCCGGCAACGAAAGCTGGCAGCTGATGGAGCAGTTCTCTGCTATCCACGACCAGCCGGTCGCCACGAAGAACAACGGCTATGACGGCCTCGACGCCCGTCTGACCGTCAACAAGACCAAGTTCGTCAAGTACGTAACGGATCTCAAGAGCTGGTACGACCAGGGCCTCATCAAGATCAAGTCCAAGGACCTCGGCCAAGACATGGTTCAGGCCTTCGCTTCCGGCGATTGCCAGATGATCATGACCTCGGTCGGCGACCATGGTTCGATCACCAAGACCCAGAAGGCCGGCATGGCCTGGGATGTCGCCGAACTCCCGGTATACGCCGGTACCGAGCGCAAGAACTCCCTCGTCGGCGGCGCTTCGCTCTGGGTTCTCTCCGGCAAGTCGGCTGACGAATACAAGGGCGCTGCAGCGTTCCTCGACTTCATCGGCAAGCCTGAAACCGCTCTCTTCTGGTCCACCAATACCGGCTACATCCCGGTCAAGAAGTCCGGCTTCGACTTCATGAAGTCCAGCGGCTTCTACGACAAGGCTCCCTATAAGGGCCGCGAAGTCGCCATCGCCAGCCTGACCGCTTCCGAGCCGACCCCGATCACCCGCGGCGTCCGCCTCGGCAGCTTCACACAGATCCGCGCTGAATTCGGCAACCAGATGCAGGCCATCTTCGCCAACAAGGTCAGCGTCCAGGAAGGCATCGACAACCTGGTCAAGAACGGCGACGCCGTCCTCGACCGCTTCGAAGCCACCTACAAGGGCAAGCAGCTGCCGTAAGCAGCACGAGCTCAAGACAGACAGCGTCCGCCGAGGTTTCCCGGCGGACGTTCGTTATGAGAGCAAGCGTGGCATCGGGATACCAAGCCGGAAGAGACAATGGAAAAGCGTATAACTTTCAGCAAATGGAGCGTCGGCATCCTGTTCGCAGTGCCGCAACTGCTCCTCATCTTCACCTTTTTCTATTGGCCGGCCGGTCAGGCGGTCTTCTGGTCGCTGACGCTGCAGCAGCCCTGGGGCGGCGGCAACATCTGGGTCGGCCTCGATAATTTCAAATCCATTATCGCCAACGCGGACTACTGGAACTCGATCACGATCAGCATCACGTTCGCGGCGATCAGCACTGGCATTTCCATGGTGGGCGGGCTCATACTCGCAGCGCTGACCGATCGGCAATTGCGCGGTTCTAAAATCTACCGCGTGGTACTGATCTGGCCCTACGGCATCGCCGCGCCCGCAGCGGCAATGGCTTTCCGCTTCATTCTGGCGCCGGAAGCCGGCCTCATTGCCGTGGTCAATCAATGGTGGCCAGGAATCTGGGACCCAGGCCTCGACGGAAACGCCGCGATGGCCTGCATCATCGCCGCCTTCTCCTGGAAATATATCGCCTACAGCTTCATCTTCTTCCTGGCTGCCTTCCAGGCCATTCCGCGGTCGCTGATCGAGGCGGCTGCGATGGACGGCTCCAGCGTGCTCCGTCGCTTCTGGGACGTCCAGTTCCCGTTGATCACGCCAACCATCTTTTTCCTGCTCGTCATCAACATCACCGAGAGCTTCCAGGATTCTTTCGGCATCGTCGACATCATGACATCAGGCGGCCCGCACAACTCGACCAACCTCATGGTCTACAAGATCTATTCCGACGGCTTCAAAGGACTCGATTTTTCCGGCGCGGCGGCGCAGAGCATCATTCTGATGCTGCTGATCGTCGTGCTCACCATCTTCCAGTTCCGCTTCATCGAGAAGCGTGTGCATTACCGTTGAGGCTGACATGATCGAGCGCACACCCATTCTCAATTTCTTCACCCATCTGATCCTGTTCCTCGGCTTCTTGGTGGCAGTGGGACCGATAGCCATCGTCGCCATAGCCGCATCCCACAACATCGCCGACGTCAACAAAGTGCCGATGTCGCTGATCCCCGGCTCGGATTTCTGGGTCAACATGAAGACAGCCTGGACGACCGCCAATCTCGGCCCCAAGCTGCTGAACAGTCTGATCTTCGCCACCGGTGTTGCGGCGGGCAAGGTGATCATTTCGGCGATTACCGCCTTTTCACTCGTCTATTTCCGTTACCCCGGCCGCCATTTCATTTTCTGGCTGATCTTCATAACGCTGATGCTGCCGCTTGAAGTGCGTATCGTGCCGACTTACGCAGTTGCCGCCAATGTCCTGTCGCCCTATCAGGGTATCCTCGACATAACCGGCATCAGCTGGCTCATCCAGAAGGTTACAGGCATTGAGGTCGCACTGAACCTCGGGCTGCTCAACTCCTCGATCGGCCTGATCCTGCCATTGGTCGCGACGGCGACGGGCACCTTCCTCTATCGCCAGTTCTTCCTGACGATACCGGAGGAGCTGACCGAGGCCGCGCGCATGGACGGCGCCGGAGCGCTGCGCTTCTTCATCGACATCCTGCTGCCGCTGTCGCGCACCAACATGGCCGCACTCGGCACCATCATGTTCCTCTGGGCCTGGAACCAGTATCTGTGGCCGCTGCTGGTGACCACCGATCCCGCGCATGTGACGGCTGTGCACGAGCTCAAGTCGCTCATCCCAAACGTCGGCGGCCTTCCGGAATGGCATATCGCCATGGCCGGCACGCTGATCGTCATGCTGCCGCCGCTTGCCGTCGTCGTTCTGATGCAGCGCTGGTTCGTTCGCGGCCTCATCTCGACCGAGAAGTAATCTCTTTGTCTACCGCACCCTGCTTGGGGTGCGGCCGTAGCGAGCCAAACCCCTCTCCCCGCTCGCGGGAAGAGGGAGACCTCTTATGACAGCACAAACAAAAAACCCGGAAGTCGGGAAAGACTTCCGGGCGCACCTACTGAAAAGTCATGTTTGAAATCAGCTTGCCAGAACCTTGAGCGGCGTGACGGAGGCGACGGCGTCGAGCCGCAGGCCGGTATCCTGGGCGAAGAGATGGGTGTGCTGCTGCGGCAGCTCCAACGCGACCGACTGGCCGGTCTGACCGGTCGTGTGATCGGCAACCGCGACGGCAAAGCTCGAGCCGTTGATATCGCAATGGATGACGCGGCCGGCGCCCAGCTCTTCGACAAAATCGACCGTTGCCGGGATAGCGCCCGGTGTGCCTGCGGGGACGAGACGCGCATGCTCGGGACGGACGCCGAGAGCGACCGGCTGGCCGGCGTGGCGCTTGCCGATATTGGCGTCGATGGCGATCGGAATGCCGTCGAAGATAAACTGTTCGCCATTGGCCGCGAAGGTGCCTTCCAGAAAGTTCATGGCCGGCGAGCCGATGAAGGAGCCGACGAAGCGGGTGCGCGGCGTATTGTAGACCTCGAGCGGCGTGCCGACCTGCTCGACATTGCCCTTGTACATGACGACGAGCTTGTCGGCGAGCGTCATGGCCTCGACCTGGTCGTGCGTCACGAAGACCGACGTCGCCGAAAGGCGCTTGTGCAGGCGGCGGATTTCGACGCGCATCTGAACGCGCAACTTGGCATCCAAGTTGGAAAGCGGCTCGTCGAAAAGGAAGACCTTCGGCTCGCGGATGATGGCGCGGCCCATGGCGACGCGCTGGCGCTGACCACCGGAAAGCTCGGCCGGCTTGCGGGCGAGGAAATCTTCAAGGCCGACGATCTTGGCGGTTTCCTTGATGCGGCGATCGCGCTCGGCGCGCGGCACGCCGGCAACCTTCAGCGCGTAGCCCATGTTAGCGGCGACATCCATGTGCGGATAGAGGGCATAATTCTGGAAAACCATGGCGCAGCCGCGCTCGCGCGGCTCGAGCTGATTGACCACCTTGCCGTCGATGACGATCTCGCCCGACGAAATATCCTCAAGGCCGGCGATCATCCGCAGCAGCGTGGACTTGCCGCAGCCGGAAGGCCCGAGGATGACGACGAACTCGCCCGAGCGGAAATTCAGGTCGACGCCATGGACGACCTGATTGCGTCCATAGGCCTTGCGAACTTGTTCGATCCGGATTTCCGCCATGTTAATCTTCCCCGCCTGTCAATTCTGGGCCGCCAATCGGGTGGACTGCTAGCGAATTTGCATTACAGAACAGTGACAAGCATCCCTTATATCACAAACCGCATCCAGATTTCCTCACGAGAGTTGCGAGTGCCATTTCGCGATGAAACGCGCATTGGTGGAACCATTTTGCGACAGACATCGTATACTGGTTCCGGCGGCGACAAATCGTTTGAAGAAACAAGGGAAGTGGCTGGAAAAAACTGGCCGACCGTCGATCACGCCGCGGCACGGCTGCATGCGCTCGATGCCCACGCATCCCTGAAAAAGGATGGATAGACGCTATTCCGCCGGATGCGGGGTGACATGCGGGCCAACGGACCGCCCCTTATGGCCGACGCCGAGAAAATATCTCAGCACCCGGAAATAGAGGCCATAGGGCAAGAACTTCAAAAGCTTTGCCCGGAAGACCAGGCCCTTCGGGAAGCAGATGTCGAAGGCCGACGATTTCAATCCGGCTGATATCGCATCGGCTGCCTGCTGCGCCGATACTATATCGGGCATTTCGAACTTGTTCTTTGCCGTCAACGGCGTCTCGACATAGCCGGGGGTAACGAGCTGGATACGGATACCCATGCGATCGAGCTCGAAATTCAAGCTTTCGGCCATGTTGATGAGCGCGGCCTTGCTGGCTCCATAAGCAGCGCCACCGGGCAGGCCGCCGTAGCCGGCGACGGAAGACACGAGGGCAACCTGGCCGTATCCCCTTGCGCGCATATGCCGGACCGCCGGAACGAGGCAGTTGACGACGCCATGAAGATTGACGGCGAAACTGCGCTCGAACGCCTCGTGATTGAGGTCTTCGCCACGCGCTGGCAGATAGATGCCGGCGTTCAGAACCGCCAAGGCGACTGGGCCGTGCTGATATTCGATTGCCGCAACGGTGTGTTCCATATCCTCGGCATCGGTCACATCGCCGTCGAGCACGACGATGCTGCCTGCAAGCGCGCTTGCCTCCGCCTGCAAGGCCAGAAGCTTGTCGTGGCTGCGGGCAGTCACGGCCACCTTATAGCCTTCTTCCGCCAGCTTCAGCGCAAGCGCGCGGCCGATACCGGAACTCGCGCCGGTAATCCAGGCGACGCCGTGTTCAGGACGTGCGATGAACGGGCTCATGGCTCTTCTCCTTGGCTGGCGGCCGCCTAATCAAACGCTTTACCGCGGCCGTCCGTGGCATTTTAGAAATAGCGTATCATTGTGGCCGCTTTCGGCCTGTTTAGCGGCCCAACGAGGAAAACAATGTCACCAAATGGAGACTGGCCCGTCACGCGGCGGACTTCGGCCAACGAAGGCTGCCAAGTCGAATTTTGCGGCGCGAACAAATAGCGAGGAACAGAATTTCTTGCCTATGCCGCCTTGTGAAGGGAAAAGACCGTTCTTACAGTAGTTGCGAACAGAAGGCAGATTCCAATGACCGTCCATCCGTCCGTCCTCGAAGCAATTGGCAATACGCCGCTGATCAAGCTCAAGGGCGCCTCCGAGGCGACGGGCTCGATCATTCTCGGCAAGGCCGAATTCCTCAATCCCGGCCAATCGGTGAAGGATCGCGCCGCGCTCTACATCATCCGCGATGCCGAGAAGAAGGGGCTGCTGAGGCCTGGCGGCGTCATCGTCGAGGGCACGGCCGGGAATACCGGCATCGGCCTGACGCTGGTCGCCAAGGCGCTCGGCTACCGCACCGTCATCGTCATTCCTGAGACACAGAGCCAGGAAAAGAAGGACGCGCTGAAGCTGCTCGGCGCCGAACTGGTCGAGGTTCCCGCCGTTCCCTACAAGAACCCGAACAACTACGTGAAGGTTTCGGGTCGGCTTGCCGAGCAACTGGCGAAGACGGAGCCGAACGGCGCGATCTGGGCAAACCAGTTCGACAACGTCGCCAACCGTCAGGCCCATATCGAGACGACCGCCAAGGAAATCTGGGCCGACACCAACGGGAAGATCGACGGCTTCATTTGCTCCGTCGGCTCCGGCGGCACGCTGGCGGGCGTCACCATGGGCCTGCATGCCTTCAACAAGGACATCAAGATCGGCATTGCCGATCCGGAAGGCGCCGCCCTCTATGAATTCTACAAGAATGGCGAACTGAAATCCTCCGGCTCCTCGATCACCGAAGGCATCGGCCAGGGTCGCGTCACGGCAAATCTGGAAGGCTTTACGCCCGATTTCTCCTATCAGATCACGGACGCGGAAGCGCTTCCTCATGTCTTCGATCTGGTCGAACACGAGGGCCTGTGCCTCGGCGGCTCGACCGCCATCAATATTGCCGGCGCCGTTCGCCTCGCGAGGGATCTCGGTCCCGGACATACGATCGTGACCATCCTGTGCGATTACGGCAATCGCTACCAGTCCAAGCTCTTCAATCCCGATTTCCTGAAGTCGAAGGGCTTGCCGCTGCCGGGCTATTTGGAAAAGCGGACTGAAATCGCCGTCCCATACGAAACAACAGCGTGATCTTATGACCGTCAATGCCCTCTATCGTGACGATTTCTATCTCTCGACCGCCGAAGCAGTCGTAACCGCAATCCACGAAGACGGGGGCATCGAGCTCGATCAGACCTGCTTCTATGCCACATCGGGCGGCCAGCCGGGCGATACGGGCTTCCTGGAGCGGGGCGACGGCTCCAGGATCATGCTCGGCCAGACGAAGCATGGGCCGATCAAGGACATCATCATCCATGTGCCGCTCGAAGATCAGCCCTTGCCACTCGTCGGCGAGAAGCTGGTGCTACACGTCGACTGGGTGCGCCGCTACAAGCTGATGCGCATGCATACGGCTTGCCATCTGCTTTCCGTGGTCTGCCAATATCCGATTACGGGCGCGGCCGTCGGCGAGGATGAAAGCCGGGTCGATTTCGACATGAGCGAGACGATCGACAAGGACGAGGTGACGGCGAGGATGATGGCGCTCGTCAACGAGAACCATCCCGTTTTCGTCCGCTGGATCACGGACGAGGAACTGATCGCCAATCCCGGCATCGTCAAGTCCAAGAATGTGCGCCCGCCGATGGGTCTCGGCAGGGTCAGCGTCGTCTGCATCGGCGAGGATTCGGCCATCGACAGCCAGCCCTGCGGCGGCACGCATGTGTCCGAGACGCAGGAGGTCGGCGCGATCCACATCGCCAAGATCGAGAAGAAGGGCAAGGAAAACCGCCGTTTCCGCATTCGCTTCGGCACTGCGACCGACGAGAATTGACCCGGCAAGCGCCTATATCCATATCCCGATATCAAAACCAATAGACCATAGCAGGGAGAGATCATCATGGCAGCGGACAAGAGCCGTTTCGTCGTATCCGCCGACTGGCTGCAAGGCGAGTTGGGCGCCAAGGACCTGCGCATCCTCGACGCATCCTTCTATCTGCCGGCGCAGAAGCGCAATGCCGATGCGGAATATGCCAGCGGCCATATTCCAGGCGCCGCCCGCTTCGATCAGGACAAGATAGCTGATCATTCGACCAACCTGCCGCATATGGTGCCCTCGCCCGAATTCTTCGCGGCCGAAGTCGGCAAGCTCGGCATCAGCGAGAGCGATCGCATCGTCATCTATGACGGTCCCGGTCTGTTCGCCTCGCCGCGCGTCTGGTGGCTTTTCCACATCGTCATGGGTGCGCCGAACGTCTTCGTGCTCGATGGCGGCCTGGATGGCTGGAAGGCCGAAGGGCGGCCACTGGAGACGGCGCCGCCTGCCTTCGCGCCCGCGACGTTCAAGCCCAAGTTCAACGGCAGCCGCGTCGTTTCGCTCGACGAGATGCGCGGTATCGTCGACAGCAGTTCCCTGCAGATCGCCGACGCCCGCAGCGCCGGTCGTTTCGCGGCGACGGAGCCTGAGCCGCGCGAAGGCATGCGCTCGGGCCATATGTCGGGAGCGAGAAGCCTGCCCTCGGGCGTCTTTGCCACGAACGGCAAATTCAAGTCCCTGCCGGAGCTGCGCGAAACGATCGAGAAGGCCGGCATCGATCTCGACAAGCCTGTGGTGACGACCTGCGGATCCGGCATTACAGCGGCGATCATCACGCTGGCGCTCGAATCCCTCGGCCATGACAGCAACAAGCTCTATGACGGCTCCTGGTCGGAATGGGGCAGCCGGGCAGATACGCCCATCGTCACCGGTCAAGATTGAGCGCCCCGTCCGTGAAGACACCCTCGTCCATCAAGGTTCATATCACCCGACTGGAAATGACCGCACCGCCCAAGTCAAGCCTGCCGGTGCCGGTCAACATCCAGACGGCGATCATGCGTTCGCCTGATATTCCGCTGCCCTTCTATCGCTATCTCTATCGCCAGGTTGGGGCCCGCTGGCACTGGGTGGACCGGATTCGTCTCTCGGATGAAGAACTGGCCGCTGTCCTTCATGACCAGCGCAACGATATCAGCGTACTCTACGTCAACGGCGCTCCGGGGGGATTCTTCGAATATTTCCGGCAGGACGAGGAGACGATCGAGCTCAGCCATTTCGGCCTCATTGAAAATGCGCTCGGCCTCGGCATCGGCAAATGGTTCCTGCTCCAGTCGCTCTACGCCATATGGACGCTGAACCCGCAACGGATCGTGACGACGACGAACAATCTCGATCATCCGCGGGCATTGCAGCTCTACCAGATGTTCGGCTTCTCGCCGATCTCGACCGGTGAAGGCATCGTCCGGCCCTTGAGCGACAAGGAATTGCTGGAGCTCGCGAAGAAAAGCTGACACTTCGACGTGGCAGGAATCGGGTGGTTTCGCGCCTCGTTCCGGAGCATCACATGGCAGATCTCGAAAGGAGCTTTGCCATGCCCTCCATTGCCTTTGCAGCCATGCCCACCTCCGACGCCGAAGCTCTGTGGAACGGCGGCGCCGATGCTTATGGTCACCGGCCGGAGACCATGATCTCCGATGGTCCGGGCCATCCCTGCCGCCACTGCCTGCGCAATATCGATGCCGGCGAAGAGCTGTTCGTGTTTGCCTATCGGCCCTTTCCGGAATTGCAGCCCTATGCGGAGACGGGTCCTATCTTCCTGCACAAGACGCCGTGCCAGCGCTACGAGGCTGAAGAGATCCTGCCGCCCGTGCTGACAACCAGCAAGGATTTCATCGTGCGCGGCTATGGGAAGAACGATCGCATCGTCTACGGAACCGGTGCGGTAACGCCGACCGATGACATTGCCGTCTATGCGGCCTCCCTGCTCGAACGTCCCGACATCGCCTATGTCCACGTCCGCTCGGCGCGCAACAACTGCTATCAATGCCGCATCGATAAAATGGAGGCGCCGGCATATGCCTACGCCGGCGCCTCCATTTGATGCGGATTATGCGACGTTCAATATGCTTTCGGGCGCAACGGGCTCGTAGCCCAGCGCCTCGGCCACCGGCCGGTTGGTGATGCGGCCCTTGTGGACATTGAGGCCATTGCGGAGGTGCTTGTCTTCCGCGATGGCACGCAGGCCGCGATCGGCGAGCGCGAGGCCGTGATAAATCGTGGCATTGTTGAGGGCATGGGCCGAGGTGACGGGAACCGCACCCGGCATGTTGGCGACGCAATAATGCACGACGCCTTCGACCACATAGGTCGGATCGGAATGCGTCGTCGCATGCGAGGTCTCGAAGCAGCCGCCCTGGTCGATGGCGACATCGACGATGACCGAGCCGTTCTTCATGCCTGACAGCATTTCGCGCGTCACCAGCTTCGGCGCGGCGGCACCGGGGATCAGCACGGCACCGATGACGAGATCGGCGGAGAAGACCTCTTCCTCCAGCGCCTGAATGCTGGAATAGCGGGTGTGGACGCGGCCATTGAAGATATCGTCGAGCTGGCGCAGGCGCGGCAGCGAGCGATCGAGAATGCTGACATCGGCGCCGAGCCCTGCCGCCATCTTGGCGGCATGCAGGCCGACGACACCGCCGCCGATGATCGCCACCTTGGCCGGCAGTACGCCGGGAACGCCGCCGAGCAGGATCCCGAGGCCGCCATTGGCCTTCTGGAGGGCCGTCGCGCCCGCCTGGATCGACAGGCGGCCGGCGACCTCGGACATCGGCGCCAGCAGCGGCAGGCCGCCGCGCTCGTCGGTCACGGTCTCGTAGGCGACGGCTGTGACGCCTGAAGCAAGCAGGCCCTTGGTCTGTTCCGGATCGGGCGCAAGATGCAGATAGGTGTAGAGAAGCTGGCCCTCGCGGAGCTGCGCCCATTCCGAGGGTTGCGGCTCCTTGACCTTGACGATCATGTCGCACTTCTCGAAAATGTCCTTGGCGCTTGCGGCGATCTTGGCGCCGGCGGCAGCGTAGGAATGATCGTCCGCGCCGATACCGGCACCGGCTTTCGTTTCGACCCAGACTTCATGACCATGGGCGACATATTCACGAACCGACGCCGGCGTTAGGCCGACGCGATATTCGTGGTTCTTGATTTCCTTGGGGCAACCAACGCGCATTTCATTCCTCCTCGAATGCTTGTGCGGCTCGCATTTTCTCCAATGGAAATCAGACCACCTCCGCCCCGCAATGTCCTTGCAAAGACGATTTGCGTTGCGGTCATTTTTCGTGGTTTATTGCGCAAACAGGAGTTTTTTCGAAAGTTCTTCGAATGTCAGACCTCGACGCCATAGATCATTCGATTCTGCGGATGCTGCAGCAGAACGCGCGGATCACCAATGCGGAACTGGCCGAAAAGGTCGGCCTCTCGCCCTCGGCCTGCTCCCGCCGGCTCGATATCCTCGAAAAGAGCGGCGTCATCGACGGCTATCATGCGCATCTGTCGCAAAAGGCGCTTGATTATAAGATGATCGCCTTCGTGCACATCTCCCTATCCGGCCAGTTCGCCAAGACGCTGTCGGAATTCGAAACGGCGGTGAAGCGCTGTCCGAACGTGCTTGCCTGCTATCTCATGTCTGGGGAATACGATTACATAGTGCGCGTTGCCGCGCGGGATCTCGAAGACTACGAGCGCATCCACCGCGACTGGCTCTCCGCGCTGCCACATGTCGTGAAGATCAATTCCAGCTTTGCGCTGCGCGAAATCATCGAGCGGCCGAATGTCGGCCTGTGATCTTCGTCAGCGCAGATTCAGCAGCAGCGCGCGATGATCGGAAACTTCAGGCTCGGCGACCGGATCGAAGTCGATCACCTCGACATTTGGCGTCACCAGCATGTAGTCGGCAAAGCGGGGCTGCTTGCGATAGTGAGACGTGCGTGTGTCGCCATGTCCCCGCGAGGTGACGAGATCAATTAGTCCCAGGCTGCCAAGTATTTCGAAGGTTTCGCTTCCCGGCAGCACGTTGAAATCGCCGCAGACGACCAGCCGATCACCGTCCTGTTTCACCTGGCGGATAAGTTCGACAAGCGCATTCGCCTGATGGCGGCGCGCCGGCGTGTCATCCTTGCCTTCCAAGTCTCGCAAGCCATGCATATGGGCAATGGTAACGGGATAGCCGCGCTCGTAGTCGAAGAGACGGATGCAATGGGCGATGCGCGAGCGTGGATGATCCCCGTAACCGTCAGCCGAGAATTTACCGTGAACGAAGCCTGCTGCCTGGCCGATGACGGGATGGGTCTTGCGCACGAAGGTCGCCAAGCCGAATTCCGAGGAAAGCCGCCGGTCGCCGTCGAAGAGATCACCTCGCGCAACGGGGAGGAAGAAGGCATCGTAAGCCGGCAAAGCAAGTTTGAGTTCATCGAAGAGTTTGGCCCGCTGCGGAAGCTCGATTCCGTGATCGCGATAGACCAGCCATTCCGACTGCGCGCCATGCGTGCGAACGACTTCCTGCAGGCACAGAACATCCGCATCGACATCGACGAGATAGGGGATAAGCGGCTCATGCAGCCGACCGCCCCATGCATTCAAGGAAATGATGCGCATCTCCTGCACCTTTCGATAGCTACGTCTCGATATCACGTCCCCGGCAATGATCGGAAACCTGATTCCGGTGCCGATTCGATACGGTCCAATGCAATTTTAGCGTTTATCCTAAACATCCTTCAATACACACCTGGTATCCAGGCGGGGAAAAAGATGTATGAGCCGGGATAACATCATGCAGTTCTCTTCGAAAGCACCCGTCCAGGGCAATCTGAAAATCAAGTCGCGAGGTTCGTCGCGCCATCATGCGCGCCTAATGGGTCAGGTCCGCTATTTCACCAAGCTGGCCACCGGTCGTGTCGTCGATATTTCCACAAGCGGCATCGCTCTCGACCTGCAGTCGCCGCTCTACGCGGCCGCGGGCAGCAAGGTTCGCGTCGAATGCGATGATATCGGCTTCCTGGATGGTTTCGTGCGCTGGGCTCACAATGGCCGTATCGGCATCGAGTTCGATCGCTCCTCCAACGCGTCTGCGAAAGTCGCGTCCTATTTCCGCTTTTTCCACAAGGACATAAAGCCGGTTCTCAAGCGCTGATCGAATGACGGCGCAAGCCGGCTACGATCCACAATAAGCCTGTCACATTACTGGTGCACACCTTCGAAAATCGTCCTAATCTCCCTCGCCCGAGAGATGATCGACGGACTTATAGCCCCATCGTTGAAGGAGTGTTCCATGTCTTCCATTCTGGATTTACCCAGCATGTCGCGCCGTTCCCTGCTGCAAGGCCTCAGCGCCACTGCGGCGCTGATCGTGCTGCATCCTTTCGCCGCCCGCGCGGCCAGCAACCAGGCGCATCTGCGCCTCATGGAAACGACTGACATCCACGTCAACGTCTTCCCCTATGACTACTATGCCGACAAGCCGAACGACACGATGGGCCTGACGCGCACCGCAACGATCATCGACAATATTCGCGCCGAAGCCACCAACTCGCTCCTCATCGACAATGGTGACGTGCTACAGGGCAATCCGATGGGCGATTACATGGCCTATCAGCACGGCATGAAGGACGGCGATGTCCATCCGGTCATCAAGGCGATGAACACGCTCGGCTATTCGGTGGGAACGCTTGGAAACCACGAGTTCAACTATGGCCTCGACTTCATGTTCAAGGTGCTGGCCGGCGCGAATTTCCCGTTCGTCTGCGCCAACCTGACCAAGGGCCAGCTCGCCTCCGACCCGACGAAGGATGACCTGTTTTTCAAGCCCTATCTGATCCAGGAAAAGAAGATCAAGGACGGCGCCGGCAATGAAAGCTCGATCAAAATCGGCTTCATCGGCTTCGTGCCGCCGCAGATCATGCTCTGGGATATCAAGAACCTCGAAGGCAAGGCGCAGACGCGTGATATCGTCGAAGCCGCCAAGGCATGGGTTCCGGTCATGAAGGCCGAAGGCGCGGATATCGTCATTGCCCTCTCGCATTCCGGTATCGACGGCAGCGGCCCGAGCGAGAAGATGGAAAATGCTTCGCTCTATGTCGCGGCGGTCGATGGCATCGATGCCGTCTTCACCGGCCACCAGCATCTTGTTTTCCCCGGCCCGAAGACCTGGGACGGCGTCAAGGACGCCGATCCGGTCAAGGGCACGCTGCATGGCAAGCCTGCCGTGATGGCCGGCTTCTGGGGCTCGCATCTCGGGCTCATCGACCTGCTGCTGGAAAAGGACGGCAAGGGTTGGAAGATCGTCGACTTCACCTCCGAGGCGCGGCCGATCTACCATCGCGACGACAAGAAGAAGGTCGTCGCCGATGTCGCCGACAAGAAGGAAGTGGTGGAATCAGCAAAGGCCGAGCATGAGGCGACACTGACCTATGTGCGCACGCCAGTCGGCAAGACGTCTGCGCCGCTCTACTCCTACTTCGCGCTGGTCGCCGACGATCCGTCGGTCCAGATCGTCAGTCAGGCGCAGGTCTGGTACATCAAGGAGATGCTGAAGGAGACGCAATACAAGGACCTGCCGGTTCTTTCGGCTGCTGCCCCCTTCAAGTGCGGTGGCCGCAACGGCGCCGACTATTATACGGACGTTCCCGCCGGCAATATCGCCATCAAGAATGTCGCCGACCTCTATCTCTATCCGAATACGGTGCAGGCCGTCGTCATCAACGGCGCGCAGGTGAAGAACTGGCTGGAAATGTCGGCCGCCATGTTCAACCAGGTCAAGCCGGGCGCCAAGGATGCGGATCTGATCAACAACAGCTTCCCATCCTATAACTTCGACGTCATCGACGGCGTCACCTATCAGATCGACCTCTCGCAGCCGCGTCGCTTCGGCGATGACGGCAAGGTCCTGAATGCCGATTCGAACCGCATCCAGAACCTGCAATTCAACGGCAAGCCGATCGACCCCGCGCAGAAGTTCGTTGTTGTCACCAACAACTATCGCGCCGGCGGCGGCGGCAACTTCCCCGAGATCGCCGCGGACAAGGTCATCTACCAGGCACCCGATACCAACCGCGACGTCATCGTGCGCTATGTCCACGATCAGGGCACGATCAACCCGACGGCCGACGGCAACTGGACCTTCAAGCCGCTGTCGGGCACGACGGCGACGTTCCAGAGCTCGCCAAAGGCAAAGGATTTCCTCGATCAGGTCAAGAGCGTGAAGATCGAAGATGCCGGCGAAGGCGCCGACGGCTTCCGCAGCTACCGGCTGGTTCTGTAATCCCTCAGTGCTGTTGTCCTCTCCCCGCAGCGGGGAGAGGATCTTCTCATTCTGCGGCGAGACGCTTGTCACCCGGATGGAACATCTCGACAGCCGCCCTGAAGTCTTCCTGATTCGGGCATCGCGCCAGACGCGAGCGGAAAGCCTCGATCATCCATGCGGCGGCAGGCCCCGGAGGATTGTCGACCTTGCGGACGGCATAGAGCGGATATTCGCTCTGATCATAGGCATCGAGGGCCAAAGGCACCAGCCGCCCCTTCTGCAGATCCTCCATGATGAACGAGGCTGGCAGGCCGCCCCAGCCGAGGCCGCCTCTGATCAGCTGATGCTTGGTGGCGATATCGCTGAGGTGCCAGATCTTGTAGGATAGGACGTTGAAATCCTTGCCATTCGTGAGGTTTGACGCGTCGGTGACAACCAGTTGCACTTCTTCACGCACATCGGCAAGCGTCAGCGGCCTTCCTATCTGCGCAAGGGGGTGTGTGGGCGCGGCCACCGGCATCATGAAGGAATGGCCGATGCGCTCGATGACCAAAGCATCATCCTGCTTCAACACCGAGCCACCAATACCGATCGTCGATCTGCCGCTGGTGACGAGCTCCAGCATCGAGCCGAGTTCGCCGGTATCGAGCCTCAAGGAAACATAGGGGAAGCGATCCCGAAATTCCCGCAGCACGTCGACGGTCGCATGCACCGGCACCATGACACTGATGGCAACTGCCACCTCCGCCTCGAGCCCGCTCTTCAGACCCTTCACTCTCGCACGCATCACCTGGAGATCGGAAAGAATGCGGCGGGCATCCTCCAGCATCACCCTGCCCGCATCCGTCAATTTCGGCTGGCGCGAGCCGGACCGCTCGAACAGCGGCATTTCAAGCTGTGCTTCCAGGTTGGCAATGGTGTAGCTGATGACCGATTGCGCGCGGTTGAGCGCGCGCGAAGCGGCGGAAAAACTGCCTGATTCAGCGACGGTCAGAAAGACCTGCAATTGGTCGAGGGTGGGGTTGGGGAGCATCTGCCATCCATTCTATCGATAATTCCAATCCATATTATCACAGTTTTTCTCGATAGCACTGAGGACTTATTTATTGAAGCGAACGTGATCGGACTCTCCCAGCCGATTTTCGCAACCCATTGAAAAGGAAAACGGATATGTCCTCCATTCTGCTTCTGACTTCCAGCCCGCGTCCAGACTCGCTCTCCACGAAGATCGCGACCGAGCTTGCCGAGAAGATCAAGACCAACAACCCGGGCAAGACGCTCGTTCACCGCGACCTCGCCGCAGACAACCTGCCGCACATCGACGGCCCCTTCACCGCAGCCATCCGTACGCCGGCCGATGCCCGGACGCCCGAGCAGCAGGAACTGGTCAAGGTTTCCGACGCGCTGGTCGACGAGCTGCTGGCAGCCGACACGCTGGTCATCGGCACCGGCCTCATCAACTTCAACATCTATTCCTCGCTGAAGACCTGGATCGATAACATCGCCCGCGCCGGCCGCACCTTCACCTACACGGAAACCGGCCCGAAGGGTCTGGTGACCGGCAAGAAGGCCTACATCGTGCTTGCCTCTGGCGGCGTCTACTCCGAAGGCCCGGCTGCTCCGCTGAACCATGCCGTTCCCTACCTGAAGTCGGTTCTCGCCTTCATCGGCATCACCGATGTCGAGACCGTTTACATCGAAGGCATCGCTTTTGGTCCGGAAGCTGTCGAAAAGGCAATCGGCGCCGCCCAGGCCCGCGCCTCCGAGCTGGCTCTCGCCGCTTAATTAACTGCCGTATTGGGACACTGACAGGCGGCCGGCTTCAACCGGCCGCTTTGCTATTTTGCTTGCGCCAGTTCCTTCACGAACGGCTTGACGATTTCCAGAATCTCACTGGAAAGAGCCTCGTCGTTCGCCACGCGCGCAAGGCCGAGCGCCCCGGTCATAAGGCAGGAGGCGATGATTGCCCTCCGCCTCGCTTCGGCCGTTTCCGGCTGTGGCATGCGCGCCGTCATGGCATCGAAATTTCTTCGCAGGCCGTCCGTCGCAACCGAGCGGACCGCATCGCTGCTGCGCGCCATATCCGCTGTCAGCGCCGCGTAGGCGCAGCCCTCGCCGCAGTGATCGCGGTGACTTTCGCTGAGATAGATATCGACATAATCGCTGAGCGGGATGCTCTCCGGATCGATCCCCTTTTCCTCCTGCTGCCGCCGCCATGATCCGATCGCCGATTCCATGGCTTCCGCCACAAGTTCGTCGCGGGAGGCGAAATGCTTATAGAAGCCCCCGACGGTCAGGCCTGCCTCCTTCATCAGATCGGCGACGCCGATCCCTTGCAATCCTTCCTCGCGCAGACGCTTGGCGGCGAGCGTCACGATGCGTTCGTGCGTCTTCTGCTTTTCCAATTGTGAGCGGCCCATCGAAAATCCTTTCGTACCCGGCTTGACAAAATGGATTATGATCATAATCCTTATAGATAACGATCATAATCCAGATCGTGACAAAAGCCAACAGGAGCTACGAACATGCGTCTCAACAACAAGGTTGCCCTCATCACCGGCGGAAACAGCGGCATCGGCTTTGCCACCGCCCGCCTCTTCCTCGCCGAGGGCGCCAAGGTCGCCATTACCGGCCGCAACGCCAAGACATTGGCCGCGGCAGCGGAACAACTCGGCGGCAACGTACTGGCATTGCAGGCCGACACGACCGACATCCCCGCCATGGAGAAGGCATTTGCCGAGGCTGCGGAGAAGCTTGGAAAACTCGATGTAGTCTTTGCCAATGCCGGCATTGCCGGCGATACCCCGCTCGGCAACACCACGCTCGAGCAGTTCGAAACCGTCGTACGCGTCAATTTCACCGGCGTCTTCTTCACTGTGCAGGCGGCGCTGCCGCATCTGAACGACGGCGGCTCCGTGATCCTGAACGGTTCTGTGCATGCCGTCCTCGGCATTCCCGGCGCCTCGGCCTATGCGGGCACGAAGGCCGCCGTTCGCGCCATGACCCGCAATCTCGCTTCCGAGCTCGCGCCCCGCGGTATCCGCGTCAACCAGGTCACGCCGGGCGCCACCAAGACGCCGATCTGGGAACCGCGCGCTGCCACGCCCGAGGCCCTGGATGCGCTGCAGGCGCGCTTTGGCGGCCTGAGCCCGCTCGGCCGCATGAGCGAAGCCGATGAAATCGCCAAGGCTGCGCTCTATTTCGCCTCCGACGATTCCGCCAATGTCACGGCGATCGAAATCACCGTCGACGGCGGCGCCGTCAACGCCCCGGCCGGCGCCAAGATGTTCCGCACAGCTTGAGCCCGAGCGAAAGTCCAACCAGCCATCGATTTCAATGAATGTTATGGGCCGCCTGAGCAAATGCAGGAGGCGGCCCTTGCATCACGCGCATATTAAGGAAATCTGCCCGATATCAGACCTGGCGAACCTTTTCGCCGTCGCCGAAGAGGCCCGCGCCGTTCTGATCGATGATTTGCTGCGCCTTGCGGAAGGTCGATTCCACCGCGTCATCGGACGAGGTGAAGACGTCGGCGCGGATGAAATTGCGCACCAGGATCTCGCCGTTCACATCCTTCTCGATCCGGCCCATAAGGCGGAACTGATTGCCCTCGCGCTGCGGGGTCGCATAGATCGTGCAGCCGGCGTGGACTTGAGGCTCGACACTGACGGCAGGACCAGCGGACTTTTCTGTGCCAGCCTGCGATGCGCCACCGGTGAAGATCGAGAGGATATTTGAAAAGAACGAAGCCATGGATCGCCTTTAGCATGAAGGTTGCAGGCTCGCAAAGTCAAATGATCAGGTTTGCCAGGATCTCGTTTTCGGTGATGTCCTCATAGCCCATGCCGGAGCTTTCAAAATTCGCGATAAGCTGCTTGAAATTATCGGGATTCTTCGTCTCGATCCCGATCAGGATGGAGCCGAAATTGCGGGCGCTCTTCTTCAGATATTCGAAGCGGGCGATATCGTCTTCCGGTCCAAGCATGTTGAGGAAATCGCGAAGTGCGCCGGGGCGCTGCGCAAGGCGCAGGATGAAGTATTTCTTCAGCCCGGCATAGCGCATGGCGCGCTCCTTGACGTCTGGCAAGCGCTCGAAATCGAAATTGCCGCCGGAGACGACGGCGACGATGGTCTTGCCGCGAATGCTGTCGCGATCGAGCTTTTCCAGCGCCGTGATCGCCAGCGCGCCGGCCGGCTCCAGCACGACGCCCTCGACATTCAGCATGTCGGTGATGGTAACGCAGATGGCGTTTTCCTCGATGAGCTTGACCTGCTCTGCCGCAAAGCCCTTGAGGGCGGCGAAATTCAACTCGCCGATACGGCCGACGGCAGCGCCATCGACGAAATTATCGACCTTGGCGAGCGTGACCACCTGCCCCGCCTCGATGCTGCGGCGCAGGCTCGGCGCGCCGGCCGGCTCGGCAAAGGTGAAGGCGTCACGGGCAAGCGTATCGGCAAAATAGCCGGTGATGCCGGCTGCCAAGCCACCGCCGCCGACCGGAAGAAGAACATGGTCGGCGACAACGCCATCAGGCAGTTGTTCCGCGATCTCGGCAGCGACGGTCGCTTGCCCTTCGATGATATCGGCATGGTCGAAAGGCGGCACCATGACGCCATCGATCTTTTCGACGTGATCGCGCGCGGCCTGATAGCATTGATCGAAGAAATCGCCGAAAAGCTTGATGGTGATGAACTCGCCACCGAAGATGCGGGTCTTGTCGATCTTCTGCTGCGGCGTCGTCACAGGCATGTAGACCACGCCCGGCACGCTGAAATGCCGGCAGACGAAGGCAAAGCCCTGGGCATGATTGCCGGCGGAGGCGCAGACGAAGGTCTTTCCCGTGCCGCCTGCGGCAATTACCTTGCGCAAGAAATTGAAGGCGCCGCGGATCTTGTAGGAGCGGACCGGCGTCAGATCCTCGCGCTTCAGCCAGATATCGGCGCCATAGCGGGCGGAAAGATGCTCGTTCAACTGCAGCGGCGTTGCGGGAAAAAGGCCACGCATGGCCTCGGTGGCTTCGAGAACAGTCTGTTTGTCCACGGCTTGTCCGTCCTTCTTCAATCCATCCCCGCTATGACACAGGAAAGATGAGCAAAGAAAGCCTGTTTATCGCACTTTCAGACCTGCAGTAACGATGTTGCCCAAACGAACGAGCAATTAACTATTTATGCTTCTGACAGCTGAATTCTCAAAATCTGCGAGTTGACAGCCAAGCTCCCCCTGCGTCCAATATGACACAGCCATCATGACGATGGTTAGAGGCCCGCCCAATACCGATCCGTCGGCGCCGGCGGGCTTCGCCTGGGTTACTTCGCATGCGTGCGATGCTTGCAATCGGCCGATTGCTCCATTTCCAGCGGGTCCGCTGTCTCGAAGACAGCCGGTAGCCGTTGTACAGCCATCGGGATGGCCGCTTTTTGCTGACCTGCGCTTCGCAACGCCCTGATCAATTCGGGGCGCAAACAGTCCCCACGCTTTGCCGCAATCTCATGCAGATGAAGAAAAATGGACATGGCATACTCTGATCCGATTGATGGGATCAGATTAGGCATCGGCTAAAGCCGCAGCCACCCGTTTCCTGATGAGCCGATGGTGCGGACGACGGGGGTCGAACCCGTACAGCCAAAGGCCGAGGGATTTTAAGTCCCTTGCGTCTACCAGTTTCGCCACGTCCGCGCTGGGCGATTTCAATATCTTGCGTCGTGTGATTTGGAAAGCGCCGCGCGGTCGTTTTTTGTGCGGCTGGGCAGGTTTCTCAGATATGTGTCTTTTGCCCATCGGGCTTACTCGTAAACCCCGGCAGGTTGAGACAAACATTCTTTAGCGACCGACCTCCCCGACCCCAAACGAAAAAGGCGCAGCTTTCGCCACGCCTCTCTCCAATAATGTGCAAAAATCAAATCAGACCGACAGCTTAGCAGCAATCTTGGCGACATGTGCGCCTTGGTACTTTGCTGCTTCCAGCTCGATTTCGGAGGGCTGGCGCGAGCCGTCGCCGTTGGTGATGGTGGAAGCGCCGTAGGGTGAGCCGCCCTTGACTTCCTCGGTGCCCATCTGGCCCTGGAAGGCATAGGGAAGGCCGACGACGATCATGCCCTGATGCAGAAAGGTCGGGATGAAGCCGAGGATGGTCGATTCCTGGCCGCCGTGCTGCGTGGCGGACGAGGTGAAGGCCGAGCCGACCTTGCCGACGAGCTTGCCGCTGAACCAAAGGCCGCCGGTCTGGTCCCAGAAATTGCGCATCTGCGAGGCGACCGTGCCGAAACGCGTACCGGCGCCGACGATGATCGCATCATACTCGGCCAGTTCATCCGGCGTTGCGACCGGGGCTTCCTGATCCATTTTGAAATAGGAGGCCTTGGCAACTTCTTCCGGCACGAGTTCGGGTACGCGCTTGACGGTGACTTCAGCACCCGTGGACTTTGCGCCTTCCGCGACGGCATAGGCCATCTTCTCGATATGACCGTAGGAGGAATAGTAGAGAACCAGAACCTTAGCCATGAACGTCTCCCGTTTGTTGGACGCGTTGATTGTCGCGGAGTGTTGTATCAGCGGAGCGACAGCAGCGCAGCCCCCATGCCCGGAACGCACTGTTCATCCCCTGTGGACGAAAATTCATTTGCGTCGCTTCCCGATGATTGCCGAGGATCCGAAATCGACCGTTTGCATTCGCGGAAAACGGCGCTACCTATCTCGGACTTTTTGCGAACGCGCCGATGCGCTTTTTCACGGATCTCCTCATGTCAAACGATACCATTGTCACAGCCGCCATGCTGGCCATCGGCGACGAACTGCTTTCCGGCCGGACGAAGGACAAGAATATCGGCCATCTCGCCGATGTGTTGCTGCTGGCCGGCATCGATCTGAAAGAGGTTCGCATCGTTGCCGATGAAGAGGATGCCATCGTATCGGCGCTGAATGCCTTGCGCGGCCAGTATGACTATGTCTTCACGTCGGGCGGCATCGGCCCGACCCATGACGACATTACCGCCGATGCCATAGCCAAGGCCTTCGGCGTACCCTGCGAGCACGACGCCGAGGCCATGCGGATCATGGGCGAAATGTATGCGCGGCGCGAGATGGAATTCACCGAGGCACGCCAGCGCATGGCCCGCATGCCTATCGGATCGAAGCACATCGCCAATCCGGTCTCGACCGCTCCCGGCTTCAACATCGGCAATGTTTATGTCATGGCCGGCGTGCCGCAGGTTTTCCAGGCGATGCTCGATAATGTCATACCGACGCTCAAGACCGGGGTGCGTGTTTTGTCGACCGCCATTTCCTGCCCTTACGGCGAGGGCGAGATCGGCACCCCGCTCGCGCTCATCCAGAAGGCGCATCCGGACACCAGCATCGGCTCCTATCCACGCTATGTCGGCCAGTTCTTCTCGACGGAAATCGTCGTGAGGGGCCGTTCCGCTGAATTAGTTGAAAATGTCGCAGCCGAAGTACGCGCGATGATCGAAGCCATCCGCCAGGCGAAAGCAAAGGAAAATCAGTCGACTGAGGCATGACGCTCAACAAATAAGTGCATCCCGTGACGGAACCAGAGGTGATCGAAGCGCATTAATTTATCGCGGAATGGAGATATAATGCGCAGATCCAACCCCTCCGCATGGGAGATCACGTCATGTCCTACAAGACCATATTGACCGTTCTCGACAATCCCGCCAACACGCGCATCGCCGCCGATTTTGCGGCGGCGCTGGCTAGGGAACACGGCGCTTATGTTGTCGGCCTTCATGCGGAAATCGTCTCGACGGTGCCGCTGGTGGCGCCGATGGAAATCCCGGACCCCGTCGCCGTGCAGGCTCTCCAGGATGTCGCGCATAACCAGGCACTCGAAATCGAGCGGCTGTTCCGCACGAGGATGGAAAACGCCGGTCTCGACTACGAATGGCACAGCTTTGCCAGCACGGTCGGCTACGGCACCGAACCACTGATCGAGAGCGCCCGCAGCGCCGATCTGCTGGTTGCCGTGCAGCCGGACCCGTCCAAATACGGCGACTCCCAGGTCGACGTCGAAACCTTCCTGTTCGACAGCGGCCGCCCGGTGCTTCTGATCCCCTACATATTGACCGCTCCGAAACCGGTCCGCCGCGTGCTGATCGCCTGGAACGGATCCAAGGAAGCGGCGCGCGCCACTTTCGATGCCCTGCCCTTCCTCAAGGCCGCGGATTCGGTCGAGATCCTCTCGGTCAGCACGTCCGAGAAGGAAACCCACCCATCGCGGGAAACCGGCGTGCGGATCGCGGCGGCGCTGACGCGCCATGGCGTTCGCGCCAGGTTCGAGACGGCGGCCTGCACCGGCAAGTCGACGCCATCGCAGGTCATCGAAAACCGCCTGGCGGATGACAGCATCGACCTGCTGGTCATGGGCGCCTATACGCATTCCTGGCTGTGGCAGATGATCTTCGGCGGCACGACGCGCACCTTGCTGCAATCGATGACGGCGATGACGCTTCTGGCCCGCTGAGCCGCGAAAGCTCAAATCAAACGGTTTCCGGTGCAGATGTGCACCGATTGCGGGCTTTGCGGCTATTGCCTTTTGCCGGCAAATCCAGCAGAAAGCAGCGACCGATGACAGAATTCCCGCCAAGGGAACCGTTCGCGCGGTCGACAGAGCATGGTCCCGAAAAGGCATATGGCTTTTTCCCGGATGAGATCCTGTTCAGGCAGATATCAAGCGAATCGCGTTCCGGATTTGGTTCATGGTCCGCGCCCGCCGCGGGGTCTGCTCAGGGTCGCCGGCATTGCCGGCGCGTTATTATTCCATGCCCCGGAGCTTCTGCCATGTCCCTGCCCGATAAAGCCTTTCCCGTATCCTGGGATCAGTTCCACCGCGATGCGCGCGCGCTTGCCTGGCGGCTTGCCGGCCTCAACCGCGAATTCAAGGCAATCGTCTGTATCACCCGCGGCGGCCTCGTGCCGGCCGCCATCATCTCGCGCGAGCTCAATATCCGCCTGATCGAGACGGTCTGCGTCGCCTCCTATCACGACTATTCCAGCCAAGGCGAAATGAACCTGCTCAAAGGCATCGCGCCGGAACTGACGGTCAATGGCGGCGAAGGCGTGCTTGTCATCGACGACCTGACCGATACCGGCAAGACCGCCGTCGAAGTCCGCAACCTGCTGCCGAAGGCGCATTTCGCCTGCGTCTATGCCAAGCCGAAGGGTGTGCCGACCATCGACACCTTCATCACCGAAGTCAGCCAGGACACCTGGATCTACTTCCCCTGGGACATGGGCTTCACCTATCAGGAGCCGATCGCCAAGGGTCAACGCGGCTAAGCCCGCTTGTCGGCTTTGCGAATCACCCGCTGATTCCGTTGCGTGTCGAGATTGAACCGGAAGACGGTAATAGAGGTGGGCGCTACGGCGCCCACTAGATTTAGTAGGCGTCACAATAGCTGGAATGCGCGGAATTCAAGGGTTTCCGAGCGAATCATGATGCGCCACGGCATGATTTCGCTGCCTTGCCAATGGCATCCCGGTCACGGTCACAATTTTGTCGTTTTTGACTCCGGCAGTGATGGGGCTTGCGCCGTCTTCGGCCGCACAAAGGGCGAGCATCTCCCACCAAGCTCTTGATTCTTCTACTCTACTGGCGTTTCCCCAATTTCCACAGGTGAGCCCACAAGATATTGTGGTTAACAATCCATCGCAAACCACCCCTTGACGGAATCGGGTCTTTCAAAGTTAATGGACGACGTTGCGGCGGCGACTGGACCAGGCGGGTAAACGAGGGCTGGTTCTCAATTCGAAATCGGATCTGGATTCAAGGCGATTCACCTTTGCCGGTGACCGCCGTGGGGGTTTTTGTGTCGATCTCGATGCCGTCGAAAAAATATATGCGGGGACTGGCGGCAATAAGCTGTTAATACTATATTTAGTGTTTGCAGCCACCATCACCACAAGATACAGGAAGCTCATCTCCGGGTGACACCCCCTGTCAGAAAGCGGATTGAAAGCTGGCTGCGCGTTGAATCGCGATGCCGGAATGAGAATTTTTGCGCCCTGCTTTCATGCGGGCGCACACCAACGAATGAGGATTGGGACCATGCGCATCGAACGCCGTTTTACGAAGGCCGGCCAGTCACCCTATGCGGAGATCGAATTCCGCAAGGCGACCAGCGAGATCAAGAATCCCGACGGCTCGATCGTCTTCCGCCTCGAAAACATCGACGTGCCCGCGCAGTTCTCGCAGGTTGCAGCCGACATTCTCGCGCAGAAGTATTTCCGCAAGGCCGGCGTGCCCGCCAAGCTCAAGAAGGTCGAGGAAAACGACGTTCCTTCCTTCCTGTGGCGTTCCGTGCCCGATGATGCGGCCATGAAGGACCTGCCGAAGGAGCAGCAGAGCGGCTCCGAAACCGACGCGCGCCAGGTCTTCGACCGTCTGGCCGGAACCTGGACCTATTGGGGCTGGAAGGGCGGCTACTTCTCCTCCGAGGAAGACGCTTCGGCTTTCTGCGACGAGCTTGCCTATATGCTCGCCACCCAGCGCGTCGCTCCGAATTCGCCGCAGTGGTTCAACACCGGCATGCACTGGGCCTACGGCATCGACGGCCCTGGCCAGGGCCATTATTATGTCGATCCCTTCACCGGCAAGCTCACCAAGTCCAAGTCGGCCTATGAGCATCCGCAGCCGCATGCCTGCTTTATCCAGTCCGTCGAGGACGACCTCGTCAACGAGGGCGGCATCATGGACCTGTGGGTTCGCGAAGCGCGTCTCTTCAAGTATGGCTCCGGCACCGGCTCGAACTTCTCGATGCTGCGCGGCGAAGGCGAAAAGCTTTCCGGCGGCGGCCGTTCCTCCGGCCTGATGAGCTTCCTGAAGATCGGCGACCGCGCCGCCGGCGCCATCAAGTCGGGCGGCACGACGCGACGCGCCGCCAAGATGGTCGTCGTCGACATCGATCATCCGGATATCGAGGAATACATCAACTGGAAGGTCAAGGAAGAGCAGAAGGTTGCCGCTCTCGTGACCGGCTCGAAGATCGTCGCCAAGCACCTGAAGGCGATCATGAAGGCCACGGTCAATTGCGAAGGCGATAATGAGGACTGCTTCGATCCGGCCAAGAACCCTGCCCTGAAGCGCGAAATCCGCGCTGCCAAGAAGGATCAGGTTCCGGAAAACTACGTCCAGCGCGTCATCCAGTTCGCCCGCCAGGGCTATAAGGATCTCGAATTCAAGACCTACGACACGGACTGGGATTCGGAAGCCTACCTGACCGTATCGGGCCAGAACTCCAACAATTCCGTCTCCATCAAGGACGACTTCCTGCGCGCTGTCGAGAGTGACGGCGACTGGAACCTGACCGCCCGCAAGGACGGCAAGGTCATCAAGACGCTGAAGGCTCGCGACCTCTGGGAATCCATCTCCTACGCCGCCTGGGCATCGGCCGATCCGGGCCTGCATTTCAACACGACGATGAACGACTGGCACACCAGCCCGGCAGCCGGCCCGATCCGCGCCTCCAACCCGTGCTCGGAATACATGTTCCTCGACGACACGGCCTGCAACCTCGCTTCGCTGAACCTGATGACCTTCAAGGACGCGGCGACGAAGCGCATCAACATCGCCGATTACGAGCACGCCGTTCGTCTCTGGACCGTCGTTCTCGAAGTCTCCGTGATGATGGCGCAGTTCCCCTCGCGCCGCATCGCCGAACTTTCCTATGAATACCGCACGCTCGGCCTCGGCTATGCCAATATCGGCGGCCTGCTGATGTCGTCGGGCATTCCCTATGATAGCGACGAAGCCCGCGCCATCGCCGGCTCGCTGACCGCGATCATGACCGGCATCGCCTATGCGACCTCGGCCGAAATGGCGTCGGAACTCGGGACCTTCCCGATGTTCCAGCCAAACCGCGAGAATATGCTGCGCGTCATCCGCAACCATCGCCGCGCCGCCTATGGCGAAACCTCGGGCTATGAGAACCTGTCGGTCAATCCGGTGGCGCTCATCCACTCCGAGAACCCGGACCAGGATCTCGTCGCTCACGCCAAGGCTGCCTGGGACAAGGCGCTGGAACTCGGCGAGAAGCACGGCTACCGCAACGCGCAGGCGACCGTGATTGCGCCGACCGGCACGATCGGCCTCGTCATGGATTGCGATACGACCGGCATCGAACCGGACTTCGCCTTGGTGAAGTTCAAGAAGCTTGCCGGCGGCGGCTACTTCAAGATCATCAACCGTGCCGTTCCGGAAGCGCTGCGCTCGCTCGGCTATTCCGAAAGCCAGATTGCCGAGATCGAGGCCTATGCCGTCGGTCATGGCAACCTGAACCAGGCGCCGGCCATCAACCCCTCGTCGCTGAAGGCCAAGGGCTTTACGACCGAGAAGATCGATGCCGTCAACGCCGCCCTGAAGAGCGCCTTCGACATCAAGTTCGTCTTCAACCAGTGGACGCTCGGCGCCGACTTCCTGAAGGGCACGCTGAAGGTTTCCGACGAGCAGATGGCCGATATGAGCTTCAACCTGCTCGATCACCTCGGCTTCTCCAGGAAGGACATCGAGGCCGCCAACATCCATGTCTGCGGTGCGATGACGCTGGAAGGCGCGCCGTTCCTCAAGAACGAGCACCTCGCCGTCTTCGATTGCGCCAATCCCTGCGGCAAGATCGGCAAGCGCTACCTCTCGGTCGAAAGCCATATCCGCATGATGGCGGCTGCCCAGCCCTTCATCTCGGGCGCCATTTCCAAGACGATCAACATGGCGAATGAAGCGACCGTCGAGGATTGCAAGAACGCCTATATGCTGTCCTGGAAGCTCGGCCTCAAAGCCAACGCGCTCTATCGCGACGGCTCCAAGCTCAGCCAGCCGCTGAACGCCTCGCTGATCGAGGACGATAGCGACGAGGATGCGCTGGAGGAACTCCTGCGGGCCCCTGCTGCCGCCCAGGCCGTCACCATCACGGAAAAGATCGTCGAACGCGTGATCGAGAAGGTCGTGCGCACACAGGAAAAGCTTCCCGGCCGCCGCAAGGGTTACACCCAGAAGGCTAAGATCGGCGGGCACACGATCTTCCTGCGCACCGGCGAATATGACGACGGCCGTCTCGGCGAAATCTTCCTTGACATGAACAAGGAAGGCTCAGCGCTTCGCGCCTTCATCAACAACTTCGCGATCTCGGTCTCGCTCGGCCTGCAATATGGCGTGCCGCTCGAGGAATATGTCGACGCCTTCACCTTCACCAAGTTCGAGCCGGCCGGTATCGTCACCGGCAACGACGCGATCAAGAATGCGACGTCGATCCTCGACTACGTGTTCCGTGAACTGGCGATCTCCTATCTCGGCCGTCACGATCTTGCCCATGTCGACACTTCGGACTTCAGCAACACGGCGCTTGGGCGCGGCGTTTCCGAAGGCAAGGCCGATGTCGTCTCCAAGGGCCTGACCCGCGGCTACAAGCCGACGCTGGTTCCGACATCAGGCGAGCGTCCGGCAGCCGAGATCAAGGGTGCGGCAACGGCCGCGCCGGCACGCGCAGCCTCGCTTTCGACCGTCACCGCCTTTGCCGGCAACACGGTGCGCAAGCTGGAGCCGACGAGTGCGGTCTCGACCTCCGAAGTGGTCGCCTTCAAGCGCGACTATGAGGAGCGTGCGAAGGAATTGGCCGAAGAGATTGCAGAGGAACTGGCGAGCGAAACCACCGGCCTCTTCACCGACAAGGCCGCAAGCGACGCGGCAACGGCCAAGACGGAAGCCAAGAAGCTCGAATCCGAACGCCGCGCCCGCTCCATCATGCAGGGCTACACCGGCAACATGTGCACGGAGTGCCAAAACTTCACGATGGTCCGGAATGGAACCTGCGAGAAGTGCGACACGTGCGGGGCAACGAGCGGCTGCTCTTGATTGATACGGGAGGTGTATGTTTGATGCGCCGCCCTGTTGAAAATCATAACTTGGTCTTGATTAACGGCGGGGGGCGAAAGCCCTCCGCATGGATTGAAGTTCCGCAAACAATCATATGCCCGTCGCCAGAAAATCGTTCGGAGCCAACGACCTTTCGTATAGCTGGCGCTAACGTCAGAAAAGCCTTAGAGGCCGGGCACCGACAGCCTTTGTTAGATCTTTGGTGTCTAGTCCACGGCCAAATACCGCCTGTTAATAATGCATTGATACGATGGCGAAATAGCGATGTGCTGGCCTCACTTCGTTCAATGAGTAGCGCACATGCATGTTTTCGTGGTATTAAGAGACCCTTGGGAGATGACGATCAAGGTTATGACGTCTACGCTTATGTCACGAAACCTGGTGTACGTTTTAAATATGCACCGTCCATGGGATGCGTCATCGAAGCGGTGACGATACCGTCGGATTTGGTTTGTGTCATATATGTAAGGATGGATTACCCTTACGGTCGCCACCCCCCATCAGGCAAATCGACTCCGATGAGCCGCGGTATCGTAACTCATTGGGAAGTCGTTGAAGCCGACGAAAGTGGCCTACTGCCCATTGACCACAAACAAAGATATCGCCGCCGTCTATGGTAGAAAAGCGGATACGTAGCGATGAAAATAGATTTGGTAGCTTTAAAGGAATACGAACCTGTGGCTATCTATTACGAAGACTCAGATAGCCTTGAGTACTTGCGCATGTCCTCTCCTACAATCTATAGGAGAATAGATCCGATTTTAACTCTAATTTTTTCGATGGAAGATCGTTCTCTTGTGGGTTTTAAACTCAAGGGATTCAAGAATTTTTATGTAAGAAAACTTCGCAACCGGCTGGGAGTTAACTGCCCAGATTTCATCGAGTTGGTGGATGTTTTAAAAGAAGTCACGCAAACATTGGGCGAACAGGTGTTTGAAGAAAAACAAAAATACGCCTATCTATCGGCGCTAGAAATGGCTGCAGAAGATAAAGTACATGTTCGCGACTTTCCGCGTGTTCATGCATAAGCACCGCCGTTATGCTTTCAGGTATATCAAACCAATACATTTATTTTAGGTCTGTCGGTACCTACTCATTCATATACCCTCCCAGCAAAGCCGTACCTAGCTAGAATCCCGAATTTGCAGCGACCGCGCCCAAACCGAAATGCCTGATTTCTGACATGAAATCGGCGGGAAATCATCCGTTTTCACTGAAATTGTCCCGACTGACATTCGGTCCGCCGTGCCCTCCAAGCCATTCTGCGTGAGTGTCCGGCCTTTCGACTCATTCCTATCGCCAAATCGGCCTGCAAGGTCTTGGCGGCGGCATTCCAGTCGCGTGAGAGGCACCGTTTTGAAAATCGGCAACGACATCACAGGCATTCAATATCTGCGGGGCATCGCCGCGATCTCCGTGCTCTGCTTCCACATCAGCGAGGCGTACGGCCTTAGATTCCAGATCGGGGCGGCGGGCGTCGATATATTCTTCGTCATCAGCGGCTTCATCATGTGGGTCACGACCGAGGGAAAACCTGTGGGGCCGCAGCAATTCATGTTGCGTCGGCTCATCAGAATAGTGCCGCTTTATTGGATTGCGACGGCGGCGACATTCGTCATAGCCGTGTTGAAACCGCAGTTCTTCTTCAACACGAACGCGAGCGCCGAGAATTTGATCGGCTCGCTGCTTTTCCTGCCCGTATTGAAGGACGAAGCGCTGCATCCCGTTGTCGAGCAAGGTTGGACCTTGTCCTACGAGATGTTCTTCTATCTCGTCTTCTCCATTTCATTGCTCCTGCCGGCGTTCAGGCGGTTGTGGTTCCTGATGGCGGCTCTGGTGAGCATCGTCATTGCGCATTATCTGCTGCCTCTTGGCTATCTCAGTGTTTTCACGGAGCCGGTCATTCTTGAATTCGCGGCCGGAATCATCATCGGACACTTGTGGAAGCAGGATTTTCGGCTGCCCTTTTACGCCGCCATCGGCCTGATGATTGCCGGCTTCGTGCTGCTGCTGGCGAGTGACCTGGCGCCTCATGTCGACCGGGCGGTTCGTTGGGGCATCCCTGCGGTGCTGCTGTTATCGGGCGCTGTTTTCGCAGAACGGGAGCGGCGCGTGCCCAAACTGGCCTCCCTGCATTTTCTGGGGGATGCCTCCTATTCCATTTACGTTTGGCACGTGCTCATGGCCGTCATGGTAACGGCGCTGCTGTTGCGTATCGGGGTGCCGCACGGCGCACAGCCCGTGTTCATCGCATTGGGTTCGCTGGCTTTTGCCATCGTTTGTTACCTGTTCATAGAACGACCGATCCTCCGGAAAACGCGATCCCGGCGCCCGCGACCGGCATATCGCAGCTGACGCATCGACTGCTCGGACAATGCTACGGCTGCGCTCCGGCCCCTTTTGCCGTTCCGGCGACGACCGGGCAGGATTGCGGGATCGGTCGATCGAACAAGACCGAAATACTGCAATCGGACGTGAGCATCGCCTCGTCATCATGCCCCGCGCCAGGTACCTCGACGACCTTCTGATTGAGGTCGGACGGATGCCTCTTTTTCATATAGTCGAAGTAGGTCAACCCTCGCGCAAGCCGGTATGGCCCTTGCGCCATGGCAGCGCAGGACCGATCGATGAAATGGGTATATGGGTTCGTGTCCGCCTCCCCCAGCAGATAGACGACGTTGCGCGCGGCATATCTGGCTTCGAGAGCCTTCGGATCCTGCGAGGACACATAGGACGGTGCGGAGGTCAGGCCATATCGCCATTGCGTTGCGCGCAGGCAGGAAGCCGCCGATTGATCCGCCGGCAAGGCTGGCCGCTCATTGTCGAAATAGAGGTAACTCGACGGATTGGCGACAAGATAGCGAACGGAGATGCCGGCGCTCGCCAGGCTTTCCGCCTCGCGCCCCACCACCGCGTAGCGCTGCACCAATTGCGCCCCCGCCGAATGCCCCATCACGACGATGGTCGACAGCGAAGGATACAAGCGACGATCCCCGAAATGCCGAAGCAAGGCATCGAGCGCGGAGAAGGAGCTGATCGGCGCGGGCTGGCGCGCGGCTTCTCCGCCTTTCCACCCGTTTTGTGTCCAGGCCAGCGTCTGGGCCGACAGTGAGAATGCCTTGGCATCCGGCCTTATCAGAAACTGCGGCGCGATAACCATCGTCCCTTTCGCGAGATCTCCCGCCTTTGCAAGCAGTCTCTGCCCCGTCGCATAATAGGCATCGGCGTTTCTAAGCGTGCCGTGGATCACGATCAGCACCTTCGTCACCTGAGGTGTCGGCGTGTCGACCGCATGATTGGCGTAGACGGGCAGCTCCCCCTTCCCATCCGGCGTGTCGATCAGCAGGCGTTGATCCGCGATCTGCTTGACCGGCTTATGGAGCTTCGCATGACGGGAGACCGCATTTGCAGACCATGCCTCGGATGATCCGCCGGCGGCGATCAATGCTGCTCCGGACAATAGGATGCAGGCTAAATTCCCGGAGCTCCGCTGCATGCCCGAGCATAAGATTCGGCTAAGATAGGTGGAAATGGACGGCATCGTATGGTTACCGCGCTTTGATTGAACATGCTCATCCGATCAGGCGTCAACCGGTGAGCTCGCTGCTTGAACGATGGAGCAGCGAAAAATCCGTCGCGATCACGAAAAAATCCTCGTTTGAAGAACAGTCCCTCGAACTTCCAGGGATCTCGCGCAAAAAAACGCCATAGCCACCCTCCCTGACGCCACGCTTTCCCCGTGCCTGCTGGCTACGAAACCATGCTCTACCTATTTGATTCTAGGTCACATACCCATAAAATAGTTTTGGATTTGAATGATTTGTGATTCTCTGTCTGTCAGGCTTGGAGGCAGAGATGGCGCGCTTTGATTTGACGGATTTCGAATGGTCGGTGATCGAACCCCTTCTGCCGACAAAGGTTCGTGGTAAGGCCCGCGTTGATGACCGACGCGTATTGAATGGGATCTTCTGGCGGCTGAGAACTGGTGCGCCGTGGGCGGATATTCCCGCGCGCTATGGCCCTTATACGACCTGTGTCAACCGCTTTAACCGATGGCGTCACGCGGGGCATTGGGCACGTATTCTCGATGCAATATCAGAAGCTTACGATGGCGACATCCAGATGATCGACAGCTCGTCGATCCGCGTTCACCAACATGCTGCCAACGGTCAAAAAAAGACGAGCGATCCGGTTGCATGGGTCGCTCGCGCGGCGGGCTGACAACCAAAATCCATGCTCTTGTCGATGCCGATGGCCGACCGATCCGCTTAAAGCTGACAGCCGGACAGGCCCATGACGGACGCTCGGCGACCGATATGTTTGCGACCATCGGGCCCGGTCAAATACTTCTGGCTGATCGCGCTTATGATAGCGACAGGCTGCGACAAGACCTCAAAGCACGTGGAGCATGGGGCTGTATCCGTCCCATGCCAAACAGGGTCAATATTCCTGCCTTCAGCTCACGGCTCTACAAACAACGCAACGCTGTCGAGCGGTTCTTCAACAAACTCAAACACTTCCGGGCCATCGCAACACGATATGACAAACGCGACGACAACTTCCTCGCATCTATCCAGCTCGCCTCAATTCGTATCTGGCTACGATCTTATGAGTCGGTGACCTAGCGCGGATTCAGACGTCGCCAACTCGACACGATACCGGAGGGCACACTATCCCCACGGCTTGAGGAGCATGCCGGCCGGAAACAGTCCGGGCTGTACGTATTGGGACGCGCAAACCGCATCCTCAAAGGAAGTTGAATCGGAAAAGGCTCAGCGCATTCGCGACCCAGATCGCAGATGTTGCACTCGCCTGCCCAAAAACCTGCGACAGAGACAGTAACCCGTGGCATAAGGCCCCCGAAAAACTTTCCTTGGGCCTGGCGTAACCATGATTCGTATCGAAAATATCAGTAAGCAGAACAGCCATCGCATCCTCTTCATCGAGGCATCCGCCGCGCTCAACAGGGGCGAGAGCATCGGGCTCGTCGGTCCCAATGGTGCCGGCAAGACGACGCTTTTTCGGATGATCACCGGACGGGAGCTGCCCGACGAAGGGCAAGTTTCGGTCGATAAGGGCGTGACCATCGGTTACTTCAATCAGGATGTCGGCGAAATGGCGGGGCGCAGTGCTGTCTCCGAGGTGATGGAGGGCGCAGGCCCGGTCAGCGCGGTTGCCGCCGAGCTTCGCGAGCTGGAAGCCGCGATGAGCGATCCGGATCAGGCCGATAGGATGGATGAGATCATCGAGCGCTATGGCGAGGTGCAGGCGCGCTACGAGGAGCTCGACGGCTATGCTCTGGAGGGCCGCGCCCGCGAAGTTCTGGCGGGCCTGAGCTTCAGTCAGGAGATGATGGACGGTGATGTCGGTGCGCTTTCCGGCGGCTGGAAGATGCGCGTGGCGCTCGCCCGCATCCTGCTGATGCGCCCCGATGTCATGCTGCTCGACGAGCCGAGCAACCATCTCGATCTCGAGAGCCTGATCTGGCTGGAAGCATTCCTGAAGGGTTATGAAGGTGCATTGCTGATGACCTCGCACGACCGCGAGTTCATGAACCGCATCGTCACAAAGATCATCGAAATCGATGGCGGTAACCTGACCAGCTATTCGGGCGACTACGAGTTCTATGAGCAGCAGCGCGCTCAGAACGAGAAGCAGCAGCAGGCGCAGTTCGAGCGCCAGCAAGCGATGCTCGCCAAGGAAATCAAGTTCATCGAGCGCTTCAAGGCCCGCGCCTCGCATGCCTCGCAGGTACAGAGCCGCGTGAAGAAGCTGGAGAAGATCGACCGCGTCGAGCCGCCGAAACGCCGCCAGACCGTTGCTTTCGAATTCCAGCCGGCACCGCGCTCGGGCGAAGACGTTGCCGTGCTGAAGAACGTGCACAAAAAATATGGCAGCCGCAGCATCTATGAGGGACTGGACTTCATGGTGCGCCGCCGCGAGCGCTGGTGCATCATGGGCATCAACGGCGCCGGCAAATCCACCCTGCTGAAGCTGGTTGCGGGTTCGACGCAGCCGGACGAAGGCAGCGTCGCGCTCGGCGCAAGCGTCAAGATGGGATATTTCGCCCAGCACGCCATGGATCTGCTGGATGGCGAGCGCACCGTGTTTCAGCAGCTCGAACACGATTTTCCGCAGGCAGGTCAAGGTTCGCTCCGCGCGCTCGCCGGCTGTTTCGGTTTCTCCGGCGACGATGTCGAAAAGAAATGCCGGGTCCTGTCGGGCGGCGAGAAGGCGCGGCTTGTCATGGCGATCATGCTCTTCGATCCGCCGAACCTGCTGGTGCTGGACGAGCCGACTAACCATCTCGATCTCGATACCAAGGAGATGCTCATCGAGGCGCTGTCGCAATATGAGGGCACGATGCTGTTCGTCTCGCACGACCGGCATTTCCTCGGGGCACTCTCCAACCGCGTGCTGGAGCTGACGCCGGACGGCATTCACCAGTACACCGGCGGCTACACTGAGTATGTGGAGCGCACCGGCTACGAGGCGCCAGGCTTGAAAAGCTGATAGCTCGCCGTGCCGGCGCTATTGCGTATTGGTCGAGGGCGCGGCACCGGCGTTGATCACGGCAACCGGTGCCGTCCTGCCACGCACGCGGATTTCGATGCGGCGGCGTGCCTCGACGGCGCCGCGCTGGCCTGAGGTGACGGTATCGCCGGGCAGGATCAACTGTGCGGCGGACATCGGCAGGATGGTGGCGCCCTTGAGCTTGGGGTTGGCCTTGAGCACATTGGCGACGGCAATGGCGCGCGCAAGGCCGAGCCCGGCATTGTCGGCCGGAAGCAGGGCCGATACCGGCAGCTTGCCGTCCATCGCGTTGATGATCGTATCGTCGAGGTTGGACTTTTCACGCGCCACCGGCTGTTCGTCCGTGTGGCCGATCACCTCGACGATATTGGCGCCATAAAGGCTCAGATTGCTGGCGATTTCGTCGGTAATCGTCGTGCCGAGCAGCTGTGAAAAGGTGCCGGTGAGCTCGGCGCTTCCCGATTGGAAATAATTCTTCTTGGCATCGTCGAGATTGATGATGGGCGGCCAGTCGTGCATGCCCTTCCCGCCCCCGCTTTCAGCCAGCAACTTATCGATCTGGTCGGGAGCTGCCGCCATCGAGACGCCGTGCTCCTTCAGAGCGGCGGCAACCTTGGAAAGCGACTGCAGATCGACCGCGGTCGCTCCCTGGTCCGTGATGCTGTCGAGTGCCTCCTTCGCCAGCACCAGTTCCCGCCATTGCTTGTCCACCACGGCCTTATCGGCGGCGGAGAGATCGCCGGAAACGACCTTCGATTGCAGCAGCACGATCTCGGCGGTCTGCTCGGCCCGCTTCTTCTCCAGCAAGGCGACCTGCTGTTCGGCCTTCTCGAGCTTGCGCTCGACCTCGTAGCGCCGGTTTCTCTCCGCGGAAATCAAGGCAGCGGCCACGAGCAGCAGGCAGAAGACCAGAAGCAGCATGGATTCGGCCATCGTCAGGCCAAGGATCAGGCCACGATTGTAGCCCTTGTGCTCCATTTTCGGCTGAATGTCCGAGCCATTTGCTACCATAGATGCCACCAACGTTTTCGTGGCGCTGCTTCACTCACCGGCTCTGCCCCGAGGTCAGCAGCAGTGGATCGCGGCGGCGCCTGCCCCATCGCTTCCGCCATACGGCCGAGTGCCGCCTCGATATTGCGCAGCGGCTGCAATTGCGCCTCCGACATCTCCTTGATGGCACTGATCGCCGGCGCCAGCTCGGCGCGCACGACATCCTCGGGCGAGCGGATCTCTTCCAGCTTCCTGCCGACATTCTCGACGGCGGCACCGAAGGTGCCGATGATCTCGGACAATTGCGTGGTCGTTGCCGTCAGCTGCGCGGCCGCGTCGTTGATCGGGGTCACCGCCTGCTTTGCCAGCATTTCCAGGATCTTGTTGATCTCCTGGCCGTTGCGCTCGGCCTGCCGCGCGATCTCCTCGAACCCTTCCGACAGCATCTGGTTGCTGACACGCCGGTAGTGGGAGAATTCGCGCGATGACGAGTCGAGTTCGGTGCGCACGCGCCGTGTCATCTCGGCAAGTTCATGCCGGACGCTGCGCTCGATGTCGATCGGGTCACGCCGCATCTGGTTGAAGAGAATGCGCAGCGTCACGCCGGCAATGGTCGAGGTGACGGCAATGCCGAAATTGCGGACGATGGTCTCGATCGATGTTTCGCCTGCAAAGAGATAGAGCGACACGCCCAGGCTCGACAGGGTAAAGAGAAAACCCATGTAGTAGAGGTTGTCGCCCGCCTGCTCGTTATGCAGCCGGAACCCAGCAACCGCCAGCGACACAATGAAATAGATCGCCATCAGCAGAAGCGGTATGCCTGTCACGACAGGCAACGACCAGCCCATGAGTTTCGACGACCAGATGAAGATCATGCCGCCGATGGTGATGGATGCGAAGAGCACCATCGGCCCGTAATCCCGGATGAGGTATCTCGCTTCGGTGCCGGCCATCAGCGTATCCCCTCCAACCGCACGAAGCCGCCGAAATCACCGTTGCTGTTCTTGATCCATTGCGCCCAGAAGTTCGCAAGGTCCTCCATGCTGAACTTCATGTTCGGCCTTTGAAAGGCAAGGATCTTGACCGTGACCCCATTCAATGATGTGCGAAACCGGTCGTTTGCCGGGCTATGCTGGTATTTCTGATAGGAGACGCCATCCCGGTAGTTCGAGAAGGCGGCAGTGTGCTCGATCATGTCGGAGGCGATGTAGAGGCGCTTCGACAAGCCTGCTGGCGCGTTGGCAAAGACTTCGAGATTGATCTTCTGGATGCCTGCCATGATCGGCGACAGCCTGCCTGACTCGCCCGCGGTCAGCTTGCCGGCGATATCGGCGAGCGGCTTCTGGAACCCCTTTTCCCACCGCGCCTGCGCGAGGCGAGGATTGCTGGTCCATTCATCGACATTAGTGCCGCTTCCCGGGTTGCAGCCATGGAAGGTCTGGATCAGCTCGCCCTCCTTTTCGGTCAGCGCATAGATATCGATCGCGCCGCCGATCGGCACATCAGTCACGATCTTCTGGAATTGGTTGCGCAGATCAAGCGCCGTCGTGTCTGATATCGGATCGGTGACATCGAGCAGGATGGCGGTTTCCGCCTTCGGCCCGTCCACCGGGCAAAGCGAGGCTTGGTCGATCGCGATATTGCCGCTCGCCTTGTAGCGCAGCCAGCCATAGGCGCCGACGATCCCGAGGGACAGGACCGCGAGACAAACCGTTGCGATGATGAGGCCGGCGGATCCTCCGCGCCGGCTACGCCGCTTGCGTCGCGCCAAGGATGCTCTCCGGGAAAAGACTGTCGAGCTGATGGTATTTCTCGATGGCGCGCTCGAATTCCTCGCCAATCCGCTTGATCTGCTCCGACAATTCCGCCTGTGCGCCCTGGATGCGCGAGCCCAGAACCTTGTCGTCCCATTCCTCTTCGCTGCGCATGACAGGCGTCAGCCGCTCCATCTTATAGGCATCCTTGAAGTAGGATGGTTCCGGCTCGGTGCGTGCGGCCCTGTTGGCATCGCGGTAGGAGGTGAGCAGCACATTGGCGGCGCGCTCGAGATGGTTTTGATGTTCGGCAAAGAGACCCGCCGTCCTGGCGCGATGAGCGATGATGGCTGATGTCTCCTGCCGGCGCAGCGAAAGGTCGCGGATGATTTCCTCGATCTTGCCGTTGTGCTCGTCGCGGATCTCGCGCAGGGCTTCGATCAGATCGAGCTTGCGGTCGATGTAATTGTCTCTCGCCGCATCGAGGCGCTTCTGCACGCCGGCAAAGCCCGGATAGGGATCGGTCAGATAGCAGCCGTCGATGAAGGCGACGAGTGAGAACATCAGGCCGACGGCAAAGAGCATCCAGGAGTTCAGTTCCTGCAGTCCGAGAGGTGTTGCCTTCAGGCGCTGAATCACTTCGGCACCGGCTCCGCTCAGGATCGTCGCCGAGACCTCGCGATAATGCGCCAGCACGATGTTGATCCCCAAGGCCACGGCGACATACGCGACGAGACCGAGGAGACCGAGCAGCTTCAGCGCAAAGGATCGATGCACCAGGAAGCGGACGCAGAAGAAAGAGAATATCAGCGCAGCGCCGATGTTCAGGAAGGCGAAGGCGGCCGCCTCCGTCACGCCGCCGACGATGCCCTGCTCGCTTCCCTTGGCGAGAAAGCTGCCGTTCATCACCATTTCGATGAGGACGAGGAAGACGATCAACGAGACCTTGAAACCCCAAGCAGCTTTGCTGGAAACCTTCGCGGCGCGCTGCAGCTTGTGCCTGGCCTTGAAGCCCACCATTTCATCCTCGGCCGTCTTCAGCTTGCGGCGCAGACCGTGAAGTTCATCGACGCCGCTTGCGACTTCCGCCTTGAAATCCGAGATGCTGGAGGCGTTCGCCTGGCGTATCAGCCCGAACTGGCCCTCGAAATCGAGGTTGCGCAGGCGGCTGTCGAAGGTCTGGAACTGGTCTTCGAGGATCTGGTAGGAACTCTTCTTTTCCGCCTCAACCCAGGCGACGATACGCTGCTCCGTCTCGTCATGCGACTGCGCATCCGGCGGCGGCCGGTTCTCGCGCCCGGCGGCGGCACCCTTTTCCTTCAGGTCGAGGGTCGCACCGAGCTTTTCGATGTCGACGACGGGAAAAACGTCCGTCGAGGCACGGAAATCATGGCTGGTCTCCCGAACGCTGTCCCAGAGACGGTTGAGGGCTTCGAAACGCAACGATCTTCCCCGGCGAATTCATCAACTTAGAAAGGACAATTGAGAAATCGATACCGCACTGGTTGTCCTTGGTCCAGCGCGATCTAGCGGAGGTTAGGATGCGATTGTGGTAAAGACTAGCCCGAGCCTATAGCGATTGGAAAACACTCATATCAATCGCGGCAATCATCCTTGCGCGAAGGATCGCCGCTATACCTGGATCGGGTTCGAAACAGGTTTCCAGAAGCCGGCGCGTTGCAGCCCTTCGCGATAGATGTCGCGTTGCCACTGCTCCTTGAACGGCACGACGGAAATCCAGCGATCGATGTCGAAATCCGGATGGGTATTTTGAACCCGCCGGACGAAGAAGCCGGCCCTTTCCTCTTCTCCGAGCATTGCCAGGCTCGCCGCGGAAATCCTGTCCGCCAAGCGTGAATCGACCATGCGGCCGATATAATCGAGAGCTGCCTCGAAGCGGCCGAGCGTGTAGCTCGCCACGGAAGCAGTCCAGAAATACGTGTCGGGGCTGGCCGGATTGAGCGCGATGGCGCTTTCGATCTTCCTCAGCGCAAGATCCGGCCGCGAGGAATGCAGCAATGCTTCGGCATGGTCGGCAATGATGCCGGCATGGCCCGGATTGAGGGCTTCGGCCAGTTTCAGCGCTTCTATGCTCTCCTCATTCGCCTTCTTCAAGGTCTTCGTCATGCCCAGTTCGCGATAGCCGTCGGCGATATCGCGCCGGGCCGCAATGGCCCGCATCGCATAGTTCTCGGCCTCGTCCAGCAGGGCCGCGTCGCTACCCGATGTCAGCACCCATTCCTTGGAGTAGGTTCGCGCAATGGAACTCAGGACGGGGGCGAAATGGCCGCTGCTTTCCAGCACGGCTTTGAGTTCTACCCGCGCTTCCTGCAGGCTTGGCACCGAGAGACGAGCAAGGTGACGCTTTCCGGCAAGATAGCGCTGATAGGCTGTCAGGTCCTTTTCGAAGTGAGACCGCATCATCTCCCGACGTTCGATCTGTCCTGCCAGGGATAGCACGATATGGCGCGTCACCATCTGCCTCTGCTGTTCCGGAGAGGACTGTCCAAGGCTGATGCGCTCCGCCCAGACGACCTCATCGCTGGCGGCATCGACCAATTGCGAAAACAGCAGCGGTCCGTCATCACGAACGCTGAGGCGCATTTCGAGAATGTAAGAGCGATCCCATCGATCGAACGTTGCGACAGCACGCTCCCCGACCCTGCCGACCCGGACCGCCGTGCAGCGATCTGCAATGTCGAGACTCTCCAAGGCGCAGAAGCCGACAGTGATATCGCTCATCAGCGATGAGGCGTCGTATCCTGCGCCTTGCTTTTCCGAGGATGACAGGAGAATTAGGGGTATGCGCGCCTTCGGCGGCCTGCCCGACACCCGGCTGCCGGGAGGAGCGTCTGCAGCCACGTCACCTGCCGAAGCGTCCCGCCACCGCGCCGACCATGACGACAACAGCTCTGAACGCTGCTCGAATATTCGCCTGAAGTGTTCCACCTCTCCCGCGGCTTCGAATATCCGCAGCAGGATGCGATGGATATCCCGATCCTCCGGATCGAGGCCGAGGATCAGAAGCGCTGCCTCCTTCACCAGTGCGGCATCCTCTACGGTGCTCACCTGGGCCTCAGCGGCAGTCAGCGTTTCCTTCAGCATATCGGCATGGCGCCGCCTTTGCGCCTTGCGCCAGTGAAAGAAAACCGCGCTCTGACAATCGACCTCCGGCAGGAACTCCGCCTCGAGCGCTTTCATCAGCCCTCTCAATCTCGCAACGGTCGGCTCAGCCTGTTCCGTGTTCGCAAGCGGCATGTCTATGGCTTCCGGAGGCGCTTCGAGTTCCACGATCGTTTCGCTGAAACGAAGGAACGACCTGCCGAGAGCTGCCTGGCGGCCCCTTATCCGCGAAACCAGCTTGCGCAGATTGACCTGCGCGCTGCCATTGTCATCCCCCCATAGAAGCCGGGCGATCGCGCTGCGTGACGTGCGCGCCGGCGGCTCCGCCATCAAATAGGTCAGGATCAACAAGCCCTTTTCGGGAAAGGCGACCTCGCGACCATCGCTGTCCAGAAGTCTAAGGCCGCCCAATGTATGTAGTGAAAACATGATCCTGTTCACGAAATCCGCACGAACCCGTGACGGCCGGGAGGGATTTTCCTTGCCGATCGCCCTCATTCGCGCCTGGGCGAGCATGGTGAAACTTCCATAAGCATGTAGTGTGGAGGAAGGTTCGGCGATTTTCAATTCCAATTGCCTGAAATCTAAAAGACCCTTCGTTAAATCGAAAGCGCGACATATCTCTTCTGAGCACGCGATCTCATTCGGAGCACCAAGCCATGACATCCTCTCCCTTTAAGAACATCTGTGTCTACGGCGCCGGCGCGCTGGGTGGCGCGATCGCCACAAAGCTCGCTTCCTCCCAGGGAGCGGAGACGCAGATCTCTGTCGTCGCTCGCGGAGCTCACCTGGAGGCCATTCGCGCTGACGGCATACGCCTCTGGGAAGCCGGCGCGGACAACCCGCTTGTGGCGCGGATGACGGCAACAGCCGATGCGGGCGAGCTACCGCCGCAGGATCTCGTCATCACCGGGCTCAAGGGCCATCAGCTTGCCGCAGCCGTCCCCGGCATTGCGAAACTGCTGCATTCGGGCACCCGCGTCGTCATGATCCTCAACGGCGTGCCGTGGTGGTATTTTCACCGGGACAGGCAAAGCGGCCATGCCGAGCACCAGATGGAGGAGCTCGATCCGAACGGCGATCTCTGGCGCCTGGTCGGGCCTGAGCGCGTGATCGGTTGCGTTGCCTATCAGGGAGCGGAAGTTGTCGGCCCAGGCGAGATCAAGCTCGCCAACAACGGCCATTTCATCCTTGGCGAGCCGTCCGGCGAAACGACCGCCGACATAGAAGGCATCGCGGCACTGCTGCGGAACGCAGGCGTCAACATCTCCATTTCCATGCGCATTCGCGACGATATCTGGAGCAAGCTGATGGGCAACGCCGCCTTCAACCCGATCAGTGCGCTCACCCGCGGATTGATGTCCGACATTATGGATGACCCGGCGCTGGCAGCCATGGTCGGCCAGGTGATGAGTGAGGTGAAGGCCGTCGCCGAGGCTTTGGGATCGCATATCGCCATGTCGGTCGAAGAACGCGTTGAGCGCTCGCGGCAGATTGGCCCTGTGCGCACCTCGATGCTGCAGGATCTGCTTGCCGGCAAGGCATTGGAAATCACGCCGCTCGTCGGTGTCGTCGTTTCGCTCGGCAAGCTCGCCAATGTGCCGACGCCGGTCTCGGCAACCATCCTGGCGCTGGTCACGCAGCTCGACCAAAAGAACCAGCAGGATGCGGCCTAGCGCTGGCCACAAAAGGCATTTTTGACTTTCCGGCAGCGGTCTATGGCTCGGCTGCCGGGCAAAATCCGGGGATGCCGGCCCTTTATATCTCACTTACTTCTTCGCCTTCCGCCTCGAATGGATTTCCTATGGGGGCCAGCGTTACGCTTGCGGTGGAATATGGAGATAGACCCATGCTCGACACGCACGCACCCAATCTGACGGAATCCATCCGTGCCCTCGTTCACAACAGCGATGAGAGACATCACCGCGTTGCGGCATCGGCCCCAGGCGTAAAAGGCCGGCGCCAGCAAACGCTTAACAATCGCCAGGTCCGCGAAAAGCGTACCTTTCAGGCCATGTTCGCCTTTGGTCTGCTCCTCGGCGGGCTGGAGCTCTTCATCGTGCTGCATTACCTCTGAGACGTAGCCGCCATGAGCAGTCTGACTTTTCAGAGACGCATCTGCGGTGCGATCACCGCCCTTGTTACCCCGTTTCATGATGGCGCTTTCGATAGTGTCGCCTTGATGGCGCATGTGAAATGGCAGCTGCTGAGCGGCATCGACGGGCTGCTGGTCTGTTCGCTGACGGGCGAAGGCCCGACGCTGACAGAAGCCGAGCACATCCGCGCCATTGAAATCTGTATCGAACTTTCCGAAGACAAGGTTCCCGTCATTGTCGCAACGGGAACCAACGATACGGCGACGACCATAAAGGAAACGATACGGGCGCAGCGGCTTGGCGCCGATGCAGCCCTGGTGACAGTCCCCTATTATTCCAAGCCGACGCAGAAGGGCGTCATCCACCATTTCGAGCAGCTGTCGGCGCAGATGGAGCTGCCGATTATCATCCACAATCAGCCATCGCATACCGCGATCGACCTGGCTCCGGCGACGGTCGGACGGCTGGCGGAGATTCCAGGAATCATCGCGATCGCCGATGGCAGCGGTGACCTCTCGCGCATCGATCTCTGGCGGCCTTTGCTGCCGGAACGGTTCGGGCTCTTTACGTCGAACGACGCCAGCGCGCTCGGCTTCACCACTGCGCATGGTCATGGCTGCTTCTCCAGTGCGGCCAATATCGTCCCACGCCTCTTTCGATCCATGCAGCATTCGGCTGCGTGCGGCAACGTCAGCGCAGCTCAATCCATCGACGAGCGCCTCCAGCCATTATTCAGCGCGCTGGCCCGCGAAAGCGAGCCGGCGACGGTCAAGCACGCCCTGTCACTGGTCAGGGATATCGAGGCGGATGTACGCCTGCCCTTGGTCGGCGTCACCAGCGAGACGGCTATGGCCATTCAAGCGGCAATCACACCGTTTCAGCTCGACGGCAGCGGCCGGTTCGCCTCGCGCCATGCCTATCGCCTGGGATTGTGAAACCGCGCCATCCCTATGAGATTTTTATATTTTTGCCGCTTCAGGCAAATGGAAAACCTAGCAACTCCCCCATAGATTCAACAGCATAGCACCGGAAATGGTCTTATCGGACCGGCGGTGCTGGTGACACTGAAAGGACCTATGATGTCACGCCATACGCATGCCGGCCTATCCGCCGATCCCCTCCAACGCCCTCGCACGGCCGCCCTCGCAAGAAGCAAGTGGCCCATTTCTTCGGACGCATTGCTGAACGGGCTTCGCTCCGTCGCTCCGCGCCTCGGACTTGTCCTCCTGATCGCCGGCGCCTTGCAAATGGTGCTGCGCCTGACCGGACACTAAGTGAAACCGAAGAGATCCAAGAGGAAATATAGACATGGCAAACGCACAGCATATTCAGCGCCGTTCGGCCCACAGCCCGATTTCGCCGGCTCCGGCCCGCTTCATCATTGGGCGTGACCGCCGTGGCAGCTGGATCGTTCAGGACCGGCTAGGCCTCGTCGGCGGACTGTTCCGCAACGAAGCGGCGGCCCTGCACTTCGCCTCCGAGGAATGCAGCCATAATCCGGCCGACATCTGCCATGCGCCCGAAGGCGCTATCCTCGACCTGGACGGCTTCGCGCCAGCATCGTCCAATCTGCACTGAACTTGCCCCTAGCAGGCTTCGACAGTATCCCGCCGAACGCTTCCTTAACCGCCCTCAGTTAAGCTCTCGGCCAGATATCCAAAGAATAGAAAACCATGTCGAAGCCTGCTTTCCGTTACAGCCACTACGATCTTAGGGAACAGCGCGCGGGAACGGTGATCGAAATCACCCTCTCGGCAATTGCCAATGTCAGGCTGATGAACGGCGCGAATTTCGAGCGCTTCACGGAAACCCTCAAGCACCAGTTTATCGGCGGCGTCGCCAAGAAATCACCGATCCGGCTGACCATTCCGGAATCAGGTCACTGGCATCTCGTCGTCGACATGGAAGGCCACAACGGACTGGCTGAATCGAGCGTGAAGATCGTCGATGCGGCATCGGCTCCCCGCATGCAGAAGGCACCGCAGGAAACCGCCACCGGGCGGTGATACCGGACCTTAGCGCTCGCCGCGCTCCTTACGCAGCTTCGACCACCAATCCAGCCGCTTGCGGATTTCTCGCTCGAAACCGCGTTCCGGTGGATCGTAGAAGGTCTGGCGACCCATCTTCTCTGGAAAATAATTCTGGCCTGAAAAGGCGTCCGGCTCATCGTGGTCGTAGCGATAGCCGTCGCCATAGCCTTCGGTGCGCATCAGCTTCGTCGGCGCGTTGAGGATATGCTTGGGCGGCAGCAGCGAACCGTTCTGCTTGGCGGCCTGCGTGGCAGCCTTGAAGGCCGTGTAGACGGCATTCGATTTCGGCGCGGTCGCGAGATAGACGCAGGCTTGTGCCAGAGCCAGTTCCCCCTCCGGCGACCCGAGATAATCATAGGCGTCCTTGGCGGCATTGCAGATGACCAGGGCCTGCGGATCGGCAAGCCCGATATCTTCCACGGCCATGCGCACCAGCCGGCGACCCAGATAGAGCGGATCCTCGCCGGCATCGAACATGCGGGCGAGATAATAGAGCGCGGCGTCAGGGTCGGAACCGCGAACCGACTTGTGCAGCGCCGATATCAGATTGTAGTGCCCATCCTGCGCCTTGTCATAGACCGGGGCGCGGCGCTGGACGATCTTGACCAGCATGTCGGGATCGAAAAGCTCGTCCTTGCGCGCGGCGCGCCAGACCTCTTCCGCCAGGGTCAGCACCGAACGGCCATCGCCATCGGCCATGCCGATCAGGCTGGCCCGGGCATCGTCCGTCAACGGCAGCGGCTTGCCTTCCACCGTTTCGGCCCGGCGCAACAGCTCCTCCAGGCTTTCCTCGTCATGCGAATGGAATGTCAGGACGCGGGCGCGGGAGAGGAGAGCGGCGTTTAGTTCGAAGGATGGATTCTCTGTCGTCGCTCCCACAAGAATGACGGTGCCGTCTTCCATCACGGGCAGGAAGCTATCCTGCTGCGCGCGATTGAAGCGATGGATCTCGTCGACGAAAAGCAGGGTCTGGCGGCCATCCATGCGGCGCAACCGCGCCGCTTCGAAGACCTTCTTCAGATCGGCGACGCCGGAAAAGATCGCCGAAATCTGTTCGAAGGCGAGACCCGCCTCACCCGAAAGCAGCCTGGCAACGGTTGTCTTGCCGGTGCCGGGCGGTCCCCAGAAGATCATCGATCCCAGCGAACCCGCCTCGATCATCCGGCGCAGAACACCGTCCTCGCCCGTCAGATGCGCCTGGCCAGTGACTTCGGCCAGCGTTTGCGGCCGCAGGCGATCGGCCAGAGGCCGCTTGTTGGCGACCTCCTCCGGTATCCGCGGTGCAAACAGGTCATTGCTCATCGGAAGAACTGCCGGATGCGCTGGCCGTCACGCTCGATCTCGACGCGCCAGAAGCTCGGGTTTGACGTGACGGTCTGCTGGAGGATCTCGGTCGTATTGATCGCCACGCCATTGATGGAAATAACGATATCGCGCGCGGCAAATCCCAGCCGATCGGCCGGCGAGCTCTGCTTCAGGCTTTCGATGACGACGCCGGTGGAATCCGGCGGCAGATGCAGATCATCAGCAACCCGCGGCGAAAGATTGGCAACGGTCGCGCCGGAGAAGGGATTGTTGCCCTCGATCACCCGCTCATCGCGCGGGATGGATTCAGGCGCCGCGGCAAGCGTCATCGTGGCCTGATGTTCCTTGCCGTTGTCAAGCACGGTCAGGGACACGGTCACGCCGAGGCCGGCCGTCGTCAGGCGATAGCCGAGCGCATCGGGATGCTCGATCGAGATGTTGTTCAGCGCCGTGATCACCTCGCCGGGCTTGAGGCCGGCCTTGGCCGCCGGGCCGCCATCGACCACCTTGGTCACCAGCGCACCGCGCACCTTGTCCAGGCCGAGCGCTTCGGCGACATCGGATGTAACCGGCTCGAAAGTGGCGCCGATATAGGGCCGCTCGAAGGACTTGTCGCCACGATCGGCCGCGGCAAGGAAGACCTTAACCAGATTGGCGGGGATGGCGAAGCCGATACCGTTGGAACCGCCACCCTGGGAGAAGATCGCCGTGTTGAGCCCGATCAGCTCTCCTGTCATGTTGACGAGCGCACCGCCGGAATTGCCGGGGTTGATCGAGGCATCCGTCTGGATGAAGAAGCCGACCTCGTTCTTCACCTGGTTGCGGGCGAGCGCGGAAACAATGCCGCTGGTCACCGTCTGTCCCACGCCGAAGGGATTGCCGATCGCGAGCACGAGATCGCCGACCTCGATGCCATCGGAATTGCTAAGCGGCAGAACCGGGAAGCTCTCATTCTTCGATTGGATCTTCAACACCGCGAGATCGACGCGATCGTCCTTCAGGATGACCTTGCAGGGAAACTCGCGTCCGTCCGAAAGCGCGATCTTGATATCGTCCGCGCCATCGACGACGTGGTTGTTGGTGATAACGGTGCCGTTGGCCTCCACGATGACGCCCGAGCCGAGCGAAGACTGCTTCTCGGTGCGATTCGGCATGCGCTGGCCGAAAAACTGCTCGAAGAAAGGATCGCCGGCGAAGGGGGACTGGCGCTGCACGACACGCTCGGCATAGACGTTCACGACGGCGCCGGCCGTCTGCTTGACCAGCGGAGCGAAGGAAAGCTGCATTTGCGTCTTGCTTTCCGGCAGCGTCTTCGCCGTCTGGGCCCCAGCGGAAAGCGGCATCGCCATGATGAGGGCAATCATCGAAACGGCAGTGCGCTTCAGGAGGACATGCATGGAAATTTCCCTTTTTAATTCTCTTTAAACAACGTTGTAGCGCCCGACGCTAGAAAGAAAAGAGGGCGGAAGCATGAAGCATAAATGGACGCTGGCAACGATAAAAAACAGGCTCGCCGAACAAAAACATGCTGTCATGCATTTCGTGTTGGGAATCGTCAAAGGGAACCAAACATGCGATTGAATCATCTTGCCGCCGCCACCTTCCTCATTTCCTTAGGCATGGCCGGCGCCTCCCACGCCGCCAGCTTCGATTGCGAGGCGCAGAGCCTGAAGCCGGACGAAAAGACCATATGCGAGGTACGGGCGCTCAACGATGCGGATGTAAAGATGGTGACGACCTTCGACCTGCTCTCCGGCCTTCTCGCCATGGGCGCGCGCGGCACAATGCAGGACCAGCAGACGGAATGGCTGAAGAAGCGGCAGGCCTGTGGCGCGGACGTCGCTTGCCTCACATTGTCCTATCAGGAGCGTCAGAAAGAGCTGAATGACGCGTACAAGCAGATCAATCGGCCGTTGTGAGCGAATGAAAGAGTTCCAAAATTCAAAAACCCCTGATTTGTAATCAGGGGTTTTCAGCTTGCTTTAGATAAGCGACTTATTACTTCCCGCTGAGATCGCGAACGGCACCGCGGTCCGCACTGGTTGCGAAAGCCGCATAAGCTTTCAACGCCGTAGTGACATTGCGCTTGCGCGGTTCGGCCGGGTGCCAACCCCTAACGTTCTGATCTTCGCGGCGAGCGGCGAGTTCCGCCTCATCGACACGCAGGCTGATCGTGCGGTTGGGGATGTCGATGTCGATCATGTCGCCTTCACGCACCAGGCCGATCGTGCCGCCATTGGCCGCTTCCGGCGAGGCGTGGCCGATCGAGAGGCCGGACGTGCCGCCGGAGAAACGTCCATCGGTGATGAGCGCGCAGGCCTTGCCGAGGCCCTTCGACTTCAGATAGCTCGTCGGATAGAGCATTTCCTGCATGCCGGGGCCGCCCTTCGGGCCTTCATAACGGATGACGACAACATCGCCCGCTACTACCTCGTTGCTGAGGATGCCCTTGACGGCAGCGTCCTGGCTTTCAAAGACCTTGGCCGGACCGGAGAACTTCAGGATCGATTCATCGACGCCGGCGGTCTTCACAATGCAGCCGTCGAGCGCCAGATTGCCTTTGAGGACTGCAAGGCCACCATCCTTGGAGAAGGGATGCTGCGCATCGCGGATAACGCCCTTTTCGCGATCGAGATCAAGCTCGTCCCAGCGTGCGCTCTGGCTAAAGGCAACCTGCGTCGGGACACCACCGGGGGCAGCGCTGAAGAGCTCCAGAGCCGCCTTGTTATCGGTGACGGCAATATCCCATTGCGCCAGTGCCTCGCCCAAGGTCGGGGCGTGGACGGTCGGCAGATCGGGGTTCAACAATCCGGCGCGGTTCAGTTCGCCGAGGATTGCCATAATGCCGCCAGCGCGATGCACGTCTTCCATATGAACGTCGGACTTGGCTGGCGCGACCTTCGAAAGGCAGGGAACGCGCCGCGACAGGCGGTCGATATCGTCCATGGTGAAATCGACTTCGCCTTCGTGCGCCGCCGCCAGAATATGCAGCACGGTATTGGTCGAGCCGCCCATGGCGATATCCAGTGCCATCGCATTCTCGAACGCACCCTTGCTCGCGATCGTCCGCGGCAAAGCTGTCACGTCGTCCTGCTCATAATAGCGCTTCGCGAGTGCAACGACCCGACGGCCGGCTTCGAGGAAGAGTTCCTTCCGGTCCGAATGGGTTGCGAGCGTCGAGCCGTTGCCCGGCAGCGACAGGCCGAGCGCCTCGGTCAGGCAGTTCATCGAATTGGCCGTGAACATGCCCGAGCACGAGCCGCAGGTCGGACAGGCAGAGCGCTCGATAACCTGAACGTCCTCATCGCTGATCTTGTCGTCGGCCGCGGCAACCATGGCGTCAACGAGATCGAGGGCGACCTTCTTGCCGTGCAGGACGACCTTGCCGGCTTCCATCGGGCCGCCGGAGACGAAGATCGTCGGGATGTTCAGGCGCAGCGAGGCCATCAGCATGCCGGGAGTGATCTTGTCGCAGTTGGAGATGCAGACCATGGCGTCGGCGCAATGGGCGTTGACCATGTATTCGACGCTGTCGGCGATGAGCTCGCGCGATGGCAGCGAATAGAGCATGCCGTCATGACCCATGGCGATGCCGTCGTCGACGGCGATGGTGTTGAACTCCTTGGCAACGCCGCCAGCCGCCTCGATCTCGCGCGCGACGAGCTGGCCGAGATCCTTGAGGTGGACGTGGCCGGGCACGAACTGGGTGAAGGAGTTGACCACCGCAATGATGGGCTTGCCGAAATCGCTGTCCTTCATGCCCGTGGCGCGCCAAAGGCCGCGCGCGCCAGCCATGTTGCGGCCGTGGGTGGTGGTTCTGGAACGATAAGCTGGCATGGTGTCTCTTCCTCGTCATCCTGGAATTTGCGTGGCGTCGGCAGGGCCCAAGGTTTCGAGCCAAAGGGGACGCCGGCAACTCCGCTTTTTGGAATTGTCCTAATCCAATCGTGCGATACTGTCACTATCAACTCAAGCGAATCCGGTACGCAGCCGGGTATGGGCCGCAGCCGGGCAAGCAGGCGTTACGACCAGAATTGGGAATGGAGCAGCCCGATCACAAGCGCACACAAAAAGTTGCTTTCACTTCCAAAGAAATGCCGGCCTAAGAGTGTAACAAAATCCGCGTCTGCTGCGTATCGCTTATATCGAAGCTGCTATCGCATAGAGGAATTGTTCCATGGCTGCCTACCGTCCGCCCAAAATCGCATCTTCCGAAATCACACCCCGCTCGATCTATCTCAAGCGCCGCGGCTTCCTGACGGCGGCGGCCGCCGGCATCGGCATGGTGGCCATCGGCGACAAGGCTGCGATGGCGGAAGCGCTGGCGGCAACCAAGAGCAATTATACGGTCAATGAGAAGCTGACGCCGATCAAGGACGTCACCACCTACAACAATTTCTACGAATTCGGCCTCGACAAATCCGACCCGGCCAACCTCTCCGGCAAATTCAAACCTCGACCCTGGACGGTCAAGGTCGACGGCATGGTCAACAAGCCCGGCACCTTCGATATCGACGCGCTGATCAAGGAGTTCCCGCCGGAAGAGCGTGTCTATCGCATGCGCTGCGTCGAAGCCTGGTCGATGGTGATCCCCTGGGACGGCTTCCAGCTCTCCGCCCTGCTCGACAAGGTGGAACCGCAAGCCAGCGCCCAATTCGTGGCTTTCGAGACCGTGGTCCGGCCGGAGGAGATGACGGGGCAGTCGGGCCTGTTGCAATCCTTGAACTGGCCCTATGTCGAGGGCCTGCGTCTGGACGAGGCGCGCAACCCGCTGACGCTGCTTGCCGTCGGGCTCTATGGCGAGACCCTGCCGAACCAGAACGGCGCACCGATTCGGCTCGTCGTGCCCTGGAAATACGGCTTCAAGGGCATCAAGTCGATCGTCCGCATCACGCTCACCGACAAGCAGCCGCTGAATACCTGGCAGGCGACCAACAGCCAAGAATACGGTTTCTATGCCAACGTCAATCCGGCCGTCGACCATCCGCGCTGGAGCCAGGCGACCGAGCGTCGCATCGGCGAAGGCGGCTTCTTCGGCGCCAATCGCCACCCCACCCTGCCCTTCAACGGCTATGCCGATCAGGTCGCCAGCCTCTATACCGGCATGGATCTCAGGGTGAATTTCTGATGGCGCTCTCCTTCGCTCTGCCCAAGCGCTGGCAACCCGCCTCCGTTTGGGCGCTCTATTTTGTCGGGCTTTTGCCGGCCGCATGGGAGTTCTATCTCGGCGCGACGGACCAGCTCGGCGCCGACGCAGTGAAGACCTTCGAGCTCTTCCTGGGGCTATGGGCGATCCGCTTCCTACTTTTGACGCTTGCGGTCACGCCGCTTCGGGATCTCTTCGGCTGGAACTATCTGCGCTATCGCCGCGCACTCGGCCTCATCTGTTTCTACTATGCGCTGATGCACCTAACCGTCTATATGGTTCTCGATCAGGCGCTCGACGTACAGGCCGTCATCAACGATGTGCTGAAGCGGCCCTTCATCATGTTCGGCATGGCGGGCCTCGTCATGCTGCTGGCACTTGCCGTGACCTCGAACAATTTCTCGATCAAACGGCTCGGCAAGAAATGGATCTGGCTGCATCGCCTGGTCTATATCATCGCCGCCTGTGGTGCCTTGCATTTTGCGCTATCGACCAAGGTGCTGTCGCTGGAACAGTTCATCTATATCGGCCTGCTGATCGCCATGATCCTCTACAGATCCTACAGGCCGATCATGATGGAGAAACGCCGGGCCGCGCGCAGGCCTGTGGCAGCATCCAGTTCCAGCGCGGCCTGAGGCCGGCCGCTCTGCTCTTCTCAGGCTCTGAGGATAGTCATTCCGCAGCGCTGGCGATTTTGGCCTGGCCTTGCTCCTGCACCTCGACGGTCGCCGTCAGGCCGGCAATCAGCTTCGTGCCGTCGGGCACCTTGTCGAGCGCGATGCGCACCGGCACCCGCTGCGCCAGACGCACCCAGCTGAAGGTCGGCGTGATATTGGCGAGCAGGCTGCCGGAGGTGCGCTCGCGATCCTCGATGCCATAGGCGATGCTTTCGACATGGCCGGTCAGCTTCTCTGCCTGTCCCATCAGGTGGATGAAGACCTCGTCGCCGACATGGATGCGCGGCAGCTTGGTTTCCTCGAAATAGCCTTCGACGCGCAGGGAATCGGTGTCGATGAGCGCTACCTTGGCTGTGCCGGCCGAAACATAGTCGCCTGGACGCAGCCCGAAGTTCGAGATCGTACCGTTGACGGTGGCGCGGATCTCGGAACGGTCGAGGTTCAGCTGTGCGAGTTCGCGATTGGCGGTCGCCTGACGGAGAGAAGCTTCCGCCTGCTCTTCGGTGGTCTGCGCCTGCTCCTTCTGCTGGAGGGAGGCAGCATCGCCGAGGCGCGCCTGCCGCTGGTTCTCGCGGCGGGCTTGATCGAGAGCGGCCTTGCTGCTTGCAAGGGCGGCATCCGCCTGCTCGGCAGCGATGGCAAAGCGATCGCGATCGACACGGAAGAGAACATCGCCTTTCTTGACGATCTGGTTGTCCTTGACGAGCACATCGCTCACGAGACCGGAGACGTCAGGCGCGATGCCAACGACATCGGCCCTGAGGCGTGCATCGCGCGTCCATGGCTCGTCCATGTAGTGGCCCCAGAGCTGCCGGCCGACATAGACGGCGGCAATGACGAAGATGAGAGTGACGGCCACACGGCCGATGAGTTTGAGCGCGTTCATGTGAAGTACCAACGAGAGACAGAGGAGACGGCGCCGAGCAGCAGGACGTAAAGCGCGAGATCGAAGAGACCGCGATGCCAGACCAGAGTGTAAGCCCCGATCCATGCGAGCAGGCGCCGTAGGATGATGACGGCAAACAGCGTCACGAGCATGAGAACGAGAAGGCGTGGGATATAGACGCCATAAAGATCGAATTCTGCGGGCATGACATTACTCGGCGGCAATGGAATGAGGTTGGGTTATGTCCGATACGGGTGGTCGCCAGCTCGCCGGCGGCTCGGCATGGGGAAAGAGAGCCCGGCGAAGGCCGACCAGCGCATCGAGGCTCGCCCGGCCAGAGTGGCGTTTTTCCTGCGCGACCGCTTCGAGGCCATGATCGATCGACACGCGCAATTCATCAGAGGGATCAATGGCGCGCTTGGCCTTCAGCCTGGAGCGATAGAAATCCGATACGCCGATCAGGACGTCGCTGACGGATGCGGCGGCAGCCGGCGTCAGTTGCCCGCGCTCCTTCTGCAACATCAGCACGTTGAAGCCGAGACGGACATCGGCGTAGCCGTCGACCTTCTTCAGTTCGCGATTCTCGATGCCCGCCAGGCGGGGTACGAGCTGGCCTAGACGATCCAGAATGCGGCCGGACAGGCGCTCGTGGTCGGCGCGGCGGATGCCGGCCGCTGTTTCAGCAAGATCGGTCCAGCCGGCTCTCACCAGCCGCCAAGCGGCAAGTTCGGCGCCGAACGGACGGGTGAGTAAGGTCCAGACCAAAGCGAAGCCCACGCCCGCGAGAGCCCCAACGGCGCTGTTCGCGAAGCTGGCGAAATCGGCCGTGTAGCGATCCTGCAGCGCGATGAAGGTGGCACCGTTCACCGCCAGCAGCATGGCGAGCATGTTGGTCTGCGGCCGTGGGATCAACAAGCCCATCACCAGGAAGGGCGGCGCGAAGACCAGGACCAACATCTCGAAGCCGGAAATAGAAGGCAATATGCCGAAGATATAGACGCAGGCGATGACCAGGCTCATGGCGCACCAGACAAACATCGAGGTGATGAAGGGTGCGGGCCGATCGAGCGAGGCGAAAAACGAACAGGCAACCGCCGCCATGGTGACAAAGCCCGCGCCATCCTGCCATCCGGAATAGATCCAGAAAAAGCAGGCAACGGCGATGCCGACGACAACCGCGCCGGCGGAGAAGGCAAGCAGGCCATAATCATAGTGCCTGATATGACCGACGACATTGCGGTGGCGGAAGGCCGGACGCCATGTGCCGATCTGCTGGCCGGAGATGATCTGATCGCGCAGCGTCAGGCAGTCCTGCCAGAGATCGACGATTTCCTTCAGGCGATCGAGAGCGCTCGACCGGACGAGATCATCCCAGCCGAGGTCGATGTCGCTCCGCTGCAATTCCTCGATCTTTCCCGACAGCGCATCGGCGGTATCGTCGGCCTTGCCGCCACCGCCCTGCCTGAGCCAATCGGCGACATTGTTCAAAACCGCAACAAGCTCCCGCGGCAGTGGCTTTCCGCCGGTTTTCAGCGCGTGCAGGCGATCGGCGAGAGAGGAGAAGAGCGGCAGCAACATCAGCAGGCGGCCGCGCAGCTCACGCGAATGCCTGACGATATCGCGGCTGCCCGCATCATATTTGAGCTGGCTGATGACAAGATCGAGGCCGGAAACATCGGCGGCAAGCTTCTGGCGCTTCAGGGGCGTCGCGGGAGAAGCGCCCTCGCCGCGCAGGATCTCATCCGCCCAGGTACCTGCATCATCCAGCCAAGAGCCGATGCGCTGGCCAAGTACCGTGCCGACGCTGCTCGGAAAGACGATGGCGCTGACGACGCTCGCGCAGACGATGCCGATAATGATCTCCTCGGAACGGGCAAGAGCTACATCGAATACGGTTTCTGGCGCGCCGACGGTCGGAAGCGCGATCAGCGGCAGCGAATAGCCGGCCAGCATAAAGACATAGCTGCGCGAGGTACGGTCGAGCATCGAGATGAACAGCAAGGTGCCGGTCCACAGCGCGACGACGATGGAGAGCAATTCCGGCGCATTGACGAAGAGCGGAACGAGGACCACCGACGCGCAGGCGCCGATGAGCGTGCCGAGAGCACGATAGAGCCCCTTGGAGCTGGTTGCGCCAGCAAGCGGATTGGCGACCACATAGACGGCGGCCATCGCCCAATAGGGGCGCGGCAGGTCCAGCGACAGCGCGATGAACAGCGCCATGATCGCCGCAATGAAGGCTTTGACCGAAAACAGCCAGTCGCGCCAGGATGGAAGGCTCATAGGGCTCTCTCCCGCTCCTGCTCGGCCCCGCCGGTCCTCGGCGATTCGAATTCCTCGAAAGCCTTCAGAACACGAACGGCAGCTTCGATATCCGCCGGGTCGACATTGGCGAGGATTTTGCCGCGCAGCTCGTCGAGGGCGTCCTCCATGCGGGAGGCAAGCATCTCGCCTTCGGCCGTCAGCCACAGGCCTTTCGCGCGCCGATCCGTCGGATCATCCTTGCGGATGACGAGATCCATGCTTTCGAGCTGATCGAGCAAGCGGACCAGAGACGGTCCTTCGATGCCGACATAGGTGGCGAGAGCCACCTGCCGAACGCCTCCCCCCAGACGGCCGATCCAAAGCAGCGGCGCGGCCGCGGCCTCAGATATGCCATAGGAGCTCAGCGCGAGATCGACGACGCGTCGCCATTGGCGACCGGTCGTCAGCAGATTGGCGGTGAAGAGACGTTGCAGGGCATTTAACGATGTCATGGAATTCAATTAGCACTAAACTAATTAGGATTCAAATTATTATGGTCAAAAGCACTACCTGAAATGGGAAATGCAGCTATGCGAATATTGATGGGCATGCGGTAGGGTGTCTGGCATCAAACCAAGCGGTTCCGTTTCCGCCGCGATAGCACCCAATCCAGCGTCAGTGCCGCCGCGATACCGGTGACATAGGCGAGAATATTCCAGGGCGAGAATACCCGCCCCAGCAGCAGAGCACCCGTCGTGGTCAATCGAAATGCATCCAGCGCCGGCGTGTGCCAAAGCCTGAAAAGCTCGACAAGCACGGCGACGATGATTGCGGCCAAGGTGATCCTGAACCGGTGCGCCCCAGCAAAGACCGTCGCGAGCAGCCAGTAGACCATGGCTCCCCACAGGATCGAGCCGCCGTATTTGACGATCTCGAAGGGCAGATGCGCCGCATATCCGAACCGCCTGAGCGCTAGGCCGCAAGCTATGGTCAGCAACAGCGCCAGAAACAGGCTTATTCTCCTGCGTGTCAATTCCCGCTGCATGCCTGACGGTGCCCTTCACAGATAGACGCGCATAAGTCGCCCTACGACTCAGCAATGCAGCGTCGATATTCCATAGTGATCGCGAGGAATGAAAGTCCGCTTCCAAGATCCACAAACGAAGTCATGACCTCCACCAAAGGTGGAGGTTTGAAACGCTGCGCTTGAACCACTAGAAGTGGTTTTGTTAGCGCTTAGTAGCTACGATTGAAGAGGTCGGCAAAGTCGGAAGCTTTGTCGGCCTTTTCCTGATTACGGATATACTGTCTGACGACCTGCTCGTTGTAGCCCGTCGTCGATACGAAATACCCGCGCGCCCAAAAGTGATAACCCTTGTAGCGCCGCTTGCGCGCATATTTGTTGGCAACATAAAGCGCCGTCTTGCCCTTCAGAAAGCCAACAATATGCGCAACCGAATATTTCGGCGGGATCGATATCAGCATATGCACATGGTCGGGCATCAAATGACCCTCTTCGATCTGGCAGCCTTTCTGCTGTGCCAGCCGACGTAAGAGTTCTCCCAACTCACGCCGTACGTCCCCGTAGAGTCTTTTCGTTCGGTATTTGCTGCCAAAAACAACGTGATACTTGCAGTCCCACGTCGCATGCGAGAGCGTTTGCTCATCCATAAAACCTCCTTGTTCGAAGTCTGGGCCACGCCAGCGGTTCAAGCAGGAGGTCTCTCAACTACCGTGTAGAACGCGTCCAGTCCTCCACCGTAGGTGGAGGTTTACTTTGATTACAGAAAAGGCCGGATGATTTCTCATCCGGCCTTCAATCTTTGGTCCGAAGCGAGCCTTAAGCGGCTGCGGCTTCTTCCTCGGCAGCAACGCGAGCCTTGTCGGCTGCGCCCTTGGCAGAGATGTCACGATCGACGAATTCGACGACTGCGAGAGCGGCATTGTCGCCCTGGCGGAAGCCAGCCTTCATGATGCGCAGGTAGCCGCCGTTGCGGGTGGCGTAGCGCGTTGCGATCGCGTCGAAGAGCTTGGCAACGACAACAGCGTCGCGGATCTGCGAGATGGCCTGACGACGAGCGTGCAGGTCACCGCGCTTGCCGAGGGTTACCAGCTTCTCGACGATCGGACGAATTTCCTTCGCCTTCGGGAGCGTGGTGACGATCTGCTCATGGGTGATGAGCGAAGCCGCCATGTTGGCGAACATCGCCTTACGGTGGCTAGCGGTTCTGTTCAGCTTGCGGCCGGCTTTACCGTGGCGCATGGCTATTCTCCTTCACTTGCAAGCATCGCTCGCCTGCAGTTTGTTGGGCGCATGCCCCGCTCCAATTCCCAGCGGAGCGAAAGGTGCATGCGCAGTTTAAGATGCTAAGGCCAGCTTTAAGCGCTCCACGGAGCGCTTGCGGCCTTAGTATTGGTCTTCGTATCGCTTGGCGAGATCTTCGATGTTCTCGGGCGGCCATGCCGGCACTTCCATGCCGAGGTGCAGGCCCATGGAAGCGAGAACTTCCTTGATTTCGTTCAGCGACTTGCGACCAAAATTCGGCGTGCGGAGCATTTCTGCTTCGGTCTTCTGAATGAGGTCGCCGATGTAGACGATGTTGTCGTTCTTCAGGCAATTTGCCGAGCGAACGGACAGTTCGAGTTCGTCCACCTTCTTGAGGAGAGCCGGATTGAAAGCGAGTTCGGTAACTGCTTCCTCTTCGGTTTCCTTCTGCGGCTCGTCGAAGTTGACGAACACGCCAAGCTGATCCTGCAGGATGCGCGCCGCGAAAGCGACGGCATCTTCACCGCTGATCGAACCATCGGTTTCGAGCGACATGCTCAGCTTGTCGTAGTCGAGAACCTGTCCTTCACGGGTATTTTCAACCTTGTAGGACACCTTCTTGACCGGCGAATAGAGGCTATCGACCGGGATAAGACCGATCGGAGCATCTTCCGCACGATTGCGCTCGGCGGGGACATAGCCCTTGCCGTTGTTGACGGTGAATTCCATACGGATTTCGGCGCCCTCGTCGAGCGTGCAGATCACATGCTCGGGGTTGAGGATTTCGATATCGCCGACCGTCTGGATGTCGCCAGCCGTTACGACGCCTGGGCCCTGCTTGCGGACGACCATGCGCTTGGCATCATCGCCATCCATCTTGATGGCGATTTCCTTGATGTTCAGCACGATATCCGTCACGTCTTCTCGGACGCCCGGGATAGAGGAGAACTCATGCAGCACGCCGTCGATCTGCACGGCCGTCACAGCGGCGCCACGCAGAGAAGACAGCAGAACGCGACGCAGCGCGTTGCCGAGGGTGAGACCAAAGCCACGCTCCAGCGGTTCGGCCACGAGCGTTGCCTTGGTACGGCCGCTCGAGGTGAACTCGACCTTGTTGGGCTTGATCAGTTCCTGCCAGTTTTTCTGAATCATGTTTTTGCCTTCCGTTCGTTGCCACCATCCAATCGTGGCAACCGAGCTTGAGTAACACCGAGCCGGGCGCATCTACCCCGGCCAGTGTCGTGAGTGGCGATGATCAGACGCGACGCTTCTTGCGCGGGCGGCAACCATTGTGCGGGATCGGGGTCACATCGCGGATCGACGTGATCATGAAACCAGCAGCCTGGAGGGCGCGCAGAGCGGATTCACGACCGGAGCCCGGACCGCAAACTTCAACTTCCAGCGACTTCATGCCATGTTCTTGAGCCTTCTTGGCGCAGTCTTCAGCGGCGATCTGGGCAGCGAACGGGGTCGACTTGCGCGAACCCTTGAAGCCCTTGGCACCAGCGGACGACCAGGCAATCGCGTTGCCCTGTGCGTCGGTGATAGTGATCATCGTGTTGTTGAAGGTCGAGTTGACGTGTGCGACGCCCGACGAAATGTTTTTACGTTCGCGACGACGAACGCGTACGGCTTCCTTGGCCATGGTAGTCCTTTCTTGGATCTCTGCACCGCCGTAATGCCAGCGGCTACACCGGAGTGACGCTCGTTGAGCCCCACTCCAAACTCAAAAGAGGCCGGCGGACCGCCAGCCTCCCCATTCCGGTTTCCCGGAAATTACTTCTTCTTACCAGCAATCGCCTTTGCCGGACCCTTCCGGGTACGGGCATTGGTGTGCGTGCGCTGGCCGCGAACCGGCAGGCCGCGACGATGACGCAGGCCGCGGTAGCTGCCCAGGTCCATCAGACGCTTGATGTTCATCGCAGTGTCGCGACGCAGGTCACCTTCGACCTGGTAGTCACGGTCGATGGTTTCGCGGATCTGCAGAACTTCAGCATCCGTCAACTGGTTGACGCGACGCTCGGCCGGAATACCGACCTTCTCGCAGATTTCCTGTGCAAACTTCGGTCCGATCCCGTGAATGTAACGAAGCGCAATAACTACGCGCTTTGCAGTCGGGATGTTGACGCCAGCGATACGAGCCACGCCTGTTCTCCTTGCATTCCTTTTGCCTTGGCAAAGGGTCTTGTTATGCAGCCCGGGAGCTGCTTGTTCAATGTGCGTCCGCCACATGTCAAAACGACCGTACCCGGACTTCCCGTTGGAAATCCGCGCCGATCGCATAGCATGTCGCGAGTTGGCGCGGTGTTTAGCGGAATCAGCGCAAAAAAGCAACCGCTCCGGCAAGTTTATTTTAGTCTATCCAAGCTTAGCGAGGATGCCTTCGATGCTGTCGGTCACATGCTCGATATCGGCCATGCCGTCGATGCTCTGCAACTTGCCCTTGGCATAGTAGTAACCGATCAGTGGCGAGGTCTCCTTGTAGTAGACCTGGAGACGGGTTGCCATGGTCTCGGCATTGTCATCCGGCCGGCGCTTGAAATGCGTCGAGCCGCATTTATCGCAGACACCAGCCGTCGCCGGAACCTTGTCAGTGTCGTGATAGACGCTGCCGCAGTTCGAACAGGAATAACGGCCGGAAACCCGGCGAATCAGTTCGGCATCATCGACCTTGAGCTCGATGACGACCGAAAGCTCCAGGCCCTTGACCTTCAACATCTGCTCGGTAGCATCAGCCTGCACCAGTGTACGCGGGAAACCGTCGAGAATGAAACCCTTCGCGCAATCGGGCTGATCGATGCGTTCGGAAACAATGGCGTTGACGATCTCATCGGAAACAAGCTTCCCGGCGTCCATGACAGCCTTGGCGCGCTTGCCAACTTCAGTCTCGGCCGCCACCGCGGCTCTCAGCATATCACCTGTGGAAAGCTGCGGAATGCCGTAGTTTTCCACGATACGCTGGGCCTGGGTCCCCTTACCTGCTCCCGGCGGCCCTAAAAGTATGAGTCTCATCGCCCCCTCTTTCCTCCACGCAACTTCGATTTCTTGATCAGGCCTTCATATTGCTGTGCAATCAGGTGACCCTGAATCTGTGCCACCGTATCCAGCGTTACGCTAACCACGATCAGAAGCGAAGTGCCACCCAGAGACAAGGGAATACCTGTCTGGGATACGAGAATTTCGGGCAGGATGCAGACGAAGACGAGGTAGATCGCGCCGATGACCGTGATGCGGGTCAGCACGTAATCGATATATTCGGCAGTGCGCTCACCCGGACGGATACCCGGAATGAAGCCGCCATGCTTCTTCAGATTGTCGGCCGTGTCCTTCGGATTGAAGACGAGCGCGGTGTAGAAGAAGGCGAAGAAGGCGATCAGCGCACCGTAGAACACCATGTAGACGGGCTGGCCGTGACCAAGCGCGGCGACGATCGACGTTACCCAGGTCGGGAGCGCCGTGTTGTTGCCGAGACCGGCAACCGTTGCCGGCAGCAGGAGCAGCGACGATGCGAAGATGGCCGGAATGACGCCCGAGGTATTGAGCTTCAGCGGCAGGTGCGAGGTATCGCCCTGGAACATGCGCGTGCCGACCTGGCGCTTCGGATACTGGATCAGCAGGCGACGCTGGGCGCGCTCAACGAAGACGATGAGCGCAATGACCAGGACGGCGACGACGAGAACGGCAAGAATAAGACCGGTCGACAGCGCACCCGTGCGGCCGAGCTCGAGCGTGCCGGCAAGAGCGGTCGGAAGACCGGCGGCAATGCCGGCGAAGATGATCAGCGAGATACCGTTGCCGATACCGCGCGACGTAACCTGCTCACCGAGCCACATCAGGAACATGGTGCCGCCGAGCAGCGTGATGACGGTGGAGATCCGGAAGAACCAGCCGGGATCCACCACGACGCCGTTGCCATGCTCCAGGCCGATCGCAATGCCATAGGCCTGCAGCGCGCCGAGCAGAACCGTGCCGTAGCGGGTGTACTGGTTGATGATCTTGCGGCCCTGCTCGCCTTCCTTCTTCAGGTTTTCAAGCGACGGCACGACCGACGTCATCAGCTGGACGATGATCGAGGCCGAAATATAGGGCATGATGCCGAGCGCAAAGATAGCCATGCGCTGCACGGCGCCGCCCGAAAACATGTTGAAGAGGCCGAGGATACCGCCCGACTGATTCTGGAAAGCCTGGGCATAAGCAGCAGGATTGAGGCCAGGAAGCGGAATGTGAGTGCCGAGTCGATAGACGAGGAGAGCGCCGAGCGTAAACCACAAGCGCTTCTTGAGATCCTCAGCCTTAGCAAAGGTCGAGAAATTGAGATTGGACGCCAATTGTTCCGCTGCAGAAGCCATGCAAATCTCCGCATCACCAATTCCGGCATAATCGGCCGGGTCCGGAATCAGTAAGTAAATTGTTCAAAATTCGGGCTTCGGACGGATTGCCATGCAATCGGACGCCTCACCCTCGGTTCCCGTTATCAACCGGAAAGACACTGCCGCATCGTTCAGGTTCGTGAGGCTCACATATGGGAGAAAAATCGCCCGAAGTGAAGCACCTCGGGCGATCTTTGATAATATTATTCTGCGGCAGGAGCTTCTGCGGCAGAAGCGAGCAACTTGATGGAGCCGCCTGCCTTTTCGATCTTTTCGACCGCCGGCTTGGAAGCGCCTGCAACTTCAAGCGCAATCTTCGCCTTCAGTTCACCGTCGGAGAGGACGCGAACGCCATCCTTGACGCGGCGAATCACGCCGGCAGCCTTGAGGGCAGCCGCATCAACGGTCTTCTTGGCATCGAGCTTGCCGGCATCGACGGCAGCCTGGATGCGGGCCAGCGATACGACAACGTAATCGGCGGCGAAGATATTGTTGAAGCCGCGCTTCGGCAGGCGACGATAGATAGGCATCTGCCCACCTTCGAAGCCGTTGATCGCAACACCCGAACGGGACTTCTGACCCTTCACACCACGGCCACCGGTCTTACCGGAGCCGGAGCCGATGCCGCGGCCGAGGCGCTTGCGGCTATGGGTCGAGCCTTCGTTATCCTTGATCTCATTCAGTTTCATAACGATTTACCTCCGGCTCACTTCTCGTCGACAACGCGAACGAGATGCTGGACAGCACGGATCATGCCACGAACGGCCGGGGTATCTTCCAGCGTGCGGCGACGGTGCATCTTGTTCAGTCCGAGACCGATCAGCGTCTTCTGCTGAACGTCCGGACGGCGGATCGGGCTGCCAATCTGCTCGACCGTAACGGTCGCCTTAGCTTCAGCCTTCTTGGTGGTCGTCTTGGCCATAGGTCAAACTCCCTTATTCTTCGGCGGCGTTGCCCGAAGCGGTACGACGAGCCTGCAGAGTGGCATACTTGATGCCGCGCTGAGCTGCGATGTCCTTCGGGTGAACCTGGTGCTTCAGGGCGTCAAACGTGGCGCGAACCATGTTGTACGGGTTCGACGAACCGGTCGACTTGGCGACGACGTCATGAACGCCGAGCGTTTCGAAGACGGCGCGCATCGGACCGCCGGCGATGATACCGGTACCGACCTTGGCCGAACGCAGCAGAACCTTGCCGGCGCCGTGACGGCCATGAACGTCATGATGCAGGGTACGGCCGTCGCGCAGCGGTACGAAGATCATGTCGCGCTTGGCGCTTTCGGTGGCCTTGCGGATAGCTTCCGGCACTTCGCGTGCCTTGCCATGACCGAAGCCTACGCGGCCCTTCTGGTCGCCAACGACGACGAGAGCGGCAAAACCGAAACGGCGGCCACCCTTTACAACCTTGGCGACGCGGTTGATCGCGACCAGCTTGTCGACGAATTCGCTATCGCGCTCGTCACGGCTCTGACGGTCATCCCGCGAGCCCCTTTTTTCCTGTGCCATTGTCCTCTTCCTTTTTCTTTTCCGGGTGCAATCGGCAAACAACAAAGACCGCATGCCCTCCCCTTGAAGGGAGACGTGCGGTCCGGTGAACATCCGGCCGGCGTTTAAATGCTGCCGACCGGAAACTTGATCAGAAGGACAGACCGCCTTCGCGGGCTGCTTCAGCCAAAGCCTTGATACGGCCGTGGTAGATGAAGGCGCCGCGATCGAACACGACTTCCTTCACGCCGGCCTTGGAGGCACGCTCGGCTACGAGCTTGCCGACGAGGGCCGCCGCCGCGGTATCGGCACCGGTCTTCAGAGAACCGCGCAGATCCTTGTCGAGGGTGGAGGCAGACGCAAGCGTCTTGCCGGCCACATCATCGATGACCTGAACGTAGATGTTCTTCGAAGAGCGATGAACCGACAGGCGCGGACGGCCATTGGCCACCGACTTGATTTGACGACGCACGCGGTTGGCACGACGTGCAAGTGCTTCTTTCCTGCTAGCCATTTCGCGTGATCCTTACTTCTTCTTGCCTTCTTTGCGGACGATCCGCTCGCCGGCATACTTAACGCCCTTGCCCTTGTAGGGCTCAGGACCGCGATATTCCCGGATTTCAGCGGCAACCTGGCCGACCTGCTGCTTGTTGATGCCGGTGACGACGATTTCCGTCGGCTTCGGCACAGCGATCGTGATGCCTTCCGGCGGCTCGTAGATCACGTCGTGGCTGAAGCCGAGCGCGAGCTGCAGGTTCTTGCCCTGCAGGGCGGCACGGTAGCCGACGCCGTTGATTTCGAGCTTGCGCTCGTAGCCGTCCTTAACACCCTTCAGGATGTTCTCGACCATCGTGCGGGACATGCCCCACTTTGCGCGAGCATCCTTGGAGTCGTTGAGCGGCGTCACGACGATTGCATTATTTTCCAGCTTGAGACCGATTTCGTCGTTAGCGACGAAAAACAGCTCGCCCTTGGGGCCCTTCGCAGTCACTTTCTGGCCATCAACCGTGGCCGTGATCCCTGCAGGTACCTGAACGGGCTTCTTACCGATACGAGACATTTTTCAAACCTGTCTGTTTCGAAGGAGATCTCTGTTCGATCTTAGAAGACCGAGCAGAGAACCTCGCCACCAACATTCTGTTCGCGAGCCTGGTGATCGGCCATCACACCCTTCGGAGTCGAAAGGATGGTGATGCCGAGACCGTTCGCGACCTGCGGAATGGACTTAACCGAGACATAAACTCGGCGGCCCGGCTTGGACACGCGGCCGATCTCACGGATCACCGACGAGCCTTCGTAGTACTTCAGCTCGATGCTGAGCTCAGACTTGCCGTTGCCGAAATCGACGACGGAGTAGCCACGGATGTAGCCTTCAGCCTGCAGAACATCGAGAACACGTGCACGGAGCTTGGACGCAGGCGTCGAAACCGACGACTTGCGACGCGAAGCGCCATTGCGGATGCGGGTGAGCATATCGCCCAAAGGATCAGTCATGGTCATCTAATCTGCTCCTTACCAGCTCGACTTGACGATGCCCGGCACCTTGCCGAGATTGCCGAGTTCACGCAGCGCGATACGCGACATGCGCAGTTTGCGGTAATAGGCGCGCGGACGGCCAGACACTTCGCAACGATTGCGAATACGGGTCTTCGATCCATCGCGCGGGAGCGATGCCAGCTTCAGAGTGGCCTTGAACCGGTCTTCGATCGAGAGAGACTGGTTCATGATGATTGCCTTCAGAGCAGCCCGCTTCGCGGTCTGGTTGGCAACCGTATTGCGGCGGCGCTTGTTCTTTTCAACTGCGCTTGTCTTCGCCATATCAGGTTTCCTTTTCTACGCTCGTCGTTACGGTTATTGACGGAACGGGAAGTTGAACTCTTTCAGAAGAGCCCGCGCTTCGTCGTCGGTCGTCGCCGTCGTGCAAACGATGATGTCCATGCCCCACATCTGATCAACCTTGTCGTAGTTGATCTCAGGGAACACAATGTGCTCCTTGATGCCCATGGCGAAATTGCCACGACCGTCAAAGCTCTTCGGGTTCAGGCCGCGGAAGTCGCGAACGCGCGGAAGCGCGATGTTGACCAGGCGATCCAGGAACTCATACATGCGGGCGCCGCGCAGCGTCACCTTGGCGCCGATCGGCATGTTCTCGCGGACCTTGAAGCCAGCGATGGAGTTGCGTGCGTGGGTGATGACCGGCTTCTGGCCAGCGATGGCCGCCAGGTCGGCAGCAGCAACGGTCGGCTTCTTCGAATCAGCCGTCGCTTCGCCAACACCCATGTTGATCACGATCTTGTCCAGCTTCGGGATCTGCATCTCGTTAGCGTAGGAGAACTTCTCCTGCAGGGCTGCACGGATGCGAGCAACGTATTCCTTCTTGAGCCGCGGCTCGTACTTTGCCTCAGCCATCGATCACTTCTCCCGAGGTCTTGGCCACACGGACCTTCTTGCCATCCACAACCTTGAAACCGACGCGGGTCGGCTTGCCGTCCCTATCGACGATCGCAATGTTGGAAAGGTGAAGCGAGGCTTCCTTGCTGATGATGCCGGCTTCCTGGCTCTGCGTCTGGCGCTGGTGGCGCTTTACGACGTTGACGCCACGAACTAACGCGCGATCTTCCTTCGGCAACACTTGAATAACTTCACCGGTGCGGCCCTTGTCCTTACCGGTCAATACGACGACCTTGTCGCCCTTACGGATCTTTTGCATCGCTCCGCTCCTTACAGTACTTCTGGAGCCAGCGAGATGATCTTCATATGGTTCTTGGCGCGCAGTTCGCGCGGAACCGGTCCGAAGATACGGGTGCCGATCGGCTCTTTCTTGTTGTCGATGAGGACTGCTGCGTTGGTATCGAAGCGGATGACGCTGCCATCCGGACGACGGATGTCCTTGGCGGTACGAACGACAACCGCCTTCATCACGTCACCTTTCTTCACACGGCCGCGCGGGATAGCTTCCTTGATCGAAACGACGATGACGTCGCCGATCGAGGCATACTTGCGCTTCGAGCCGCCCAGCACCTTGATGCACATTACACGACGTGCGCCGGAATTATCCGCCACGTCGAGGTTTGTTTGCATCTGAATCATGTCAGGTCGCCTTCTTGTTGTTACCGGAATGGTTGGGTCAAACGACCCCCTACCCCGGCTTATGGACTAGTGTCTTGTCTGATTATGCCTGGCTTCGGGACCACTGGGGTCGTCTCTGCCGGCCATCAACAAAGCAAAAGAACGCTCGTTCTCGAGCGTCCTGCTTCCAAGCTCGTGCTTCATACAGATATTTCGCCCAAGCGCAAGGGCTTGAGCGAAATTCTGTTACTTGGTCTGGGCGGGAACGACCGTCCAGGTCTTGTCCTTGGAAATCGGCGCGCATTCCTCGATGGAAACGGTGTCGCCGATTTTGTACTGATTGTTCTCGTCGTGAGCCTTGTACTTCTTGGAACGACGAACAGTCTTCTGGAGCAGCGGATGAGCGAAACGACGCTCTACGCGGACTACTACCGTCTTCTCGTTCTTGTCGCTGACCACGACGCCCTGCAGAATGCGCTTCGGCATGTTATTTTTCCTTTAGGCCTTTGCTTCTGCCGCCTTCTGGCGGGCAATGGTTTTCACGCGAGCGATGTCCTTGCGGACTTCGTTGATGCGCGAGGACTTCTCAAGCTGGCCGGTCGCCTTCTGAAAGCGCAGATTGAACTGCTCCTTCTTCAGCTTGGCAAGCTCGTCCTTGAGTTGGTCGGCGCTCAGGGCGCGAACATCTGCGGCTTTCATGAGCTTCTTCCTTACTCTGCAATGCGCTGCACAAAGCGCGTCTTGACCGAGAGCTTGGCGGAACCAAGGCGCAGAGCCTCACGAGCGATTTCTTCGCTCACACCATCGATCTCGAACATCATACGGCCGGGCTTGACCTTGCATGCCCAGTATTCGACAGAGCCCTTACCCTTACCCATGCGGACTTCGGTCGGCTTCTTGGTTACCGGAACATCCGGGAACACGCGGATCCACACACGGCCGGCACGCTTCATATAACGGGTGATCGCGCGGCGAGCCGCTTCGATCTCACGAGCGTTGACGCGGTTAGGCTCCTGCGACTTCAGGCCGAATTCGCCGAACGCGAGATCAGAACCACCCTTGGCAACGCCCTTGATGCGGCCCTTGAATTGCTTGCGGTACTTCGTACGCTTTGGCTGCAACATTTTCTTATTCTCCGAACTTATCTGCCACGTACGCTATCAAGCGTTATCGCGGCGACGGTCTCTATCGCGATCACGGCTAGCCGGACCCTGGGCGTCGCCCTCGAGCGCGCGGCGTTCGGAGGCCATCGGATCGTGCTCAAGGATTTCGCCCTTGAAGATCCAAACCTTGATGCCGCAGATGCCGAAAGCGGTTTCTGCTTCAGCCGTACCGTAGTCGATGTCGGCGCGCAGCGTATGCAGCGGCACGCGGCCTTCGCGGTACCATTCCGTACGAGCGATTTCCGCGCCGCCAAGACGGCCGGCGCAAGTGATCTTGATGCCTTCGGCGCCAAGACGCATCGCGGACTGAACGGCGCGCTTCATGGCGCGACGGAAAGCAACACGGCGCTCGAGCTGCTGAGCGATCGACTGGGCAACCAGCGTCGCGTCGATTTCCGGCTTGCGCACTTCAACGATGTTGAGGTGCGTTTCGGAATTCGTCATGTCCGACAGCTTCTTGCGGAGCTTGTCGATGTCAGCGCCCTTCTTGCCGATGATCAGGCCCGGACGAGCCGAGTGGATCGTGACGCGGCACTTCTTGTGCGGACGCTCGATAACCACCTTGGAGATACCGGCCTGCTTCAGTTCGTTCATGACGAACTTGCGCATCTTCAGGTCTTCGTGAAGGAGCTGGCCGTACTCGGCATTGTCCGCAAACCAGCGGCTATCCCAGGTACGGTTGATGCCGAGACGAAAACCGATCGGATTGATTTTCTGACCCATTATGCGGCCTCCCCTTGAGCTTCAACTTCACGGACGACGATCGTCAGGTGCGCGAACGGGCGCTCGATACGAGACGCGCGGCCGCGGCCACGAGCGTGGAAACGCTTCATGACGATCGACTTGCCGACGTAAGCTTCCGCTACGACCAGCGAGTCAACATCGAGATCGTGGTTGTTCTCGGCGTTGGCGATCGCAGATTCGAGCGTCTTCTTGACGGCGCCTGCGATGCGCTTACGGGAGAATTCCAGTTCTGCGAGTGCGCGATCAACCTTCTTGCCGCGGATCGAAGCCGCAACCAGGTTGAGCTTCTGCGGGCTGACGCGGAGCGTGCGCGCAACTGCCTGCGCTTCATTGTCCTTCAGCCGGCGTTCGGCTTTTGCCTTGCCCATTGTTACTTCCTCTTCGCCTTCTTGTCCGCGCCGTGACCATAGTAGGTGCGGGTCGGGGCGAACTCACCGAATTTGTGACCGACCATGTCTTCGTTGACGCTGACCGGAATGTGCTTGCTGCCGTTGTAGACACCGAAGGTGAGGCCTACGAACTGCGGCATGATCGTGGAACGACGGCTCCACATCTTGATTATTTCACTACGTCCGCCTTCGCGCACCTTCTCAGCCTTCTTGAGAAGATAGCCGTCAACAAACGGACCTTTCCATACTGAACGAGCCACTTGAGACTTCCTCTCTTACTTCTTGCGCTGATGGCGCGAGCGCATAATCATCTTGTCGGTCGACTTGTTCGACCGCGTACGCTTGCCCTTGGTCGGCTTGCCCCATGGGGTCACCGGATGGCGACCACCGGAGGTGCGGCCTTCACCACCGCCGTGCGGATGGTCGACCGGGTTCATGACAACACCGCGGTTATGCGGCTTCTTGCCACGCCAACGCGAACGACCGGCCTTGCCATCGTTGATGTTGCCGTGATCAGGGTTCGAAACCGCGCCGATCGAAGCAAGGCAAGTGCCATGCACGAGGCGCTGTTCACCGGAGTTCAGGCGAAGGATCGCCATACCCTGGTCACGACCGACGAGCTGGGCGTAGGAACCGGCGGAACGCGCGATCTGACCGCCCTTGCCCGGCTTCATTTCCACGTTGTGGATGATGGAGCCGACCGGGATGAACTGAAGCGGCATGGTGTTGCCCGGCTTCACGTCCACAGCCTTTTCCGAAGCAATGACCTTGTCGCCGGAAGCGAGACGCTGCGGAGCGAGAACGTAGGCCAGTTCGCCGTCCGTGTACTTCACCAGAGCGATGTAAGCGGTACGGTTCGGATCGTATTCGATGCGCTCGACGGTTCCTTCGACGTCGAACTTGCGACGCTTGAAGTCGACCAGACGATAGGTACGCTTGTGACCGCCACCCTGGAAACGCACGGTGATGCGGCCGGTGTTGTTGCGGCCGCCCTTGGAGGTCAGGCCTTCCGTCAGCGCCTTGACCGGCTTGCCCTTGTAGAGCGAAGAACGGTCGACGATGACCAGCTGACGCTGGCTCGGGGTCGTCGGATTGAATGTTTTCAATGCCATTTTCTTATTCCTCAGAGACCGGTGGAGACGTCGATCGACTGGCCTTCGGCGAGCGTCACAACAGCCTTCTTCACGTCCTTCTGCTTGCCGACGAGACCCTTGAACCGCTTGGTCTTGCCGAGGCGCAGCAGAGTGTTAACGGCCGTAACCTTCACGCCGAAGAGCGCTTCGACGGCAGCCTTGATTTCAGGCTTCGTCGCGTTCTTGGCAACGTTGAAAACAACCTGGTTATTGTCCGAAAGCAGCGTGGACTTTTCGGTGATCGCAGGAGAAACGATCACATCATAATGGCGAAGATCCGTCACTTGAATCGCTCCTCTAGAGCTTCAACTGCGGCCTTGGACAGCACGAGCTTGCCGCGGCGCAGGATGTCGTAAACGTTGATGCCCTGAACCGGCAGAACATCGATGTTCGGGATGTTCTGGGCTGCGAGCTTGAAGTTGCTGTCGAGCTCAGCGCCGCCGATGAACAGAGCGTTCGTCAGGCCGAGCGTCTCGAAAGCGCCGGCGAGTGCCTTGGTCTTGGCGTCGGTTGCGACGAGATCGTCAATGACGATCACGTCTTCAGCCCTGAACTTGGCCGAGAGAGCGTGACGCAGGCCGAGGGCGCGAACCTTCTTCGGCAGATCGTGCTCGTGGCTGCGGGCGACCGGGCCGTGAGCCTTACCACCGCCGCGGAACTGCGGAGCGCGAGCCGAATGGTGACGAGCGCGGCCCGTACCCTTCTGCTTGTACATCTTGGCACCGGTGCGCGATACGTCCGCGCGGCCCTTTGCCTGGTGCGTGCCCTGCTGCTTCTTGGCAAGCTGCCAGCGAATGACGCGGGCAAGAATGTCTTCACGCGGCTCGAGGCCGAAAATCGCGTCAGAAAGGGAAACCTTCCCAGCGTCTTTGCCCTCAAGGGTCTTGACGTTCAATTCCATTGGTTTGGCTCCCTTACTTCGCTGCCGACTTGACGGCGTCGCGCACGATGATCCAGGCACCCTTGGAGCCGGGAACCGCACCCTTGACGAGGATCAGACCACGATCTTCATCGGTCGAAACCACTTCAAGGTTCTGCGTCGTCACGCGCGTCTGGCCCATGTGACCAGCCATCTTCTTGTTCTTGAACACCTTGCCCGGATCCTGGCGCGAGCCGGTCGAACCGTGCGAGCGGTGCGAAACCGACACACCGTGCGTGGCGCGCAGACCGCCGAAGCCGTGGCGCTTGATGGCGCCGGCAAAGCCCTTACCGATCGTCGTGCCGGTCACGTCGACGAGCTGACCCGCCGTGAAGTGAGCGGCCTTGAGCTCGGTACCGACGTCGAGCAGGTTGTCGTCCGTAACACGGAATTCAACGAGCTTGGCCTTCGGCTCAACGCTTGCGACGGCGAAATGACCGCGCAGGGCCTTCGTCGTGTTCTTAACTTTAGCCTGGCCGGCACCCAGCTGAACTGCGGTGTAGCCATTCTTCTCAACTGTGCGCTGGGCTACGACCTGGCAGCCATCCAAACGCAATACGGTTACCGGGACATGCTCGCCGGCGTCGTTATAGACGCGGGTCATTCCCACCTTCTGTGCAATCACACCTGAACGCATCGGTTCAATCCTTCTCACTCAGCTCGAGAACCAGGTCTCAGAGCTTGATCTCAACATCGACACCGGCGGCGAGATCGAGCTTCATCAGCGCGTCTACCGTCTGCGGGGTCGGGTCAACGATGTCGAGAAGGCGCTTATGCGTGCGCATCTCGAACTGCTCGCGGCTCTTCTTGTCGATGTGCGGGGACCGGTTGACCGTGAACTTCTCGATACGGGTCGGAAGCGGAACGGGGCCCCGGACACTAGCACCGGTGCGCTTCGCCGTCGACACGATCTCGCGCGTGGAAGCATCGAGAATCCGGTGATCGAACGCCTTCAGGCGAATGCGGATATTTTGGCCGTTCATTCGACGTTATCCTTGTGTTTTGTTATCTCGCGTGCCGCTCAAAAAGGGCACGGATTGTTCTTTTCCTAAGGCGGATCACCGGTTTCAAAGATCGAGAGGGACGCCGGCTACGGAATCCCCATCCACTCTTCAGACCTTTCGGCCCACCTTCATTGTTAATCGCATTGGCCGCTTCGCTATATGCGAAGCAGTGCTCAAATCGCGCTCGCGCGCCATTTGCAACATTTCCATGTCATAAGCAAGCGGCTACCGCCGCTTGCATCATATTATTGTCATCGAATCGGCCACTCGGATGGAGTGGCCGCCTTCGAATTACTCGACGATCGAAGCAACGATGCCTGCGCCGACGGTACGGCCGCCTTCGCGGATCGCGAAGCGCAGCTTTTCTTCCATCGCGATCGGAACGATCAGCTCAACCGCTACCGTGACGTTGTCGCCCGGCATGACCATTTCCGTGCCTTCCGGAAGCGTCACGATGCCAGTCACGTCCGTCGTGCGGAAGTAGAACTGCGGACGGTAGTTCGTGAAGAACGGCGTATGACGGCCGCCTTCTTCCTTCGTCAGGATGTAGGCTTCGGCCATGAACTTCTTGTGCGGCTTGACAGAGCCCGGCTTGCACAGAATCTGGCCACGCTCGACGCCGTCACGGTTCACACCGCGAACCAGTGCGCCGATGTTGTCGCCGGCCTGGCCCTGATCGAGCAGCTTGCGGAACATTTCAACGCCGGTCACCGTCGTCTTCGACGTCGCGCGGATGCCGACGATCTCGACTTCTTCGCCAACCTTGACGATACCGCGCTCGACGCGGCCCGTCACAACCGTACCACGGCCGGAGATCGAGAACACGTCTTCGATCGGCATCAGGAACGGCTGGTCGATCGGACGCTCAGGCGTCGGGATGTAGGCGTCAACAGCAGCCATCAGCTCGCGGATCGCGTCTTCGCCGATCTTCTTGTCCGAATCTTCAAGAGCGGCAAGCGCCGAACCCTTGACAACCGGAATGTCGTCGCCCGGGAAGTCGTAGGACGACAGAAGTTCGCGAACTTCGAGCTCGACCAGCTCCAGAAGCTCAGCGTCGTCAACCTGGTCGACCTTGTTCAGGAACACCACGATCGCCGGAACGCCAACCTGGCGGGCAAGCAGGATGTGCTCGCGCGTCTGCGGCATCGGGCCGTCGGCGGCCGAGCAAACCAGGATCGCGCCGTCCATCTGTGCGGCACCGGTGATCATGTTCTTCACATAGTCGGCGTGGCCGGGGCAGTCGACGTGCGCATAGTGGCGAGCCGGCGTCTCATACTCGACGTGCGCCGTCGAGATCGTGATGCCGCGCGCCTTTTCTTCCGGAGCGGCGTCGATCTGGTCATACGCCTTGAACTCGCCGAAGTACTTCGTGATCGCCGCCGTCAGGGACGTCTTGCCGTGGTCAACGTGCCCGATCGTGCCGATGTTAACGTGCGGCTTATTGCGCTCAAACTTACTCTTTGCCATTTTCGGCTCTCCATTTTTCCTGTCCCCGAGGGGATCAATTCTTGTTATCGGTCAATTGGTATTCCGGTCACTTCTGACCGGAATACTTTGCCTGGATTTCCTGTGCGACGTTCGACGGAACCGGCGCGTAATGATCGAAGGTCATCGTGTACTGTGCACGACCCTGAGACATCGAACGCAGGTTATCGACGTACTTGAACATGTTCGCCAGCGGGACGTTCGCGTTGATGACAACGGCGATACCGCGGCTTTCCTGGCCCTGGATCTGGCCACGACGGGAGTTCAGGTCGCCAATGACGTCGCCGACGTAATCTTCCGGCGTCACGACTTCGACCTTCATCATCGGCTCGAGGAGCTGGGCGCCTGCTTCGCGGGCTGCTTCACGGAAGCAAGCGCGCGAAGCAATTTCGAAGGCCAGAACCGACGAGTCGACGTCGTGGAAGGCACCATCGATGAGCGTCGCCTTGACGCCGAGCATCGGGAAGCCAGCCAGCGGACCCGAAGACAGAACGCTCTCGATGCCCTTCTGAACGCCCGGGACGTATTCCTTCGGAACAGAACCACCGACGATCTTCGACTCGAACTTGAAGTCGTCGCCTTCCGGGTTCGGTTCGAACACGATCTTGACGCGAGCGAACTGACCAGTACCACCCGACTGCTTCTTGTGGGTGTAGTCCTTTTCCGTCTGACGCGTGATGGTTTCGCGGTAGGCAACCTGCGGCGCGCCGACAGTTGCTTCGACCTTGAATTCACGACGCATACGATCGACGATGATGTCGAGGTGAAGCTCACCCATACCGGCGATGATCGTTTGGCCCGATTCCTGGTCCGTCTTTACGCGGAAGGACGGATCCTCGGCAGCCAGACGGTTGAGCGCGAGGCCCATCTTTTCCTGGTCGCCCTTGGTCTTCGGCTCGATGGCGATCTGAATGACCGGCTCGGGGAATTCCATGCGCTCGAGGATAACCGGCTTCAACGGGTCGCAGAGCGTATCGCCAGTGGTGGTTTCCTTGAGGCCGGCCAGAGCGACGATGTCGCCAGCGAAAGCTTCTTCGATGTCTTCACGCGAGTTCGAGTGCATCTGCAGCATACGGCCGACACGCTCGCGCTTGTCCTTGACCGTATTCATGACCGACGTGCCCTTTTCAAGCTTGCCGGAGTAGATGCGGGCGAAGGTCAGCGAACCGACGAAGGGGTCGTTCATGATCTTGAAGGCGAGCATGGAAAGCGGCTCGCTGTCATCAGGATGACGCTCGATCTCAGCTTCGGTCTTGACGTCGATACCCTTGATCGCCGGAATGTCGAGCGGCGACGGCAAATAGTCGACAACGGCGTCGAGCAGCGGCTGTACACCCTTGTTCTTGAAGGCAGTGCCGCAGAACATCGGATGGAACTTGACGTCGATCGTGCCGCGGCGAACGAGCGCACGGATCTGATCGTTGTCAGGCAGAATACCTTCCAGATAGGCTTCAGTCGCGGCTTCGTCGATGTCGACAACGGCCTCGATCAGCTTTTCGCGGTACTCGGCTGCCTTTGCCTTCATGTCTTCCGGGATTTCGACCACATCCCACTGAGCGCCGAGCGATTCGTCGCGCCAGATGAGAGCATTCATCTCGATCAGATCGACAACGCCCTTGAATTCGGTTTCCGCACCGATCGGCAACTGCATGACAACGGCGATGGCGCCGAGGCGGGTCTTGATCATCTCGACAGAGCGGTAGAAGTCAGCGCCGGTCTTGTCCATCTTGTTGCAGAAGATCATGCGTGGAACATGATACTTCTCAGCCTGACGCCAGACGGTTTCCGTCTGCGGCTCAACGCCTGCGTTGGCATCGAGCAGAGCGATGGCGCCATCGAGAACGCGCAGCGAACGCTCGACTTCGATGGTGAAGTCGACGTGGCCGGGGGTGTCGATGATGTTGAAGCGGCGGGTCTTGCCGTCGCGGCCCTTCCAGTAGGTCGTGGTGGCAGCGGAGGTGATCGTGATGCCACGCTCCTGTTCCTGCTCCATCCAGTCCATGGTGGCCGCACCGTCGTGCACTTCGCCGATCTTGTGCGACTTGCCGGTGTAGTAAAGAATACGCTCGGTGGTGGTGGTCTTACCGGCGTCGATATGCGCCATGATACCGAAATTGCGGTAGTCTTCGATTTTATATTCGCGAGCCATAATGGACTGCCTTTCCGAAACCGTTCGGGATTACCAGCGATAATGCGAGAACGCACGGTTGGCATCAGCCATCTTGTGCGTGTCTTCGCGCTTCTTAACGGCAGCGCCGCGGTTGTTGGAGGCATCGAGAAGTTCGCCACTGAGGCGATCGACCATCGTCGTTTCGTTACGCTTGCGAGCAGCAGCGATCAGCCAGCGAATGGCCAGAGCCTGACGGCGCTCCGGACGAACATCGACCGGAACCTGGTACGTAGCACCACCAACGCGGCGCGAACGAACTTCAACGTGCGGAGCGATGTTATCCAAAGCCTGATGGAACACGCCGAGCGGCTCCTGCTTTGCCTTGCCCTGCACGGCGTCGAATGCGCCGTATACGATGTTTTCAGCTACGGACTTCTTGCCGTCGAGCATGATGGCATTCATGAACTTGGTAACAACCAGATCGCCGAACTTCGGGTCCGGGTTGATCTCGCGCTTTTCTGCTCTGTGACGTCTGGACATGTACTTCTCGTCTCTCAACTGTTAGCGGCGCTTTACCACGCGGAGAACCTCGCGCAGCGCCGGTTTATCTAAAACCGAATTACTTCGGACGCTTCGCACCGTACTTCGAACGGCGCTGCTTGCGGTTCTTGACACCCTGGGTATCGAGAACGCCGCGGATGATGTGATAACGGACACCCGGAAGGTCCTTAACGCGGCCGCCACGGATCATGACGACAGAGTGTTCCTGAAGGTTGTGACCTTCACCCGGAATGTAACCAATGACTTCGAAGCCGTTGGTCAGGCGGATCTTTGCGACCTTACGCAGAGCCGAGTTCGGCTTCTTCGGCGTCGTCGTGTAGACGCGGGTGCAAACGCCGCGCTTCTGCGGGTTCTCCTGAAGAGCAGGAACCTTATTACGCTTTACCTGCGCCTGGCGAGGCTTGCGGATCAGCTGGTTTACGGTAGGCATTCAACCATCCCTTGTAAATCTATCTCGACACCCTTACGGGCATGACTCTCGCCGTCACCGGCAACGACACACGTTCGTCTCAATGCGCAAAACGTGGCCCGATCCGCTTTCGCAGATGGACCACAGAAAAGCAGAGGACGCCGAAAATGGCGTCTTGCGTGCAGCATTCGTGTCTTCAACGTGCGTTTAGAACCTTGTTTGAGGTGAACTCCAGGGCGAGTCGCCCCGAACAGCCATGCCTCACATGGGTTCCGATGGCGGCGGTACTACTGGTTTCCCGCCGGTTCGTCAAGGCCGGTTAAGAAATTATCTTTGTCACAAAGGCCTGAAAGGCCGGGCAAACCAGCCATTTGACGCATGGGATACGGAAATGCCGCCCCTTCGGCAAGATGGACTTTGGTATTTCGCCAAAATCCCTATAAGGAATCACTGAAAGGTAATTCCACCCGACGACCCGAGGCGACCGCCGGGAATCGCCGGGCCGATTCGACAGTCCCGAAGGAAGTATGATGATTACTACGCCAGACAACGACAACAATTCCGACGGCCCCATGGTCTTCATCATCATCGGCAAAGGCTACGAGACCGACGGCGGCGAAGGCATTGACCTGCATGTCATGCTGAAAGCGCCGGATGACGATACCGCCGTGCGCGAGGCACTCAACGCACTTGCCGAGGAAGGCTTCATCGAGGCCGACCTCGACCAGATCGGCCTGCTGACAGACATCCCGGACGAGGAGCCGCACGCCTCCGCCTATCAGGGCGCACTCGAGGGCGAAGTCGCCATCATCCGCTTCCGCTGACGGAACCGCCCGGCGGAGGCCAACCGCCCTCGCCTATTCGATTTCACGCTAAGCAAAAAAAGAAACCGCCCGGATCGCTCCGGGCGGTTTTCATTTCTCTCGCTTCGGTACCGATTACTCGGCCGGGCTGTTCTCGCTGGCGAGATCCTGCAGCATCGGCGTTGCGACGCCGGCACCCGTGCCCTTGCGACGCTCTTCCAGGATGAGCTCGTCGCGCGCCGTGGCGATGCGGCGGATCTGCGTCATGGTACCGCCAGTACCGGCCGGGATAAGACGGCCGACAATGACGTTTTCCTTCAGACCCTGCAGACCGTCGGTCTTGCCGGCGATAGCAGCTTCGGTCAGCACCTTTGTCGTTTCCTGGAAGGAAGCGGCCGAGATGAAGGACGGCGTCTGTAGCGATGCCTTGGTGATGCCGAGCAGGACCGGATCGCCGTAGGCCGGCTTCTTGCCTTCTTCGATCAGCGTATCGTTCATGTCGTCGAGTTCGATACGATCGACGTTGTCACCGACGATGTACTGGCTGTCGCCCGCATCGGTGATCTCTACCTTCTGCAGCATCTGACGAACAATCACCTCGATGTGCTTGTCGTTGATGACAACGCCCTGCAAGCGGTAGACTTCCTGGATTTCGTTGACCAGGTAGGAAGCCAAAGCCTCCACGCCCTTAATCGCCAGGATGTCGTGCGGAGCCGGGTTACCGTCAAGGATATAATCACCCTTTTCGATATAGTCGCCGTCCTGAAGGTGGAAGGGCTTGCCCTTCGGGATCAGGTACTCGACCGGCTCGACACCGTCTTCCGCCGGCTCGATGATGACGCGACGCTTGTTCTTGTAGTCGCGGCCGAGGCGGATCGTACCATCGATCTCAGCGATGATGGCGTGGTCCTTCGGACGACGGGCTTCGAACAGTTCGGCAACACGCGGCAGACCACCGGTGATGTCCTTGGTCTTGGCGCTTTCCAGCGGCGAACGGGCGAGAACGTCACCCTGCGACACCTTCGTCCCCGGCTCGACCGACAGGATCGCTTCGACCGAGAGCAGGAAGCGGGCTTCGCCGCCACGCGACAGCTTGGCGACATTGCCGCTGGCGTCCTTGATGACGATCGCCGGCTTCAGATCGGAGCCGCGCGGCGTCGAGCGCCAGTCAATAACCTGACGCTTGGTGATGCCGGTGGATTCGTCCGTCGCTTCGAGAACCGAGAGGCCATCGACGACGTCTTCGAAGTGAACCGTACCGGCCACTTCCGTCATCATCGGACGGGTATACGGATCCCATTCCGCCAGACGCTGGCCACGCTTGACCTTGTCGCCTTCGTCGACGTGGAGCTTCGAACCGTAGGCGACGCGCTGCGAGGAACGCTCGACGCCACGCTCGTCCAGGATCTGCACCGCCATGTTACGACCCATGGCAACGAGATTGCCTTCGGAGTTACGCAGCATGTTGCGGTTCTTGATCTGAACGGTGCCTTCGTAAGAGGCTTCCAGGAACGACTGGTCGACCACGGTCGCAGTACCGCCCAAGTGGAAGGTACGCATGGTCAGCTGCGTGCCAGGCTCACCGATCGACTGCGCGGCGATAACGCCGACAGCTTCACCGAGGTTGACTGGCGTACCGCGAGCCAGGTCGCGGCCGTAGCAGACACCGCAGACGCCGGTCTGGATTTCGCAGGTCAGTGCCGAACGGATACGGATCGACTGGATACCAGCCTTCTCGATCTCGATGACATCAGGCTCCAGGATCATCCGGCCGGCATCGACGATGCGCTCACCCGTGATCGGATGATCGATATCGTCAAGCGCCGTACGACCAAGGATGCGGGCGCCGATCGAGGCGACGACCTGACCGGCATCGACGATGGCGGTCATGGTGAGGCCATTCTCCGTGCCGCAATCGACATGCGTGACGATGCAATCCTGCGCGACGTCGACGAGACGGCGGGTCAGGTAACCGGAGTTTGCGGTCTTCAAGGCGGTGTCGGCCAGACCCTTACGGGCACCGTGGGTCGAGTTGAAGTACTCGTTAACGGTCAAGCCTTCCTTGAAGTTCGAGATGATCGGCGTCTCGATGATTTCGCCTGACGGCTTGGCCATGAGGCCGCGCATGCCGCCCAGCTGACGCATCTGGTTCGGCGAACCACGAGCACCCGAGTGGCTCATCATGTAGATCGAGTTCATCGGCTTCTGGCGACCAGTCGCTTCGTCGAATTCGACGGCCTTAATACGGGCCATCATTTCTTCGGCGACCTTTTCCGTGGCCTTGCCCCAGGCGTCGACGACCTTGTTGTACTTTTCGCCCTGGGTGATCAGGCCGTCATTGTACTGCTGCTCGTATTCCTTCACGAGTGCTTCGGTATCGCCGACGATCTTGACCTTCGTATCCGGGATGACCATGTCGTCCTTGCCGAACGAAATGCCGGCGCGGCAGGCATGGGAGAAGCCGAGCTGCATGATACGGTCGCAGAAAATGACCGTGTCCTTCTGACCGCAATGACGGTAGACCGTGTCGATCATCTTCGAGATGTTCTTCTTGGTCATTTCCTGGTTGCAGATGTCGAAGGTCACCTTGCCGTGCTTCGGCAGCAGTTCGCCGATCAGCAGGCGGCCAGGCGTGGTTTCGTAGATCTTCGAATATGGCTTCCCATCTTCGCCGACCGACTTGAAGCGGCCGCGGATCTTCGAGTGCAGCGTCACAACCTTGTTTTCGAGGGCGTGATGCAGTTCGCCGAGGTCGGAGAAGGCCATGCCTTCGCCCGGCTCGTTCTGGTTCAGGATCGACAGGTAGTACAGGCCGAGAACCATGTCCTGCGAGGGAACGATGATCGGCGCGCCGTTTGCCGGATGCAGAATGTTGTTGGTCGACATCATCAGCACGCGGGCTTCAAGCTGGGCTTCCAGCGAGAGCGGCACGTGAACAGCCATCTGGTCGCCGTCGAAGTCGGCGTTGAAGGCCGTGCAGACGAGCGGATGCAGCTGGATAGCCTTGCCTTCGACCAGCATGGGTTCGAAGGCCTGGATGCCCAGGCGGTGCAGCGTCGGTGCGCGGTTCAAGAGAACCGGATGCTCGCGGATGACCTCGTCGAGGATATCCCAGACTTCCGGCTTTTCCTTTTCGACCAGCTTCTTGGCCTGCTTGACGGTCGAGGAATAACCCTTCGCGTCGAGGCGGGCGTAGATGAACGGCTTGAACAGCTCGAGCGCCATCTTCTTCGGCAGGCCGCACTGATGCAGCTTCAACTCCGGACCGGTCACGATGACCGAACGACCGGAATAGTCGACGCGCTTGCCGAGCAAGTTCTGACGGAAGCGGCCCTGCTTGCCCTTGAGCATGTCGGACAGCGACTTCAGCGGACGCTTGTTGGCGCCGGTGATGACGCGGCCACGGCGGCCGTTGTCGAACAGCGCATCGACAGATTCCTGCAGCATGCGCTTTTCGTTACGGATGATGATGCCCGGAGCGCGCAGTTCGATGAGGCGCTTCAGACGATTGTTACGGTTGATGACGCGGCGATACAGATCGTTCAGATCCGAGGTCGCGAAGCGGCCGCCATCGAGCGGAACCAGCGGGCGCAGGTCCGGCGGGATGACCGGGACGACCTTCATGATCATCCATTCCGGACGATTGCCCGACTCCATGAAGTTCTCGACGATCTTCAGGCGCTTCATCAGCTTCTTCTGCTTGAGATCCGACGTCGTCTCGGCAAGCTCGGAGCGCAGGTCGCCGGCGATCTTTTCGAGCTGCATGCTGGCCAGCATCTCGTAGATCGCTTCAGCGCCGATCATGGCGGTGAACTGGTCTTCGCCATATTCGTCGACGGCGAGCATGTACTCTTCTTCCGAGAGAAGCTGATGCTCCTTCAGAGCGGTCAGGCCCGGCTCGGTGACGATGTAGTTTTCGAAGTAGAGAACGCGCTCCACATCCTTCAGCGTCATGTCGAGCAGCGTCGAAATGCGCGACGGAAGCGACTTCAGGAACCAGATGTGGGCAACGGGAGCTGCAAGCTCGATATGGCCCATGCGCTCACGGCGAACGCGCGACAGCGTGACTTCGACGCCGCACTTTTCGCAGATGATGCCTTTGTACTTCATGCGCTTGTACTTGCCGCACAGGCACTCGTAGTCCTTGATCGGTCCGAAGATTCGCGCGCAGAAAAGACCATCGCGTTCCGGCTTGAACGTACGATAGTTGATCGTTTCCGGCTTCTTGATCTCGCCATAAGACCAGGAAAGAATCTTCTCCGGAGACGCAATCGAAATCCGGATGGAATCGAAATTCTGCGCAGGCACCTGCGGATTGAAAAGATTCATGACCTCTTGGTTCATGCCTATCTCCTTTAGGGGCGAAACGCCCTCGAATTGCGAACAGTGCCGGCAAATCCCGGGAACCGGACTGACGCTTTAAAACCGCCTTGCGGCGCCATGCATCCGAGAGGACGCCGACGGCGCTGCAATATTCCAAGAGTGCGCGCTGACCGACAGCGCGCACTCGACAGGCTTTTACTCGGCTGCGTCCGGAAGCTGGCTTGCCGTCTGCAGATCGTCGACCTTGGAATTTTCCAGTTCGACGCTGAGGCCCAGCGAGCGCATTTCCTTGACGAGAACGTTGAAGCTTTCCGGAATGCCCGCTTCGAAGGTGTCGTCGCCACGAACAATGGCTTCGTAGACCTTGGTGCGGCCGGCCACGTCGTCCGACTTGACCGTGAGCATTTCCTGCAGCGTGTAGGCCGCACCGTAAGCTTCGAGCGCCCAGACTTCCATTTCGCCGAAGCGCTGACCGCCGAACTGTGCCTTGCCGCCCAGCGGCTGCTGGGTGACGAGCGAGTACGGACCGATCGAACGGGCGTGGATCTTGTCGTCGACAAGGTGGTTCAGCTTCAGCATGTAGATGTAGCCAACCGTGACCTGACGGTCGAACTGTTCGCCGGTACGTCCGTCGTACAGCGTCGACTGGCCGGTCTGCTTCAGACCTGCCATTGCCAGCATCTCGTTGACGTCGGCTTCGCCGGCGCCGTCGAAGACCGGGGTCGCGATGGACACGCCACGCTTCCACTGATCGGCCAGACGCAGAACCGAAGCGTCGTCATATTCGTGAACGTCATCGCTCTTCGGACCGTCGCCAACGACCATATCGATCGTCTGACGCAGAGGTTCGATGTTGCCGCTTGCCTTATAGGCCTCGATCAGATCGCCGATCTGACGGCCCATGCCGGCGCAAGCCCAGCCGAGGTGCGTCTCGAGGATCTGACCGACGTTCATGCGCGAGGGCACGCCGAGCGGGTTCAGCACGATGTCGACATGCGTGCCGTCTTCCAGGAACGGCATGTCTTCCACCGGAACAATGCGCGATACCACGCCCTTGTTGCCGTGACGGCCGGCCATCTTGTCGCCCGGCTGGATCTTGCGCTTCACAGCGACGAAGACCTTGACCATCTTCATGACGCCCGGAGGCATTTCGTCGCCGCGCTGGACCTTCTCGACCTTGTCCATGAAGCGCTGTTCAAGGCGCGACTTGGATTCGTCGTACTGACCACGCAGGGCTTCCAGCTCGCCCTGGACCTTTTCGTCCTCGACGGCGAACATCCACCATTGCGAACGCGGATATTCCGAAACGACGGCGTTCGACAGTTCGGTGCCCTTCTTGAAGCCCTTCGGACCAGCAAGAGCAACCTGACCGCGCAGCATCTCGACCAGGCGGCCGTAGACGTTGCGGTCGAGGATCGCCTGCTCGTCGTCGCGGTCCTTGGCGAGACGCTCGATCTCTTCGCGCTCGATCGCCATGGCGCGCTCGTCCTTCTCAACGCCGTGGCGATTGAAGACGCGAACTTCGACGACCGTACCGTAGGTGCCGGGCGGCATGCGCATGGAGGTATCGCGAACGTCGGACGCCTTTTCACCGAAGATGGCGCGCAGGAGCTTTTCTTCCGGCGTCATCGGGCTTTCGCCCTTCGGCGTGATCTTGCCGACGAGAATATCGCCCGGCTGAACTTCGGCGCCAATGTAAACGATGCCGGCTTCGTCCAGGTTCTTCAGCGCCTCTTCCGAAACGTTCGGAATATCGCGGGTGATTTCTTCCGGACCGAGCTTGGTGTCGCGCGCCATCACTTCGAATTCCTCGATGTGAATGGAGGTGAACACGTCGTCGGCAACGATACGCTCGGAGAGCAGGATCGAGTCTTCGTAGTTGTAGCCGTTCCACGGCATGAACGCGACGAGCACGTTGCGGCCGAGAGCCAGATCGCCGAGGTCGGTCGACGGACCGTCTGCCAGGATGTCGCCCCGGTTGACCACGTCACCGACGGTGACCAGCGGACGCTGGTTGACGCAGGTGTTCTGGTTCGAACGCTGGAACTTCATCAGGCGATAGATATCGACACCCGACTTCGACGGATCGAGGTCTTCGGTGGCGCGGATAACGATACGCGTCGCGTCGACCTGGTCGACCACGCCGCCACGGCGGGCACCGATAGCAGCACCGGAGTCACGCGCGACGACCGGCTCCATGCCGGTGCCGACGAACGGGGCTTCGGCACGCAGAAGCGGCACGGCCTGACGCTGCATGTTCGAGCCCATGAGAGCGCGGTTGGCGTCGTCGTTTTCCAGGAACGGGATCAGAGCGGCGGCGACCGAAACCAGCTGCTTCGGCGAGACGTCCATCAGGTTGATGTTGTCGCGCGGAGCGAGCATGACTTCGCCGGCATGACGGCAGACGACGAATTCCTCGATGAAGGAGCCGTCGACGTCGAGCTCGGCGTTGGCCTGGGCAACGTAGTACTTCGCCTCTTCCATGGCAGAGAGGTAGAGCACGTCGTTGGTCACCTTACCGTCGATGATGCGGCGATAAGGGCTTTCGATGAAGCCGTACTTGTTGACGCGGGCAAAGGTCGCTAGCGAGTTGATGAGACCGATGTTCGGACCTTCCGGCGTTTCGATCGGGCAAATACGACCGTAGTGCGTCGGATGCACGTCGCGGACTTCGAAGCCGGCGCGCTCGCGGGTCAGACCACCCGGACCAAGAGCCGAAAGACGGCGCTTGTGGGTGATTTCCGAAAGCGGGTTCACCTGGTCCATGAACTGCGACAGCTGCGAGGAGCCGAAGAATTCGCGAACAGCGGCGGCGGCCGGCTTGGCGTTGATCAGATCCTGCGGCATGACCGTGTCGATTTCGATCGAGGACATGCGTTCCTTGATCGCACGCTCCATGCGCAGCAGGCCGAGACGATACTGATTTTCCATCAGCTCGCCGACCGAACGGACACGGCGGTTGCCGAGGTTGTCGATGTCGTCGATCTCGCCCTTGCCGTCGCGCAATTCCACAAGCATCCTGACCACGGCCAGGATGTCGTCCTTGCGCAGGACACGGACGGTGTCTTCGACGTCAAGGTCGAGGCGCATGTTCATCTTCACGCGGCCGACGGCGGAGAGGTCGTAACGCTCCGCATCGAAGAACAGCGAGTTGAACATGGCTTCGGCCGATTCCATGGTCGGCGGTTCACCCGGACGCATCACGCGGTAGATGTCGAACAGGGCGTCCTGACGGTTCTCGTTCTTGTCCGCAGACAGCGTGTTGCGGATGTAGGCGCCGACGTTGATGTGGTCGATGCCGAGAATCGGGATTTCTTCAAAGCCGGCCTTCAGGATGACCGGCAGGGTCTTCTCGTCGATTTCGTCGCCGGCTTCGAGATAGATCTCGCCGGTCTGGAAGTTGACGATGTCTTCCGCGAGGAAGAGGCCGTAAAGCTCTTCGTCCGTCGCCTTGAGGGCCTTCAGGCCCTTGTCCTGCAGCTGACGCAGCAGGCGCGGCGTCAGCTTCTTGCCGCCCTCGACAACGACTTCGCCGGTGTCGGCGTCGATCATGTCGGTAACGGTCTTGGCGCCCTTCAGCGTTTCCGCCTTGAAGGGAATGCGCCAGCCATTGCCGGAGCGCTCGTAGAGCGATTTCGTATAGAAGGTCGACAGGATTTCTTCGCCATCCATGCCGAGCGCCATCAGGAGCGACGTCACCGGAATCTTGCGGCGACGGTCGATACGGGCGTAGACGATGTCCTTGGCGTCGAATTCGATATCGAGCCAGGAGCCACGATACGGGATGACGCGAGCGGCAAAGAGCAGCTTGCCGGAAGAATGGCTCTTGCCCTTGTCGTGATCGAAGAAGACGCCAGGCGAACGGTGCATCTGGGAGACGATGACGCGCTCGGTGCCGTTCACGATGAAGGTACCGTTGTTCGTCATGAGCGGCATGTCGCCCATGTAGACGCTCTGTTCCTTGATGTCCTTGATGGACTTCGCGCCGGTATCCTCATCGATATCGAACACGATCAGACGGAGGGTCACCTTCAGCGGCGCTGCATAGGTCAGGTCGCGCTGGCGGCACTCATCGACGTCGAACTTCGGCGGCTCGAACTCATAGGAAACGAACTCCAGCATGGAAGCGCCGGAGAAATCGGTGATCGGGAACACCGACTTGAAGACAGTCTGAAGACCTTCGTCCGGGCGGCCGCCCTTCGGTTCTTCGACCATGAGAAACTGATCGTAGGACGCCTTTTGGACCTCGATGAGGTTCGGCATCTCCGCGACTTCGGGAATCTTACCAAAAAACTTGCGTACGCGCCTGCGACCATTGAAAGAAAGGGTCTGAGCCATCGTCGCTCCTTTAAAATCCTGCACCCGGGCCTGCAACGGACGGGAATCGCTGGCCAGGCGACCCCATCAATCAATGAGTAGTTCAATCTCGTCTAACTAACCAAAAACCGCTCGGCCGGATTGCGTCGCGGTTCGGCTTGAGACCATCCTCTTGAAGAACCCATTACCCAAAAGCCGTTTTGCCCGCGGCTTTTGGGTAATTCGTTCAGAAAAACGGCGAATGGGAGGCGGCAAAAAGCCACCTCCCAAAAGCAGTTTCAAGCTTACTTGACGTCGACCTTTGCGCCGGCGTCTTCGAGCTTCTTCTTGATGTCAGCGGCTTCAGCCTTGGAAACAGCTTCCTTGACAGCCTTCGGAGCGGCTTCAACGAGATCCTTGGCTTCCTTGAGGCCGAGGCCGGTGATGGCGCGGACTTCCTTGATGACGTTGATCTTGTTTGCGCCGGCTTCCGTGAGGATGACGTCGAACTCGGTCTTTTCTTCTTCAACGGCAGCAGCGGCGCCAGCACCACCGGCAACGGCAGCAACAGCTACCGGAGCAGCGGCGGAAACGCCCCACTTTTCTTCGAGAAGCTTGGACAGTTCTGCGGCTTCGAGAACGGTCAGCGAGGAGAGGTCGTCTACGATCTTTGCGAGATCAGCCATTTTTGTAGTTCCTTTTGTTCGGTTCGAACTGGTTGGTTATGAACAGCGAAAAACCGCCTTACGCGGCTTCGTCCTTCTTGGCGTAGGCCGAGAACACGCGAGCAAGCTGACTTGCCGGCGCTGCAACAACACCTGCGATGCGGGTAGCCGGAGTCTGGATCATGCCCAGCAGCTTCGCGCGCAGCTCGTCCAGCGAAGGCAGGGTCGCGAGCGACTTCACACCTTCGGCGTTGAGCGTTGTTGTTCCCATGGCGCCGCCCAAAACAACGATCTTATCGTTGCCCTTGGCGAAATCCACGACGACCTTCGGAGCGGTAATCGGATCAGTGCTGTATGCGATCAGCGTCTGACCGGTGAAGAGATTGGAAATCCCTTCCGCTTCGGTGCCCTGAAGAGCAATTTTGGCCAGGCGGTTCTTCGCGACTTTGATAGTGCCGCCAGCAGCGCGCATCTTGGAACGAAAATCGTTCATCTGAGCGACTGTAGCACCAGCATAGTGGGCCACGACAACCGAGCCCGAAGCCTTGAAGACTTCGTTCAGTTCCGTGACGAATTCGCGTTTTTCCGCTCTTTCCACTGCTTTTCTCCAGTTGACAGGACCGGATTAACGGACCTGCCGGGTTGCCTTTGCCTCCTGGGATCAATTCAGATCCCAAGCGACGCTTGAGGATCCTGTCCCCTCGCGCTCGAGCCGAAAGGCTCCAAGGCACAAGGCATCCAAGGCTCGAACCGAGTTCATCGAAGCGATGCTTCTTCAAAATTCGGGTCTTACCCGTCTCATGCAGGCTTAAGTGATTAAGGGATAACCACCTGCAATCTCGGACAGGAATTCCGGATTTCTCCGGAAATCCCGGCCCCGAAAGGCCGGGAATTCTTAAAATACCAGGCGCAGGGCCTAGCAGAACTTATCGGGCGCCCGGCGCCGTAACCGTCGACGGCTCGATCTTGACGCCCGGACCCATGGTCGAAGAGATCGCTACGCGCTTGACGTAGTTGCCCTTGGCGCCAGCCGGCTTTGCCTTGATGACGGCGTCGGCGAAGGCACGGATGTTTTCTTCCAGAGCCTTGGCGTCGAAGGAAGCCTTGCCGATACCGGCATGGATGATACCAGCCTTCTCGACGCGGAACTCGACAGCGCCGCCCTTGGATGCTTCGACAGCACCCTTGACGTCCATCGTGACGGTGCCGACCTTCGGGTTCGGCATCATGCCGCGCGGGCCGAGAACCTTACCGAGACGACCGACGAGCGGCATCATGTCCGGGGTGGCGATGCAGCGATCGAAGTCGATCTTGCCGCCCTGAACGATTTCGACCAGGTCTTCCGCGCCGACGATGTCAGCGCCTGCAGCCTTGGCTTCGTCAGCCTTGACGCCACGAGCGAAGACGGCAACGCGAACCGTACGGCCGGTGCCGTTCGGCAGGTTGACGACGCCGCGAACCATCTGGTCGGCATGACGCGGGTCAACGCCGAGGTTCATCGAGATTTCGACGGTTTCGTCGAACTTGGCGACGGCACGTTCCTTGACCATGCTGATGGCCAGATCCAGAGCATAGAGCTTGGTCGGATCAACGCCTTCACGAATCTTTTGAATACGCTTTGCTACCATGGTCTTAACCCACCACTTCCAGGCCCATGGCGCGGGCAGAGCCCTCGATCATGGCCATTGCGCCTTCGATATCGGCGGCGTTCAGATCCTTCATCTTGGCTTCGGCGATAGACTTCACCTGAGCCTTGGTGAGGGTGCCAGCCTTGGCGCCCTTGCCGGGGGTCTTCGAGCCGGACGGGATCTTCGCTTCCTTCTTCAGGAAGTAGCTGACCGGCGGCTGCTTCATGATGAAGGTGAAGGACTTGTCCTGGTAGTAGGTGATGACGACCGGGATCGGCATACCCTTTTCCATTTCCTGCGTGGCGGCATTGAACGCCTTGCAGAATTCCATGATGTTAATGCCACGCTGACCAAGCGCAGGACCGATCGGCGGCGACGGATTCGCCGAGCCGGCCTTGACCTGCAGCTTGAGCTGGCCTGCAACTTTCTTAGCCATTTCTCTCTGCCTTTCTACATGACCGGTTACCCGGTCGACTAATGCCGGATCGCTCCGGCGGCTGCGGTTGCGTGGTGCGGATCATCAGGCCCGGCTAAGACCCTATCCTTCCACGCGGATTGCGGCTTCGCCGCGAGATATAAGTAAGCAATTACTCATATCCAAACTCAAACGAAAGGTCAGCCGCCAGGCCGACCCCTCATAAAGGACACAATCAAACTTTCTCGACTTGACTGTATTCCAGCTCGACCGGCGTAGCGCGGCCGAAAATCGACACTTCCACTTTCAGGCGCGAACGCTCTTCGTCCACATCCTGAACCGTGCCGTTGAACGAAGCGAACGGACCATCGGAAACGCGGACCTGCTCGCCGATCTCGAAGGATACGGAAGCCTTCGGCCGCTCGACACCTTCCTGGACCTGACCGAGAATGCGCTCGGCTTCATAATCCGGAATCGGAACGGGCTTATTGTCAGAGCCGAGGAAGCCAGTCACCTTCGGCGTATTCTTGATTAGGTGGTAGGCTTCGTCCGTCAGGTTGGCGCGCACCAGCACGTAACCCGGGAAGAACTTGCGTTCGCTATCGACCTTGCGGCCGCGACGGACCTCTACGACCTTCTCGGTCGGCACAAGGATCCTCTCGAACAGATGCTCGAGACCCTTCTGCCTGGCCTTCTCCTCAATGGATTCAGCCACTTTCTTTTCGAAATTAGAATAAGCGTGGACGATGTACCAACGTGCCGCCATGTTCATCTCCACCCGATATCAATTGCCGGTATTCAGTACGTAGCCGAGAATCCAGCCAATGAGCTGGTCGGCGGCAAAGAAAAACAGCGAAGCGAAAACAACCATGACAAGCACCATCACCGTCGAGATCATGGTCTCGCGGCGTGAGGGCCAAGTAATTTTCGACGTCTCGGAGCGCACCTGCTGCAGAAACGCTAGTGGATTCGTTTTGGATGCCATTGACTGCCCACGCAATTACGGCGCGTAAAGCTGAACATATCAGCCCCACGCACCGCGTGTCTGTTAAACCCTACATAAACACCGATTCCCGATTTAACAAGAGGCAATACGGTGTTTTCTAAATTTTGCCGCCAGTTCGGCATAATCCTCGACCCAAGAAGCAGCGAAAACGACGCGCCAGTCAAATCAAGAAAAATGGCAGGGGCAGCAGGGCTCGAACCTACGACCTGCGGTTTTGGAGACCGCCGCTCTACCAACTGAGCTATACCCCTTCTTCCTTCGACTATTCGCTTCAAGCGGTGGACCGCCCAAGCAGTTCGAAGACATGGCGCTCCCTTTACGGCGGGACGAAACGATTGGCAAGAGCGTTTTTTGTTTTTCCCAATCACACCCGCAACTTCGCGCAGGCCATGTTTGCGCTGCCGGACGCACTTGCGAGGGGAAGCCGCTGAAACTGCGCCTACGGCTTCGCTATTCTCCGGAAGAGCCTTTCGGCTTGCGCTTGAGAAACTTCGGCCTGAGCCGGCGCAGGAAATTATCGGTGGAGCGAATCACATTCGTCAGTGAGATCAGCTTGTCCACTTCGGCATCCGTATTGCCGAGCCGTTCCGACAGCACTTCCGCCGCAGCCAGCGAAATTTCGGCCTGCGGCAGCTCGGTAAAGCGCTGGGCAAGCCTGATATAGGGGTTCAGCGCAACCCCGCCATGGATGGTAATTTTTCCGAGCCGGGCAAACAGGCGCAAAAACGTCTGCTCGAAGTTCCAATCATGGGCGGAGACCACCCTCCACTTCTGACTGCGCCTGGCCGAGAAACCGGCAAGCACGATCGCGCCGGGCAGCTTCAGGTCGCTGAGCCAGAGCGCCAGGGCAAAGCCGCTCGTCGGCGTCTTGTCTTCCGTGTAGAAATCGGAGCAGAAGCCGACCAGATCGAGATGACCGGTCGGCGCACCCTGGAAATCCGCTGCCGGATTAAGCTTCTCTTCCGGACCAAGCCGGATATTCATGATGCCGAGGAAATATTCCTTCGGAAAGAATTTCACGACCTCGCCCACCTCGCCGCGATAGACGATGTTGGCCCCGCGCGGCTGGCCGCGCGAGATCAGCAGCGAATGTCCATGGAATGGGCGGTCGAGGACCTTGTAGACCTTGTTGAAGAAGACAAAGAGCGCAGTCTCCGGAAACTGCGCCTGCAGGTTGGCGATATCGACGACGTCGCTATTGGCGACCAGAACGATATGGGAAAACCCCGCCAGTATGGCCCGCCACTCGTCGGCGCTGTTCAGGCCGGCGGCGGAACCCGCGGCCGGTATGCCGAGATCGATGTTTCCTGTCGTCTTTCGATCCAAATCGCTCACTTCTGCTGGACGTGCAGCATACGGTCTCGCATGGCGAACCACTCTTCGGCGTAATCGTCATTACGATATTCGTCGAAATACGGGCCACCGTCGGTGAAATGCACGAGTTTGGCATCTTCGCGGTGGTCATATTCGTTGACGAGATAGTTCCAGACGACCGGAACTTCACCGATCTGGTCGTCATTCTCCAGCCACTTGAACTGATGAAGCTGAAGGCCGGTTGCCGTGTTGACGAAATCCTTCGTCAATGCCGTGCACTTGGCATTGTTGAACAGGATCATGCTCGACCAGTTCTTCTTCTCATATTTGGTCTGCGTCTGGCCGAGGAACTTGGTTTCGATCTTCGGCTGGTAATCATGCTTGACGCACATGGCCGCGTAGCGATCGTCACGCAATGCCCAGAGTTCGGCGATATCGGCGCGGGCGAGCATGTCGCAATCCATGAAGATGCTCCAGCCCTGATAGTCGCTGAGGTAGGGCACGAGGAAGCGCGAGAAGGAAAACTCGGTCGACTGCAGCGGATTGCGCTCGCGCGTGAAGATGCCGTCGAGGTTGTTGAGCACGATCGGCGAGAAGACCACCGGGATCGACGAGCGCTCGATGATGCTCTGGGTCAGGACGTGATAGGCCACGACTTCCTTGGAATCGAAACCGACAAAAATACGTGCGACATTATCCTTCATGATACCTCCGAAACGGCTGAGCGCATGCAGGTCAGCCGGCAACTATCTTTTCGCCGCGACGCAAATCGCGCTCTGCTCACCCTTGAAGCACGTCGGCCGGAGGGTGCTGGTTCGAAACAAGGGCGCGGATATACCGGACCATGCGCTGCAATCTCTAGGAGATGCTGCGCGAACGCAACCCTACTTAAATAAACGGCGATATTTGTCGAGTGTTTGGGGAAGCATTTTTGGTTTTGCTGCGTAACAAATGGAGAGGCAGCGCAGCTGCCCCTCTCCCCGCCCGGCGCCGCGAGAGAGCGCCGAGGATCGTTTCAAAGGCAAAGCCCTAGACGTTCACATATTTCCGCCAATTATGCTCTTCCTTGAAGCCCAGTACTTCGCGGATCTTGCGGTTGGACAAAAGGCCCTCATACTCGCCGATCTCGCGGTTGAAAAGCACGTTCGGAAAATGCTTCGCGGCAAGCTCGCGCGACGGCGTGTTGGCCGAGACCGTATCATTGGCGGCATTGAACACCTGGAAACCGAGACCATCTTTGCCGATACAGAGATGGACGATCTGGCCGAGGTCGCGGGCGTCGATATAACTCCAGGCGATGCGCTTGCGGATTTCGCTGTTGGCGAAAAATTCCGGAAAGCGCTCATATTCATGCGGCTCGATGACATTGCCGATGCGCAGCGCGTAGATGTCGATACCGAAACGCTCGGCGAAAGCCCGAGCCGTCTTCTCGTTCACGACCTTGGACAAGCCGTAGGAATCCATCGGGTTGACGTCGTAATCTTCCTCCAGCGGGAATTGATGGAAGTCGCGATGGCCTTCGGCAAAGCAGATGCCATAGGTTGTCTCGCTGGAGGCAATGATGATCTTCTTCACGCCGAGCTTCGCGGCCGCCTCGATGACATTGTAGGTGCTCATCGTGTTGATGCGGAACGTCTCATTGTCGGGCTTGATCAGGATGCGCGGTATGGCGGCGAAATGCACGACTGCGTCGAAAGGCTGCACGCCTTTGCCGTGGTCGAGATCGGGAAAATCGCGATGCATGGTCAGGACATCATATACTTGTCCCGCATCGGTGATATCGACCTGCAGGTTGGTGACGCCGGGGCTGTTCAGCGGCACGAGGTCGATATTGTGAACCTCATAGCCGGCATTCACCAGCCATGGAACCGCGTGACGCCCCGCCTTGCCGCTGCCGCCCGTGAACAAAATACGTTTCTTCATGAAAATCTCCTCCTTGGAAAATCGAGCGATAAATAGGCCCCTGCGCCCATTTCGCAAGACAAGCCTTGGTGACCGGAGGTTCTTCCGGCAAAATAATCGGATAGATACGCCGGCTCGCCGAACAGGCAAATGGCGACTGGGATCATTATACCGGCGGGAAGAATGATTTCGTTGCGGATGCCGTGCGTCGTGCGAAAGCGGAACTCACGCAGAGCCATATCACCGTCCGGTGACGATATCATTGGAGCTACCGGAACAGATATTTCAGCACCGTATCCACGCTCTGTTCGATCGAAAGATCGCTCGTGTCGAGGATCTCGCAGCTATTTTTCCGGGCTTCCTGACGCAGATAGGCCGCCCAGTTCATCATGTTCGCATCGGCAAGCTCCGGCTGGCCTCGCTCAACCGCCAAGCGATGAATCCGCGCTGCGTCGTCGCAATCGATCAGCAACAGGCGATAGTCACCGATATCGGCCGCCGCCGCTGCCTCCTTGATGAAGGATGGCCGCATCTGCCCTTCGAGAAGAATGGCCCTGCCCTTCCGCATCTGTGGCGCAAGCCGCGCTAGCCATTCCACGGTCTTGTCCCGCTGCCAGCCCTCGGGCGAACCATGGTCCTGGATCATGGCGTCAAGCGACGGCACGCCGATACTGTCGAAATGATAGACGGCTAACATAGACGCATGGTCCCTGGCGATCGCCTGCGCGATCGCGGTCTTTCCCGATCCCGAAGCGCCGGTCAGAATGATCAGGCTCATGCATACCTCCCAATGCGAAAAGGCCCCGCTGTTTCCAGCGGGGCCTCTTATAAAGGAATAATCCGAAGATTACTCGACGATGGAGGCAACGATGCCTGCGCCGACGGTACGGCCGCCTTCGCGGATCGCGAAGCGCAGCTTTTCTTCCATCGCGATCGGAACGATCAGCTCAACCGCAACCGTGACGTTGTCGCCCGGCATGACCATTTCCGTGCCTTCCGGAAGCGTCACGATGCCAGTCACGTCCGTCGTGCGGAAGTAGAACTGCGGACGGTAGTTCGTGAAGAACGGCGTATGACGGCCGCCTTCTTCCTTCGTCAGGATGTAGGCTTCGGCCATGAACTTCTTGTGCGGCTTGACAGAACCCGGCTTGCACAGAATCTGGCCACGCTCGACGCCGTCACGGTTCACGCCGCGAACCAGTGCGCCGATGTTGTCGCCGGCCTGGCCCTGATCGAGCAGCTTGCGGAACATTTCAACGCCGGTCACCGTCGTCTTCGACGTCGCGCGGATGCCGACGATCTCGACTTCTTCGCCAACCTTGACGATACCGCGCTCGACGCGGCCCGTCACAACCGTACCACGGCCGGAGATCGAGAACACGTCTTCGATCGGCATCAGGAACGGCTGGTCGATCGGACGCTCAGGCGTCGGGATGTAGGCGTCAACAGCAGCCATCAGCTCGCGGATCGCGTCTTCGCCGATCTTCTTGTCCGAATCTTCAAGAGCGGCAAGCGCCGAACCCTTGACAACCGGAATGTCGTCGCCCGGGAAGTCGTAGGACGACAGAAGTTCGCGAACTTCGAGCTCGACCAGCTCCAGAAGCTCAGCGTCGTCAACCTGGTCGACCTTGTTCAGGAACACCACGATCGCCGGAACGCCAACCTGGCGGGCAAGCAGGATGTGCTCGCGCGTCTGCGGCATCGGGCCGTCGGCGGCCGAGCAAACCAGGATCGCGCCGTCCATCTGTGCGGCACCGGTGATCATGTTCTTCACATAGTCGGCGTGGCCGGGGCAGTCGACGTGCGCATAGTGGCGAGCCGGCGTCTCATACTCGACGTGCGCCGTCGAGATCGTGATGCCGCGCGCCTTTTCTTCCGGAGCGGCGTCGATCTGGTCATACGCCTTGAACTCGCCGAAGTACTTCGTGATCGCCGCCGTCAAGGACGTCTTGCCGTGGTCAACGTGCCCGATCGTGCCGATGTTAACGTGCGGCTTATTGCGCTCAAACTTACTCTTTGCCATTTGAATGCTTCCTGTGAACGTAATGAGTGACCCCGGCGAACCGGTTTAGTGCCGCCGTTTAAGGCTTTCATCGCATTTGCGCAAGACTTAATTGCAGGCCCTATTCCCGTCGCAGCCTGGTCGATGACGGATGCTCCGCAGCCTTCGACTTTCATTCGCCACGCAAGGTTCGCCGCCCGATCCGGAAAGGCAAAAAAGCATTTGCCGGTTCAGGCGCTTAGATAGGAAAGCACGGGCGGGAATTCCAGTGCCGGACGGCGGAATGGAAGCATGCCTCCGGACTGAGATGGCCGTGAATGCAAAGCGCCCTCTCCGAAAGGAAAGGGCGCAAAACAATCAAGCGGCAATAAATCGTCATCTGCCGCGATGCGTTATCCGGCGCGGCCAGCAAATGTGGGCGTACCGAAGCTTCGCGTATGTCAATTGAGGAGATCGGCGGGCACCTTGCCGCCATTGTCCGCGAGCTTCTTCAGAAGCGCCTTATGAAGGAAGGTGTTCATCTTGGCGGAATCTCCGGCGTCACCGGTGTAACCCAGTTCCTGCGCCAGTTCCTTGCGCTCGGAAAGGCTCGCATCCATACCGAGCGCCTTCATCAGATCGACGATCGAATGTTTCCAGTCGAGCTTCTGACCATTCTTCTTGACGGCAGCGTCGAGAATGGCGGCGACATCCACCGGAGCGGATGGCGCGCTTGTCGCGGGGGATGTTGCCGCCGTGGTCGATGAGGGAGCCGGCGTCGGCGCGCTCGTCGGATTGGCGGTTGCTGCAGTCTGTGTCGGCGCTGGAGCAGCCTTCGCCTCTCCCCAGATTGCACCCTTGATCTTGTCGAAGATACCCATTGCGCTCTCCCGTTTCGGTTGCTTGAGCATTATCTATCGCTCGCGAGAATATAAGCAACCCTTCATGTCAAATATGCAAAGATGGGATGAGCGCAAGGCGGATGAGGGCGTCGAGCATCTGCCATGTTCGCGATTAGGCTTTATTTGCAGTAGGACGACAGCGTGTCATCGCCAGGATAGATCAGGTTCGATACAATATGAACACCGCCAACGGCCAGTTGATGCCTCTTGGCCTCAACTCGTTGGACAAGCCGTCCCCTACTTACAATACGGCGCGATAAATCCCTCTAAGTCATCCAAGGCGCACGACACCGCAGCCATCATGCTTGTCATCTGCTTGGTCACGAGAGTGCCATCAAATTCGGTCCCGCCAGCAAAACGCAATTCTACCTTTGTATTGTACGCATTGCTAAAATGTATTGGTGCTACACTCTGAATTAAATTCAATTTTTGGTCGGCAGGACCACCAATGGAGCAACTTTGCATCGTAAGCCCTCCTGTACGCACATTCACGTTCTCGATTGTGGTAATTCCGACTGAAGGCAGAAAATCGTTGTGTTTGTTATAGTTTGACAGGCTCGTCACTGCCCATAAATTCGGTTTTTGGTCGAAGCACGGCTGTATGATGGTAGCGATAAAGTTTGCAGCTTGAGGAAACCAAGCTTGTATATCCTTGTATGCCTTCGAAGTGCTTAGATCGACACTGCTCTTTGCGAAGGGAAAATGCGCCTTCTGTTTCGGCCCCACCGTTTGAAGCGCCATATTCATCCAATAATCGAGCGCTTCGCGGAGGTTGTTAACTGCATCCCCCATTACGGCACCGAAATGTTCCGATATCGATGTCAAAGGCTTGTATCGTAAGAGATGCTCGTCCGGCGTTCTGAGGACGGCTCTGGACCGATTAATTTCAATCTTTAGCTCATAGAGATCGCGCGACAGGGGATTGGTTTCTCGCACAAGCTCTGAAATATGCCGCTTAGCTCTGTCGACCTTACGGCGCGGCTTCTGCATAACGTCAGACAAATTCATAATAGCTCCTTGCAAGCTCTACTTAGGCAACGCGCTGTTTTACATCAAAGTTGTACAACGGCAAAATAAGCTCAACTCTCGATAAGGTTCTTTAACTCGATATTGGCCCAGTCGTCATTGACGAGGATCACTGGAAACCATATCGGAAGAGCCGTTATACGGGGAAATTCCGCAGGGTGCGGCATGCTGCCGGCTTTCCATCAAATGTCTGGTCGATGGATTCGAGAGCTGGAGCTGTTTCCGAAACCGTCGAGGCAACGGGCTCTTTGGAAGATGCCCGTGATCTTGCGACCCATACCACGACAAAAACCACTCGCCGGTATAGCCGCGGCGATGGATTGGAGAGCAGCCGCCGAATCACGGAAGCTCGCAATGAAAGGCGTGCCAAAAAGACTGACTGACACGCTGTGACACAGGATATAGCTAAGTGGTTGAAAAGCTTGGAGCGGGTAGCGGGAATCGAACCCGCGTATTCAGCTTGGAAGGCTGCTGCTCTACCATTGAGCTATACCCGCGCGGGTGGTCAAGATCCGGTCCGGAATGGTGGAGGGAGTTGGATTTGAACCAACGTAGGCTGAGCCAACGGATTTACAGTCCGTCCCCTTTAACCACTCGGGCATCCCTCCAGTATTCCGACTGGATCTTGCGACCAAGTTGCTCGACCGTGGCGTCGCCGCTTCGATCTGCGCCGCGTATATGACCGGACGATTTCCGTCTGTCAACACAAGGAATTGGCAAAAATGACGAAAAAATTTCAGCCTGTGGGAAAAGCCCGACGCTGAAAGAGGCTATGCGCCCGGGAAGGCGCTGGTTATAAAGCCGCATGAGCAAAGATAAAATATCCGGCCGCTCCGGCCCTGAAAACACGGCCGACGACAAATCGGCCAAGGACACGCATTACGCCACCCTGCGTCGCGCGCATCGCGACGCCAAGCGCGAACGTGGTGAAATTCCGACCCCGGCACCGCAGAAGCGCAAGCGGGCTGGCGCGGACGATTGGAAGCCGCCGGCGCTCGCGCCAGACCAGGTCCTTCTTTATGGCCTGCACACGGTCCGCGCGGCTCTCGGCAATCCCGAGCGCAAGAACATCAAGCTGTCGACGACGCAGAATGCGCTGGTGCGGCTGGAAATCGGCCCGGCCGACGCACTCGGCATTCCCGTCGAGATCGTCTCGCCGCAGGATATCGACAAGATTCTGGGTCCTGAAGCCATCCACCAGGGCGTGATGCTGGAAACGCGTCCCCTGCCCGTGCGACGCCTCGAAGCACTGAAGGGCAGTCCGTTGTTACTCGTTCTCGATCAGGTGACGGATCCGCACAATGTCGGCGCCATCATGCGCTCGGCCGTGGCCTTCGACGCCGGTGCCGTGATCACGACGCAGCGCCACAGCCCGACCGAATCAGGCGTGCTCGCCAAATCCGCCTCGGGTGCGCTCGAGCTCATACCTTATATACAGATCACCAATCTCTCGGATGCGCTCGGCGAGCTGCATCGGCTCGGCTTCACGACGATCGGTCTTGATTCGGAAGGGCCGGCACCGCTGGAAGGCACGTTCAGCGGCGACAAGATCGCACTCGTTCTCGGTTCCGAGGGCAAGGGGCTGCGTCAAAAGACCCGGGAAACGGTGAATGCACTGGCTCGGCTCGACATGCCGGGCGCCATCAAATCGCTGAATGTCTCGAACGCAGCCGCGATCGCGCTATATGCGACGCGGTCCTATCTCAAATCATAGCGGCGCCCCTGGCGGCCGCGGCATGTTGGGAGAATTTGCCTTGATCCGTGCTCTCGGTCTAGCGGCGGTTTCCGCCGCCCTTGCTTTGACAATGGCCCAGCCGGCCCCGGCAGCCGACGACGAAGTCGTTCAGGCACAAACCGGCACATGGCTGGTCGCGCCTGAAAGCGGCGCCAAGGGCTGCCGTCTCACCTTCGGGACGAACGCAGTTGCTGGCGGTCACGAAATCACCGGTGCCGATGCCTGCGCGACACCCCTGCCCGCTCTCGCCAAAGCCCGCGCGTGGAACTTCACGGACGACGGCGCGCTCGCCATCGCGGATGCCGAGGGCAAGCCGCTGATGCGCTTCCAGCAGGAGGAAGGCTCCCCGTGGCAAAGCGAAGGCGGCGACCCTACATGGCTGTTGCCGGCGCTGGGCGATGTCGATCACGTGCCGACCGTCGCAAGTCTTGCCGGCGCATGGCGCATCCAGCAGCCGGGCGGAAAGCCGGTCTGCGATATCACGCTCACCACCGACAAGGATCAGGACGGCACCGCCAAAATGTCACCAAGCGGAGACTGCGCCGCCGAGATTGGCGAGCTCAAGCTTTCACTCTGGGCCGCCGAAGGTTTCGGGCTGGTGATGCTGGGCAGTGATGGCTCCTCGCTCTCCTTCGACATGAAGCCGGACGGCAGTTTCCAGAAGTCCGAAGAAGAGGAAGGCGAACCGCTCCTGCTGGTTCGCAAATAGGCCGACTGAAGCAGATGCTTTAGATCAGGCCGGCAATGCTCATCGCACGGTCATCGGCGCCGGGTGCCAGGCCGATTGGCGCCAAAGCACTCTCTCGGTAACCGGGCATCCGTCCTGAAGCTTCGCCCAGGAGGTGACGTTAAGGTTCATCTCGCATTGTGCGAGATAGCTGCGGTCACCGATGGTCATGCAGGCAACCTCGCCGACCGCATGCTGCTTTCCATCCGTATTTTTACAGTAGCAGTTTTCACCGGCTAACGCTGGCACGCCTGTGACCGCCGTGATCACGACAAGCGGCAATCCCAAGACGACATGCCGCGATATCTCGCGCATGAACGTATCCTCCCCGCCATTGACGGATGGAGTGTATGCCTATTTCGGCCATTGTAAATGCGCCTATAACCCCGAGCACGCATGCAAATGCATGCATGGAGAACCGCTGCGATTTGATGCAGCTCGCCAAGACGTATCTGCAGCTCAGTGAATCGCGGGATCCGCCTCGTCAAAGAACGACCTGATGCCGTCGCGCGCGATCGTTGCCAGGAATTCGTCGAACGCCTCGCGGTCGGTCGCGAAGGGTTCTTCCCATTCGATCAGATCCTCCTCCGGCGTAATGACTTCCATCCGCCAGTCGGCATTGGTACCGGCCGGACGAAAGATATCGACCAAGACGGTCACACCGTCATCGGTGAATTCACCCGAGAGTTCGGAATGCTCTAACTTCGGCTTCTTGGGATTGCTGGTCATAGGTTTCCAGGGACAAGATATTATGTTGATGATTTCGCCGACATGCTGAGGCTTCGGCGTCTATAAATTATCTCGTTGTCGCCGATTTTCCATACCAGCGATCAATAAGGCAACCAAGTCTTGGAAAAATCTGGTGCCCCCGGCAGGGTTCGAACCCGCGACCCCCTGATTACAAATCAGGTGCTCTACCAACTGAGCTACAAGGGCATGTGGGCATGCCAACTAACAGATTTTGAAATCCTGTAAAGGGAAAATCACCTCGTTCGGCCTTAAAGCTGGGGGATCGGTGCGCGGCTTCAACGATTTACCAGTCCGAGTGAAACGTCTTGTCGCAGGAGGGGAATAACATTACCTAGTATGGCCACTTAAAGGACGTTGCATGTCACGCAATCTTCAATCCGTTTGCTTTCTCGCCTCCACCGCGCCGGAGGCACAGGCTGCGCAGCAGGAACTGATTCGCCTCTATGGCCAGACGCCGCAGGAGAGCGCGGATGTCGTGGTGGCGCTCGGTGGCGACGGCTTCATGCTGCAGACGCTGCACGGTACCATGAATTCCGGCAAGTGCGTCTATGGCATGAACCGCGGTTCGGTCGGCTTCCTGATGAATGATTATCGAACGGATTGCCTGGCCGAACGCATCGAGGCGGCTGTCGAAAACGCATTCCATCCGCTGCAGATGACCACGCGCAATGCGGATGGCAGCTCCCGCGTCGCTCTCGCCATCAACGAGGTGTCGCTGTTTCGCCAATCCTATCAGACGGCGAAACTGAAGGTCGAGATCGACGGTCGGGTCCGTCTGCCGGAACTGATCTGCGATGGCCTGATGGTAACGACGCCGGCGGGCTCCACGGCCTATAATCTCTCCGCCCACGGCCCTATCCTGCCGCTGGAGGCGCCGCTGCTGGCCATGACGCCGGTCAGCGCCTTCCGTCCCCGCCGCTGGCGCGGCGCGCTGCTGCCAAACAAGGTCACGGTCGACATCACCGTGCTCGAAGCGGAAAAACGCCCGGTCAACGCCGCCGCCGACAATGCCGAGGTCAAATCCGTCCTTGGCATCCAAATCCGCCAGAGCGAAGATACGACAGCCCGCATTCTTTCCGATCCGGACAGATCGTGGTCGGATCGGATCCTCGCGGAACAGTTTTCGGATTGAAGCCGGAATTTACAGCGCACCCGCCAATAAAAAAGCCCCGTCTCCGGGGCTTTTTTATTGGTGTTGATGGGTTCGAACTCACTCGACGTCGTCGACGACCGCATCGGCGGCACCGCTGATGCGATGCGCGAGTGCGGCTTCCATGAATTCATTGAGATCACCGTCCAGCACATCGCCGGGCGCGGTGCTCGAAACGCCGGTGCGCAGATCCTTGACCAGCTGGTAGGGCTGCAGGACATAGGACCGGATCTGGTGACCCCAGCCGATATCCGTCTTGGAAGCGGCTTCGGCATTGGCCGCCTCTTCCCGCTTCATCAGCTCCGCCTCGTACATGCGGGCGCGCAGCATGTCCCAGGCCTTGGCGCGGTTCTTGTGCTGCGAGCGTTCCTGTTGGCACTGCACGACGATCCCGGTCGGAATATGCGTGATGCGCACGGCCGAGTCGGTGGTGTTGACGTGCTGACCGCCGGCGCCGGACGAGCGATAGGTGTCGATGCGGCAATCGCCTTCGTTGATATCGATCTGGATCGAGTCGTCGACGACGGGGTAGACCCAGATCGACGAGAAGGACGTGTGACGGCGCGCATTGCTGTCATAGGGCGAGATGCGAACGAGGCGGTGGACGCCCGACTCGGTCTTCATCCAACCATAGGCATTGTGGCCCTTGACCAGAAGCGTTGCCGACTTGATGCCGGCCTCTTCGCCGTCATGAACTTCGAGCAGCTCCACCTTGAAGCGCTGGCGTTCGGCCCAGCGGGTATACATGCGCAACAGCATGTTCGCCCAATCCTGGCTCTCGGTGCCGCCGGCGCCCGAATGGACTTCGACATAGGTATCGTTGGAGTCGGCCTCGCCAGAGAGCATGGCCTCCACCTGCCGGCGCGCCGCTTCCGTCTTCAGGCCCTTGAGAGCCTCTTCAGCTTCGCGGACGACCTCTGCATCGCCCTCTTCCTCGCCAAGCTCGATCAGCCCGACATTATCCGTAAGCTGCTGTTCGAGCGCGCGCACGCCGCCAATGCCATCATCGAGCTGCTGGCGCTCGCGCATCAGCTTCTGCGCTTCGGCGGCATCGTTCCAGAGGGTCGGATCTTCCGACTTGTTATTCAACCAGTCCAGTCGTCTTACCGCCTGGTCCCAGTCAAAGATGCCTCCTCAGCAGGGTGATAGCCTGCTTGGTTTCGTCGACTATTTTCTCGATTTCGGCTCTCATGATCCTGCTTCTTCATTTCGCCGCTCAAGACGAACGGCCATCCAATTCAAAGAGTGCTGGTGACATAGATATACATGCCGCGGCTGTAAAGCCCCGCGGCATGTTGATCAGGCAAATAGGATGGGATCAGAAAAGGCCGCCAGATCCGGAAGTGACCGCCTGGTTCGCCTGCGGCGACGTCCTCAGAATCTCCTCCGGCGGCACCTGCGCGGCATCGCCGCCACCAATGACCTGGAGGCTCGTTGCCGGGCCGGTGCCAGGCTTGAAGGCTTCCATGATGGCATTCGGATCGCCCTGCTGCGCGGCCATGCCGGTCGCGCGATTGACTGCAACCATTGTCATGCCAGCCGGGACCTGGAACTTCTCCGGCGGTTGATCCTTCGTCGCCACCTGCATGAATTCGTTGAAGACCGGCGCGGCGAGCGCGCCGCCGGTGCCGCCCCGGCCGAGCGTGGTCGGCGTGTCGTAGCCAACGTAGAGGCCGGCGACGAGGCTCGGCGTGAAGCCGACGAACCAGGCATCCTTCTCATCGTTGGTGGTGCCGGTCTTGCCGGCGACATCGGTGTTGAGTTTGATCTTGCCGGCGGCCGTACCGCGAATGATGACGCCCTGCATCATCGACGTGACCTGATAGGCCGTCATCGGATCGAGCACCTGCTCGCGATTATCGGCAATGACAGGCTCGTCCTGGTTCTGCCAGACATTCACATTGCAGTTAGCGCAGACGCGCTCCTCATGCTTGAAGATCGTCTTGCCGTAGCGGTCCTGGATGCGGTCGATCAGCGTCGGCTTGATCTGCTTGCCGCCGTTGGCGATGACAGAATAAGCCGAAACCATGCGCAGTACCGTCGTTTCGCCGGCACCCAGCGACATGGCGAGAACCGGGTTCATATGGTCGTAGATGCCGAAGCGCTCGGCATATTCGGCAACCAGCGGCATGCCCATGTCGGAGGCGAGGCGGACAGTCATCAGGTTGCGGGAGTGTTCGATGGCAAAGCGCAGCGTATGCACGCCGCCGCCCTCGCCTTCGTAGTTCGTCGGCTTCCACACATCGCCGTTGCTGAGCGTGATCTGCAGCGGATCGTCGAGAATGACGGAGGCCGGCGTATAGCCGTTATCCATCGCAGCCGCATAGACGAACGGCTTGAACGACGAACCCGGCTGACGCCTGGCCTGGGTCGCGCGGTTGAATTCGGACTGCGCATAGGAGAAGCCGCCGACCATGGCGAGCACGCGGCCGGTATGCGGATCCATGACGACCAGGCCGCCCTGCACCTTCGGCGGCTGACGCAGGCGATAGCTGCTCGAATCGGCGTTGCCGGTCTTCTGCACGTAAATCACATCACCAGCGCTCAGCACGCCGCCCGGCGATTTCACCGACTTGCCGCCCGCCGACCGGTAGGCCCAGCGCATATCGGCAGCGGCGATCGTGCCGCGCTTGCGCTGGGTCGAAATCCTGCCTGCCGCATCGACACTCGGCTGCAATCCGATGTCGACGCCCTGATCGGAGACGGAGAGGACGATGGCGGCCTGCCATTCCGGCACGTCGCTCAGCGCGGGAACCTTGACAAGCTCGGCGCCCCAATCCTGCGACGTCGCGATCTGCTTGAGCGGGCCGCGATAACCGCGACGCTCGTCATAATCGACCAGGCCGTCCTGCAGGGCCTTGCGTGCTTCGAGCTGCATCTGCGGGTCAAGCGACGTGCGGACGGAAAGGCCGCCCTCATAAAGGGTCTTTTCACCGTATTGGTCGATCAGCTGGCGGCGGACTTCTTCGGCGAAATAATCCGAGGCGAAAAGCGACGGGCCGCTCTTCGGCGGCACGACGCCGAGCGGCTGCTTCTTTGCCTCTTCGCCGTCGCTCTGGCTGACATAGCCATTCTCCACCATGCGGTCGATCACCCAATTGCGGCGAGTGAGCGCTGCTTCGGCACGGCGGAACGGATTGTAGTTGGACGGGCCCTTGGGAAGCGAGGCCAGATAGGCCGATTCGGCAATAGTCAGCTCGTTGACGGACTTGTCGAAATAGGTGAGCGCGGCGCCGGCGATGCCATAGGAATTCAGGCCGAAATAGATCTCGTTCAGGTAAAGCTCGAGGATCTTGTCCTTGCTGTAGGCCTGTTCGATGCGGAAGGAGAGGATGGCTTCCTTGATCTTGCGGTCGAAGGTCTGGTCGGCGGAAAGCAGGAAGTTCTTGGCGACCTGCTGCGTGATGGTGGATGCGCCGACGAATCGGCGGCCGGAACCGATGTTCTGCAGGTTCACCACAATGGCGCGTGCTAGGCCACCGACATCGACGCCGGGATGATTGTAGAAATTCTTGTCTTCCGCCGAAAGGAATGCTGCCTTGACGCGATCGGGAATGGCCTGGATCGGCACGAAAAGCCGGTTCTCCCGCGAATATTCCTTCATCAAGGCGCCGTTGCCGGCGTGAATGCGTGTCGTCACCGGCGGCGCATATTTCGCAAGCACCTCATAGTCGGGAAGTTCCTTGGAGACCACGCTCAGATAGATGGCCGCCGCAGCCGCAACACCCAGAAACAGGAGGCAGCCCAGCCCAAAGAAATATCCAATCAGTCTGATCATATGATACTACCGGTGCTTGTTCTTCATGCGGCATGTGCGCGAGATCATCGCATAGCCACGGGCGTTTTGCATGCTCGCGGTGTTAATGCAAGACGGCATTGAAACAAAGCCGTGCTTCACTCGCGAGCGGATGATAGTTCGCTGTAACGGCGGGAATGTGAGCAAAATAGGGCTCGCCCCCGTATTCCAAGTTTCATTCAATTCTAATATTCAACGCTGTTACATGGAAGCCACGGTTGATCATCGGCATTCGGCGCCGTTAGCCGCCGTTCGCGATGATCGATACGCGATACTGCTTCACCGCTTCGGTCAGCCTGTCGGCCACCTTCTGCCGCCAATCGGGGTCGAGCAACAGCTTCTCGTCTTCCTTGTTGGAGAGAAAGCCGAGCTCGAGCAGGATCGAGGGTACATCCGGCGCCTGCAAGACCTGGAAGCCGGCGTGACGGTGCGGATTGTTGATCATCGAGACCTGGCCGTTGAACGAGGACAGCACATCCTGCGCCAGCGAGATGGAGAAGGCCTGCGTCTCGCGGCGGGTCAGATCCATCAGAATATCGTTGACGGCGGCCGGCTGTGCCTGAGCGTCGGCCCCGGCGATCTGATCGGAATTGTTTTCACGGTCGGCGACTTCGCCGGCAAGCCGGTCCGAAGCCTTGTCAGAGATCGTATAGACGGTCGCGCCGCGGATATCCTTCTGCTTCAGCGTATCAGCATGCAGCGAGATGAAAAGCGAGGCGCGGTTCTGGCGCGCGATGGTTACGCGCTCCGACAAGGACAAATATTGATCCTTGTCACGCGTGAGGAAGGCCTTGATGCCGGCCTGGGCATTCAGCTTGTCGGCAAACAGCTTCGCGAAGGCGAGCGTGATGTCCTTTTCCTGCGTGACGCCGTCGGTACCGGTCGCACCCGCGTCGATGCCGCCATGACCGGCGTCAACGGCGATCAGGAAGATATTCGGATCGGCCTTCTGCGTCGGCGCGACCGGACCGACATCCCTGGCGGTATCGTCGCTCGTCCAACTCTGCTTCTTCACCAGCTCGGCGAATTGTTCGGTCGGCACCATCTCGGCATCGAGCACGAGGCGCTGCCCCTTGCCTCCTTCATCGGCCTGCACCTTGGCCATGACCAGCTTCACCGGCTTTTTTGCCGTCAGCACGATGCGAGCGCTGTCTGCATCCATGGTGCCGTAGCGGATATCTTTGAAGAGACCGGTCGGCTTGAGATCGGCGGCCGGAAAGCCGAATGCCGTCGCGGGCAGATCGATCACCACGCGGGCGGGATTGTCGAGATAATGGACAGTGAAGGCCGGCTCTCGGTCCATGTCGATGACGATGCGCGTGCGGGCATCGTCGCCGGCTATGCGCGCGCCATAGGCGAGCAACGGACCATCCGCGGCCAAGGCAGGCGCAAATGCCGAAAGCACCACGAGAATCATAAGGGCGAAGGCCGCTGCCGCAATTCGCAAAGCCCTCACGCCAATCTCCGCCACATGCCGCAATCCCTTTACCAACTGTCCAACGCGCCCCATATTGGTTTCGGCGTTGTTTTTGAAGTCCCAATAGCGGAACCAGGTTTGACGTGATGGCCGCACCCGATGATGCGCCGGGAGACGAATCGTTGATGCGCCCTCCCCGCGTCCTCATCATCCGACGAATCCATCAATATTATGGCATACTTGGCTTTTCCCTTGCTATTGTGACAGATAAAACATACAACGCATATTAGGGTAGAAGTGTTGACGGGATAGAGTCGCCGCAAAGGCAGCCGCCTCGAGTACCAGGCGCCATAAGCGGCAGTCATCCGTCGTCTGCAGTGCTTCTGCTCCGAATAGTGGATATCTGAATTTCCGGTTCAGACGGGAAATTCATCGGTGGAGAGCCACCAAACGCTCTTTAGAGAGCACATTCATCGGACCCATTCGTTGGGTCTAAGGCATAGTCGATCTCGCTTGGTTACGGATGCTACCGCAGCAGCTTTTTAAGAGAGTGAACAGACCCCAGGGAAATGATGCCCCGGCTGCCGTCTGGATGCTGTCATCTCCGAACCAATCGCGACTTTCATTATCCGGTGCAGCAACGGCGGACCATGTCCGGCTTGTCCCAGCGACAGGCGGGCCCCCATCCGGTTGTCTGCGCCGAGGAGCACAGCTTTCATGGCAGACAAAATGCTTATCGATGCGTCTCACGAGGAAGAGACGCGCGTCGTTGTCGTTCGCGGGAACCGCATAGAAGAATTTGACTTCGAGTCTCAGCACAAGAAGCAAATCCGCGGCAACATCTATCTTGCAAAAGTAACGAGGGTCGAACCTTCGCTTCAGGCCGCATTCGTGGATTACGGCGGCAACCGGCACGGCTTCCTGGCCTTTGCCGAAATCCATCCCGACTACTATCAGATCCCTCTCGCCGATCGTCAGGCGCTTCTGAGGGCCGAGGCCGAAGAGCATCGCCGCGACGATGATGTCGAGCATGTGGAAACCGCGCTCGACCTTTCGCAGCAGGAACAGCCTGATATCGGCATCGTTCCCAAGAAGAGCGACGAAGCCGAAGTGCCGACCGCGATCGCGGAAGAGGCCTCCGTCCCGGAAGCAGCGGCGCCCGCAGAGGAAGCAATTCCGGCCAAGAAGCCGCGCCGCAGCCGCAAGAAGGTGGTAGCGGAGGCTCCCGCCGAAAAGGCATCCGCCCCGGAAGCGACGACGGCGATCGATGCGCCGAGCGAGGACGAGGACGGTCCGTCGGGCGAAATGGCCGCCATGGTCGAAACCGATTCGATCTCCGAAGACGTCCGCTCCTCCAAGCGCCGTCATGATGACGACGACGATGATGATCACGACCATGAAGAGGAAGTGATCGAATCCGTCGGCGCCGAAGACGCAATGGAAGAGGTTCCGGACCGCGTCCAGCGCAAGCCGCGCAAGCAGTACCGCATCCAGGAAGTCATCAAGCGCCGGCAGATCCTGCTGGTGCAGGTGGCCAAGGAAGAGCGCGGCAACAAGGGCGCGGCGCTCACCACCTATCTGTCGCTTGCAGGCCGCTATTCGGTTCTGATGCCGAATACGGCGCGCGGCGGCGGCATTTCCCGCAAGATCACCAATCCGCAGGACCGCAAGCGCCTGAAGGAAATTGCCAAGCTGCTCGAAGTGCCGCAGGGCATGGGCGTCATCCTGCGCACGGCGGGTGCCAACCGCACCAAGGTCGAAGTCAAGCGCGACTTCGAATATCTGATGCGCCTGTGGGAAAACGTCCGCACGCTGACGCTCGCTTCGACCGCTCCTTGCCTCGTCTATGAAGAAGGCAGCCTGATCAAGCGCTCGATCCGCGACCTCTACAACAAGGATATCGGCGAAGTCATCGTCTCCGGCGAGGAAGGCTATCGTGAAGCGAAAGACTTCATGAAGATGCTGATGCCGAGCCATGCCAAGGTGGTTCAGCCCTATCGCGACATCCATCCGATCTTCTCGCGCTCGGGCATCGAGGCGCAACTCGACCGCATGCTGCAGCCGCAGGTGACGCTGAAGTCCGGCGGTTACCTGATCATGAACCAGACGGAAGCGCTGGTTTCGATCGACGTCAACTCGGGCCGCTCGACCCGCGAACATTCGATCGAGGATACCGCGCTCCAGACGAACCTGGAGGCCGCCGATGAAGTGGCCCGTCAGCTTCGTCTGCGCGACCTTGCCGGCCTGATCGTCATCGACTTCATCGACATGGAAGAAAAGCGCAACAACCGCGCCGTCGAGAAGAAGCTGAAGGAGTGCCTGAAGAACGACCGCGCCCGTATCCAGGTCGGCCGCATCTCGCATTTCGGCCTTCTGGAAATGTCGCGCCAGCGCATCCGCGCATCGGTTCTGGAAAGCACGACGCAGATTTGCTCGCATTGCGGCGGTACCGGCCACGTGCGTTCGCAGTCCTCCGTCGCTCTGCACGTCCTGCGTGGCATCGAGGAATACCTGCTCAAGAACACGACGCACGACATCACCGTGCGCACGACGCCGGACATTGCGCTCTATCTGCTCAATCACAAGCGCCAGACGATCATTGATTACGAAACCCGCTTTGGCGTGGCGATCGTCATCGACGCCGACAATGCCGTCGGCACGCAGCATTTCGCGATCGACCGCGGCGAGCCTGTCGCCAATCCGGTGAAGATCGAAAGCCTGTTCAACTTCGCAGCCATCCCCGATGACGATGAAGACGATATCGTCATCGAAGCCGATGAGGACGAAGACGAAGAGCTGGAAGAAAAGGCCGCGGCAGCTACCGAGCAGCAGCCTGCCGCCCGCTCTGAGAACAATGACGGCAACCGCAAGCGCAAGCGTCGCCGCCGTCGTCGCGGCCGTGGCAATGATGGCCAGGCAGCTTCGGTTTCCGACGACGACTCCGTAGCGAATGCTGAAGATGCCGACGGAGAAGAAGGCGACGATGATGACGCCGATGCCGGCGCAGAAAACGCCGCATCCGCTGGTGGTGACGACGACGATGACGCGCAGCAGAAGCGCAAGCGCCGTCGTCGCGGCAAGCGTGGTGGCCGACGCAATCGTGAAAGCGAAGGCGGCGAACAGGCCGCAAGCGATGAAGCCAATTCGGACGAAGCCGATGGGGCTGACGCCGAAGAAGGTGACGAAGCAACCGTAACTGTGGCCGAGATCGCCGTTGCCGAAGGCGAAGCCGCCGTCGAGGGACAGCCCGCCATGGCAGCTGTCGAAACGGCAGCCATCGTCACCGAGGATGTCAAGCCCGCCAAGGGCCGCGGTCGCCGGAAGGCAAAGGCCGTCGAGGCATCGCCGGTCGAGACACCTGAGGTCGAAGCCGCACCCGCGGCAGATGTCGAAATCGAAGCGGTCGCAGAGATCGCCGAAGTTCTGGACAATCCGGCAGAGGCGTCGGCGACCGAAGATGCAGCCAAGCCGGCCCGCGCCAATCGCGAATCCAACGTTTCCTCCTCCGCTCCGGTGGTAAAGTCCACCCGCACCAATGAAGGTGGCGACGGCGATGGAGAGCCGACCAAGCCGAAGAAGGCCGGCTGGTGGCAGCGCCGCGGCTTCTTTTAAGAAGCTCGATAGGGAATGATTTGACAGAAATCCGGCCGTGGCGACGCGGCCGGATTTTTCGTTTCTGCTGACGGACGCTTTTGAAGGATGTGCGTAAGCGAGCCGGACAAAGGTGCTGTAGTTTTGCGATTGATCGCAAAATCTAGAGCATTTCCGGCTTAGCAGGTGCCGTGGAAATGCTCCATCTCTTTGCTTTCACGTAATTCCGGACGCAAAACCGCTTCGCACTTTTGCTGGAATTGCTCCAAGCGAAGGAAGCAGGTCTGAAAAAGATCGTGACGCACCATACGCATGCGACTTCCGAGCCTGCGAAAGTTCTTTCAAAAGTCTACGCAAATCATTGATTGCGGATACTATTTCAGCCAAGCCGCCATGCGTTCGGTGGCTTCCTCGATTTCGGCATTCGAGCCGGCATAGGAGATCCGCATCGCTCGATGTCCTTCTACTGGATCGAAATCGAGGCCGGGCGTGGCGGCGACATTGATTTCCGCCAGCATCTTGCGGGCGAAGGCCATGCTGTCATTGGTGAAGCGGCTGACGTCGACATAGGCGTAGAAGGCGCCATCCATCGGCGAGGCGATGCGGAAGCCGATTTCCGGCAGCCGGCGCATCAGGAAATCGCGGTTGCGGCCATAGCTTTCGCGATAGACATCGAGCTCGGCGCCAGCCCCGAGCGCCGCCTCGGCGGCAATCTGCGACAATTCCGGCGCCGAGATATAAAGGCTCTGGGCCACGCGCTCGATAGGGCGGACCAGCCGCTCCGGCAAGACCATCCAGCCGATGCGCCAGCCGGTCATGCAATAATATTTCGAGAAGGAATTGATGACGATCGCCTCGTCGGTCAGCTCCAGCGCGCTCGTCTCCTCGCCGACGAAGGTCAGCCCGTGATAGATCTCGTCGGAGATGAAGGCGATGGAACGGTCGGCGCAATAATCGGCAAGCGCCTTCAGCGCCGCCCTGCCCGTCACCGTGCCTGTGGGATTAGCGGGGCTTGCCAACAGCACGCCCTTCAGACGCTTGCCACTTGCTGCCTGTGCCGCCTCGAGGCTTTCAGGAGTGAGCGTAAACTGCGTCTCCTCGGTGACCGGCACCTCGATGACATCGAGACCGAGCGCTGCGAGGATATTGCGGTAGGCCGGATAGCCCGGCCGGGCGATGGCGACGCTGTCGCCGGCGTCGAACAATGTCAGGAAAGCGAGATTGAAGCCGGCCGACGATCCGGTGGTGATGGCAATCCGCTTCGGATCGATGCTCAAGCCATGACGTGCCTGATAATGAACGGAGAGTGCCTGCCGCAGGGCAAGCGTCCCCAGCGCATCCGTATAGCCGATGCGGCCATGGTCAAGGGCTGCGCGCGCCGCCTCCAGTGCCGCCTGCGGCGCGGGATGCGAGGGTTGCCCGACTGCCATGGAAATGACCGAGTGCCCAGCCTGCCGCCGCCGTGTCGCCTCGGCCAGGACATCCATGGCATGGAAGGGTTCGACATCGCTGCGCTTGGATAGGGAAAACAAGATCAATTCTCTCTCGGATCGGATCGGCATGCGACATTTGCCGCAATATCGGTTCGTTCACAATCCCGCGATTGCGGCTTTGTCGTGAAAATTCCTGTTTCTGGAGATAAGGACGCACCGTAAATTGTCGATGCATGTTTGCGGATACCGCCCCGACGATGTAATGCGCATCCCGAGAACGACGTCTCCGCTTAAATTCAAACGAGGACCCAATGACCTTTTCTCTCAAAAGACTGCTGACGGTTTCGGCGATTGCCTTGACAGCGTCCTTCGCCACAATCCAGCCGGCCGCCGCGCTGGATAACCAGCAGAAGAAGGAAATCGGGGATTTCATCAAGGAATATCTCGTCGAGCATCCGGAAGTTCTGCTGGACGCTCAGGCCGCACTCGAGAAGAAGCAGGACGACGCCCGTATCGCACAGTCGGGCCAGGTGATCGACCAGAACAAGGACGCGATCTTCAATTCCAAGGGTGACGTGGCCATCGGTAATCCGAAGGGCAGCATCACCGTCGTGGAATTCTTCGACTATAATTGCACCTATTGCCGGCATGCCCTCGGCGACATGGACACCCTGCTGAAGCAGGACAAGGACGTGCGCTTCGTGCTGAAGGAATTCCCGATCCTCGGCCAGGATTCGGTTGCCGCCTCACGCGTCTCCAACGCTTTCCGCCAGCTCGCGCCCGAAAAATATGAACAGTTCCACCGCAAGCTGCTGGGCAGCGATGGCCGCGCCTCCGAAGACACAGCTATCGAGGTCGCCACCTCGCTCGGCGTCAGCGAAGCGGCCATCCGCGCCGAAATGGCAAAAGCGCCGAACACCGATATGATCAAGGCAACCTACCAGCTTGCTTCGGATCTCAACGTCACGGGCACGCCCGCCTATGTGATCGGCAACGAGATGATTTCCGGCGCAATCGGCCTCGATGCCATCAAGCAGAAGATCGCCAATGTCCGCAGCTGCGGCAAAACCAGCTGCTGACGGGCGTGACAGCCGGCCTTGCGACGGGGGAGCAAATAGCCTGCTCGCATTTTGATAGTTTCAAAACGGCGCCGCGTCCTCGCGCGGCGCAAAAATGCCAAAATCGCGGCGTTTCCACACCTAGAGACATGCAACCTTCGCTCCGGGGCTTTCCTACAGGGCCTCGGGAGTCTATAGGTTGCGCTGCACTTTGACGGAACATCTGATGGCGCAAACTATTTTTGTCCTCAACGGACCCAATTTGAATGCCTTAGGCAAGCGCGAGCCGGGCATCTATGGCGGCAAGACGCTGAAGGATATCGAAGCCGACTGCAAGTCCGTCGGCGAAAGCCTGGGCTTCGTTGTCGATTTCCGACAGAGCAATCACGAAGGCACGCTGGTCGACTGGATGCACGAGGCGGACGACAAGGCCGTCGGCATCGCGATCAATCCTGGCGCCTACGGTCATACGTCGATCGCGCTGCACGATGCGATCCGCGCCATTTCCATTCCCGTCGTGGAGGTGCATATCTCCAACATCCACGCACGCGAAGAATTCCGGCACAAATCGATGATCGCGCCCGCTGCAAAGGGCATGATCTGCGGTTTCGGACCTTATAGCTACATCCTGGCGCTTCACGCGCTGAAATCCATCACCCAATAACAAAAATACAGGGCAAGAAATCCAATGGCTGAAAAGAAATCGGGTATCGACCAGGCGCTGATTCGCGATCTCGCCAACATTCTCAACGACACGGATCTGACCGAGATCGAAGTCGAGCAGGAAGATTTGCGCATTCGCGTGTCGCGCGCCGGCACGATGCAATATGTTCAAGCGCCGCTCGCCGCCCCGGCCGCTTTTGCCGCTCCGGCTGCAGCAGCCCCGGCAGCCGCCGCGCCCGCGGGCAAGACCCGCAATCCTGATAATGTCGTCAGCGCACCGATGGTCGGCACCGCCTATCTGGCACCGGCACCGGGAGCGGCCGACTTCATTCAGGTCGGCTCGGCCATCAAGGAGGGCCAGACCCTGCTGATCATCGAGGCCATGAAGACGATGAACCAGATTCCTGCGCCAAAGTCCGGTACGGTGACCGAAATCCTCGTTCAGGACGGACGTCCGGTCGAGTACGGCGAAGCCCTGGTCGTCATCGAGTAAGCCCATGCCCATCATTTCGAAGATTCTCATAGCCAATCGCGGAGAGATCGCCCTTCGGGTGCTGCGCGCCTGCAAGGAGCTGGGCATTGCGACCGTAGCGGTGCATTCGACCGCAGACGGCGACGCGATGCATGTGCGCCTTGCGGATGAAAGCGTCTGCATCGGCCCGCCGCCGTCGCGCGAAAGCTATCTCAACATCCATCAGATCGTCGCAGCCTGCGAGATCACCGGCGCGGATGCCGTGCATCCCGGCTATGGGTTCCTCTCGGAAAATGCCAAGTTCGCCGATATTCTCGAGGCGCATGGCATCACCTTCATCGGCCCGACGGCGGAACATATCCGCACCATGGGCGACAAGATCACCGCCAAGACCACCGCGCAGCAACTCGGCATTCCGGTTGTTCCCGGTTCCGACGGCGAGGTGAAGACCGAGGCGGACGCGCTGAAGACGGCGCGCGAGATCGGCTATCCGGTACTCATCAAGGCAACCGCCGGCGGTGGTGGCCGTGGCATGAAGGTCGCCCGCACGGAAGAGGACCTGATCGAAGCCTGGACGACGGCGCGCACGGAAGCGGGCGCCGCCTTCGGCAATGATTCCGTCTATATGGAAAAGTACCTCGGCAAGCCGCGCCATATCGAAATCCAGGTTTTCGGCGACGGCGAAGGCAATGCGATCCATCTCGGCGAACGCGACTGCTCGCTGCAGCGCCGCCACCAGAAGGTCTGGGAAGAGGCCAATTCTCCGGCGCTCAACGTCGAGCAGCGCATGAAGATCGGCAAGATCTGCGCCGATGCGATGATGAAGCTGAAGTATCGCGGCGCAGGTACCATCGAGTTTCTCTACGAGAACGGCGAGTTCTATTTCATCGAAATGAACACCCGCCTGCAGGTGGAGCATCCGGTGACGGAAGCCATTACCGGCATCGACCTCGTGCACGAGCAGATCCGCGTCGCCTCCGGCGGCGGTCTCTCGGTGACGCAGGACGAAGTGCATTTCCATGGCCATGCCATCGAATGCCGCATCAACGCCGAAGACGCCCGCACCTTCATCCCCTCGCCCGGCACGATCACGCATTTCCATGCGCCTGGTGGACTCGGTGTGCGCATCGATTCGGGCGCCTATCAGGGCTACAAGATCCCACCCTACTACGACAGCCTGATCGGCAAGTTGATCGTGCATGGCCGCACCCGTGTCGAGTGCATGATGCGCTTGCGCCGCGCGCTTGACGAATTCGTGGTCGACGGTATCAAGACCACCCTGCCGCTCTTCCAGGATCTGGTTTCCAATCAGGATATCGCCAATGGCGATTACGATATCCACTGGCTGGAAAACTACCTGGCAAAAACATCGGCCTAGCCAGTGCCCGGAGCGCGCGGCAAACATCCCGGCATTACCCCGGAGATTTTGCTGCGCGCCTATTCCATCGGGCTTTTCCCGATGGCGGAATCGGCCGATGACCCCGAAATCTTCTGGGTCGAGCCGGAATTGCGGGGCATCATCCCTCTCGATACGTTTCACGTCTCCAAGAGCCTCGCAAAGAAGATCCGTCAAAACCCCTTCGATATCCGCTTCGACACGGATTTCGAAGCTGTCATCGCAGCCTGCGCCGAACAGACGAGCGGCCGCCCGAGCACCTGGATCAACAAGACGATCCGCTCGCTCTACTCCACCCTGCACCATATCGGCCATGCCCATTCGGTAGAGGCCTGGGAAGGCGATCAACTGGTCGGGGGTCTTTACGGCGTTTCGCTGGGGTCCGCCTTCTTCGGCGAAAGCATGTTTTCCCGCCGCACGGATGCCTCGAAGATCTGCCTCGTCTATCTGGTCGAACGCCTGCGCGAACGCGGCTTCACCCTGCTCGACACGCAGTTCACCACCGGGCACCTGAAGACATTCGGCGCCATCGACATGCCGAGGGAAGCTTACGCCACGATGCTGGAGAAGGCGATGGAGTCGCCCAATCTCAGCTTTTCGGACAATCAGCCCTGAGCGGTTGGGATTCCTTTGATTTCGAAACGCTTCAAATCCTGATTGTGGTCTGCTATCCCTCCTGGCGAAGAGCGTTTGCGCGTCGAGGTTTCACTTTGCCTTTGTAAATACCGGTCTCATCCAAATCACCCAGTGCATCGGGGCGGCCCAGCGCCGTCTGGTGCATATTCATGTCCATCGGGTGATGGCCTGAGACCGGTTTGGCATTGTCACAACGCGCCTTACGCAGCTACCGCTGTCTCAGCTCTTCAGCCGTCCCGCAATATCGCCACACCGTGCCCTGACGGGCTTGTCTCACCGCCAGCTTGGTGGACTTCCAGACGGAAGACCAAGACGGTATGTGCAATATTCTTCAGGTCCGTTGGACCATTTCTCCTCGAACCTCGCCTCAGCCGTGGATCGCCTGCAGCGGCTGCGGATCTCCGAGACCCTTCAGGTCGAGCGGCAAGATCAGGCTCAATGCCAATGGCAAGAGGCTCGATGCCTGGCTCGTCTATAAATGCATCGATTGCGACAAGACCTGGAACCGGACGCTTTTCGAGCGCCGGACCGTTCACGATCTCGGCCCCTCCACGCTCGAGGCACTGCAGCGTAGCGATCCGAAGTGGGTTCGGACGCAGGAATTCGATCTCGACGGACTGAAGCGAAAGGCCAAGCGCATCGAAGAGCCGCCGGATGTCATCATTCGGAAGGAGACGACAGGTGCGGCAAGCGACTGGACTATGCTGGACATCGAGATATCAGCCGAGTTCCCGGTAAACCTCCGCCTTGATCGGCTGCTGGCGTCGGAACTGGCGATCTCACGTTCGCGGCTCCAAGCTCTCCAAGATGGGGGCAGATTGAAAATCTACCCGGACCGCAGCGATTTCCCGCGACACGGGCCGAAAGACGGCATGAGGATCACCCTCGACCTTTCAGAGGTCGCAGACCGTCAGGCGATAGGCGACGCGGCCGCCAATCCGGAACGAGGCTAAAACTATGCCCGCAGGAGCAAGGCTTCTGCGGGCTGTACAATTCTGCTGCGTATGTCGTGAAAGCGATTATTTCGCGCCGGCGCTGTCCGGCGGCGGAAGGTCGGACTTCTGCTTGCACTCTTTCAGCCAGACGTCATAGATCGGGTGCTCGACGGCATTGAGGCCGGGGCTGTCGGCGAACATCCAGCCGGTGAAAATGCGCCGGATGCGACGGTCGAGCGTAATTTCGTCCACCTCGACGAAACCGTCCACCTTCTGCTGTTCGGTTTCGTCTCGCGAATAGCAGGCGCGCGGCGTGACCTGCAGCGCGCCGAACTGCACCGTCTCATTGACATAGACGTCGAAGGTCGTGATGCGGCCGGTGATCTTGTCGAGGCCGGAGAAAACGGCAACTGGGTTGGAAATGCGGGCAGCCTCTGCAGTGGAAACCGCCATAATGCCGGCAAAGAGAGCAAGGCCAGCTCCCGCCATTGCACGCAAAGAAGCGCTCCGCGTGGAAAACGTCATATCCGCCAATCTCCGCTTGATTTCGGTCAAGGCGCCGAGCAAAAGCCGGCATATGTCGCGCCTAAAGCCCAATTGTGGCCAAAGGACGAGCCGGCACTTCCGCTCAGTTACCCGGGCCGCTCAGTTGCCCGGCGTCCAGGCGTCGTAGTCGCCGGTCACGCGCGGACGCTCACCGGCAACGGCGAGAGAACCCGGCGGACGGTAAGCCTGCGGCGAGCCTGTGGGGTTGGCGCGATGTTCCTTCTGCCAGTCCTTGGCAACATAGTTTTCCCTGGTCGGCGGAACGTCGGTGCGATGATGCATCCAGCCGTGCCAGCCCGGAGGAATGGCAGAGGCTTCCGCATAGCCTTTGTAGATCACCCAGCGCTTCGGAAGGCCATAGGAGGACATGCCGCCTTCGTAATAGACGTTGCCGAATTCATCCTCGCCGACACGCTTGCCAAACCGCCAGGTCGCGAACCGCGTCCCCATGGTCTGACTGTTCCACCAGGTGAAGGTCTGTACGATGAGATTCCACATGTCTTTTCCTCGATACCCGCTGAGGGGCGAGCGATACCAGAATTCGATAGTCTGCTTATGCCGCCACTGAACCTGCTTGTCCAGTGATTCCAGCAGGCAAACGACCTCATTTCAATGTCATCTTGAAGCCCAGATGCGTCGGCTTGAAACCCAGTCTTTCATAGAAGCGATGCGCATCCTTGCGCACCGCATTCGAGGTCAGCTGCACCATCCGCATGCCGCCAGCCTTTGCCTCGTCGATGCAGAAATTGATCATCGCCACCCCGATCCCCTGCCCGCGCATGTCAGCCCGCGTCTGAACAGCTTCGATGACCATCACGGACGATCCCCGCCCATACAGCGAGGTGACGACGATCGTCTGGAATGTACCGACGATCTCGCCGGCAAGCTCGGCGGCGTAGAGCGTCTGGTTCGACGACGCGGCGATGGTGCGAAAGGCGCGCAGATAATTGTCATAGGCGGAAGGATCGGCCGTATCGCCGTGGCTGCCCATGCTGTCGGCGGCGAAGAGCTCAATCAAGGAAGAAAGGTCGGATTCTTCCGCTTCGCGGATCACAAGGCGGGCATCTTCCATGAACGATCTCGTCTATTCTTTCAGTGACCCGTCAGTGGCTTTTCAAAAACCAGCGCCGGAATGCCCGATTGCCCATTCCCGCAATTTTCCGTGTGGCCGACCTCGACGAAGCCATGCGCCTTGTAGAATGCGATTGCAGGTTCGTTCTGCGGCTCGACTTCCAGACGCATGACCTCCGCATCCGGAAAGCAGGTCTCCAGTTCCGCGAAGATGTCACGGCCGATACCCTGACGCTGATGGCTCGGGCTGACATAGAGCATGTAGAGCATAACGGTCTTGGTCATCTCTTTGGACATGGCAGCATAGCCCATGCCGCCGATCGTCCTGCCGTCATCGGCCACCAGGAATTCGGAATTCTTGTTCGCCAGTCGCGCTTTCAGCGAAGCCGGCGAATGCCAGGAGGCGTGCAGTTCGTCGACCTTTTCCGGCCCGTAGATCCGGTCGTAGGTCGCATGCCAGGTCTCGCCGAGCAGAGCGCGGACCTTTTCCAGGTCCTGCTCGCTGGCGGTGCGGACGAAGAACACCGCTTATTCCTCTTCGATGCCGAGCTTGGCCTTGACCAGCGCCTGCACGGCCTGCGGATTGGCCTTGCCGCCGGTCGACTTCATGACCTGGCCGACGAACCAGCCGGCAAGCGTCGGCTTGGCCTTGACCTTGGCGACCTGATCCGGGTTGGCGGCGATGATCTCGTCGACGGCCTTTTCGATCGCGCCGGTATCGGTGACCTGCTTCATACCACGCGCTTCGACGATTTCGGCGGGATCGCCGCCCTCGTTGAGCACGATTTCGAACAGATCCTTGGCGATCTTGCCGGAGATGGTCTCGGCCTTGATGAGATCGATGATCGCGCCGAGCTGAGCGGGCGAAACCGGAGTCTCTTCAATGTCTTTGCCTGATTTGTTCAGAGCGCCCAGCAAGTCGTTGATCACCCAGTTGGCAGCCATCTTGCCGTCGCGGCCAGCCGCAACAGCTTCGAAATAATCGGCGATCGCCTTTTCCGAAACCAGAACGGAAGCGTCGTAGATCGAGAGGCCGAGCTCGCGAACGAAACGCTCCTTCTTGTCGTCGGGCAGTTCCGGCAGATGCTCGGCAAGCTTCGCAACGAAGGCGTCGTCAAATTCCAGTGGCAACAGATCCGGATCAGGGAAATAGCGGTAGTCATGCGCATCTTCCTTGGTGCGCAGGGAGCGGGTCTCGCCCTTGTTCGGATCGAACAGGCGGGTCTCCTGGTCGATCTTGCCGCCATCTTCCAGAATGCCGATCTGCCGGCGCGCTTCATATTCGATCGCCTGACCGATGAAGCGGATGGAGTTGACGTTCTTGATCTCGCAGCGCGTGCCGAATTCGCCGCCCGGACGGCGAACGGAAACGTTGACGTCGGCGCGCATGGAGCCTTCGTCCATGTTGCCGTCGCAGGTGCCGAGGTAGCGCACGATCGAGCGCAGCTTCGTCATATAGGCCTTCGCCTCGTCGGACGAGCGGATGTCCGGCTTGGAGACGATTTCCATCAGCGCAACGCCGGAGCGGTTGAGATCGACATAGGACATGGTGGCGTGCTGGTCGTGCATCGACTTGCCGGCATCCTGTTCCAGGTGCAGGCGCTCGATGCCGATCTCGATATCCTCGAACTGGCCCTGGCGATCGGGACCAAGGGATATGACGATCTTGCCTTCGCCGATGATCGGATCCTTGAACTGCGAGATCTGATAGCCCTGCGGCAGGTCGGGATAGAAATAGTTCTTGCGGTCGAAGATCGAACGCTTGTTGATCTGAGCCTTCAGGCCAAGACCGGTGCGCACGGCCTGCTTGACGCATTCCTGGTTGATGACGGGCAGCATGCCGGGCATGGCGGCATCGACCAGCGACACGTTGGAATTCTGCGGCTTGCCGAACTCGGTCGAGGCGCCGGAGAAGAGCTTGGACTTGCTCAACACCTGGGCATGGACTTCCATGCCGATAACGATTTCCCAATCGCCAGTGGCACCGGGAATGAAGCGTTTCGGATCTGGCGTGCGGACGTCGACAAGGGTCATTGGAAGCTCTTGAAATGCTGTTCTTCTGAACTTTGTGAGGTAGAGCAATTGGCGAGACGGCGCAAGGCTTTCGGCATACGGCGATGTGCTATATGCCCGGTCCGTAGGCGCCATCGCTCTCATCGACCAGCGATTTCGAAAGCCCCACGGTCGGCACGTCGCTGTCGAGCTTCGGGGAATAGACAATCGACAGCCAGTGGATCGCATAGCCGCGCGCCCTGAAGAAGGCTATGGCGTCCGTATTCCCCGCATGGCTTTGCAGGGAAACCTTTTCCAGCCCCTGCTCGCGCACGTCCTCTTCGATCCGCGCAAGCAGAGCGGAGCCGAGGCCTCGCCGAACGAAATCCGGATCGATCCAGAAATCGGAGATCGCCTCGTCCAGCGCCTCGCGCGCGGCCCAGCCGACCGCCTCGCCATTCAGCTCTATGACGGTGATCGTCAGCCAGAGATTGCGGGTGAAATTCGTAAAGGCTTCGCTGGCGCTTTCCAGCAGCTCGCCTGGGCTTCCGATCGAGCCCATGGCCTGCTGCCAGGAGCGCAGGCCGATGCTTGCCAACACCGCCGTTTCGCCTTCATGGGCATTGCGAATATGGATCATCGAGCCCCCGCCATTTGTGACCAGTAAAGCACCGGCCAAAGGCTTTTGCCAGCGGCGAGATTCGCCGGCAGGCCGCCAAGCCAAAGACACCTATTGAGTTGAACTTGACCGCGAGGCGCAACCTGTTTTAGAAAAGATGTATCAATGGAGTTTTGATGTCTAACTTTTGTCAGCCCCGGTAAAGGCCCCGCCCGCAAGTCTTCTTGCGTGCCGGGCCTGAAAAACGAAGCCCCGACTTCCCCAAGGGAAGGCTCGGATCGTTTTTGTGCGCCCTTTGGCGCTATACGGATTCTGACAACAATGGACATTTCCCGCGCCGAACAGCGCATCCTGCACCTGCTCGCCCAGGGCGGGCGCATCGAAATCGAACGCAGCGAAAACAAGAAGATCGAGACCGCTCACTGCTTTACGCGAGACGGCTGGGTCTACCCTGATTTCGACATCGACCTCTTCCGCCGGCTGAAACGCCTCAAGGCCATCAAATCCACCGACGGTCATCCCTACCGCATCAACGAAAAGGGATTGCGGCTGGTGAGGGCGCAGTTGAACAATCGATAGGCCAAACACGAGAGCCGCCCGATGGGGCGGCTCTCACCGATTGATGCCGGTGATATGTGGATGCGCAGCGATCAGAAGGTCCTGATGATCTCCGCCACCTGGTCGCCCAGGCGATCGCTTTCCCCTTGCACCGCAGCGCGTTTTTGGCCGACCGCAGCGATTTGGTCTTCGCTATCTGCGAGACCCTTCAGATAGCGCTTCTTCAGATCGCTATTGTCAGGCACGGCGCCGATATTGCGCCTGATACGCTCCTGCTCATTGGTGATTTTCTCGATTTCGCTATCAAAGCCCGCCAGACCGTTCTGGGCGACGACCTGCTTCTTGCGCGCCTCCGCCAGGTTTGCGAGCTTGTCCGTCAGTGCCTTGTCGTGTGTCGAAGCAGACCATCCAAGCAGCATGTCCGGCTCCGCATCGACCAAAGCGTAACTATTGCTCTGAAGCTGTTCGTCGACGGCCGTCAGCGTCTTTTCCGTGCCGGCCGGCACCACCGTCTTCAGCCGCTGGTGCGTTGCCGTCTTGCCGAAGCCTTCGGCCGAAGAGAACGACCAGCCGTCCCTGATCGGGTGCTCGACGACAACGGTTCTTTCGCCATCGAGTGCCCCTGAAACGGTGTATGTCGTCGTCTGGCGATATTTAACGACGGCCTGCATCATGCCATCGGAAACCTTCAGGGAGGCAATCTCCTCCGTCGGCGTCTGCTGTTCGCTGATCGATACCTTTCGATCGGTCGCGAAACTGGCGAGGCGCGTGTCCTCCTTGGGCAGCGCCGATAGCTGGGAATCGCCGATATAGCCGGTCTTGCTATCGTATAGCGTCAGAATCCCCGGCGGCATGCTGACCCCGGTGGTGTTCTTGAGCATCACGGCGGCGATGGGATTGCGATAGCCGCTGCCGGCCCGATACATATCCACCGTGTCGGCCTCCACCTCCGCATCCATGATCGGCACCGACAAGGTGTCGCCATTAGCCAGATCATAGGTCCCAGGAAGCTCGAAAGTGGCCGAGATATCGCTTTCGGTCGCGGCGGTGGGATTGGCGACGACAATTTGCATTGGCGCGACCGGACTTTCCGGCTCGTCAGCCGCGTATTCCTTTCTGCTGACGCCGCCCATTATTGCTTTGGCAGGTGCGGGCGCGGCCCGCTCCTCGGCATTCGAAGCGAGACGCCGCCTGTTGGAGAGGTCTCCGCTGTCGGGATCAGGGACATTGTTGGACGCCGTGTTAACAGGCACTTCCTGCCGCTCTCTCCAATAAAGCTGGTGCAGACCCTGTTTCAGCGTCACCGGCTCGGCCGAGGTCAGCGTCAGCTTGATGCCCCTCCAATCCTCGCCGCTGGCGTTTTCCAGCACCGTCCATGCCTGCAAGTGCGCCTTGTCATTTCCCTCGATGACGACCTTGTAAGCTGTTTTCCAGATCGGAGACGGGACGACATAGGTCAGGCCGATATCGCCGCTGTTTCCCGCACCGTTCACCTTGACATCGACGGTGCGGGTGCGATCGTTCTTGCCACGGGCAATGGCGGCTGCCGCCTTGGCAAGTTTTGCTCTCATATCCGGATCATCAAGCCGAACGGACGCATCCTCGCCGAGCGCCAGCGTCTCCACCGCGCCATCCCTATCGATAACGGTCAGCAGGTGAACCGTCGCTTTCTCGTCGGCCTTCCTCGTCTCAATGCCCAGAATGTTTCCTTCAACGGTCTTGCCGCCGCTGGTGACCGACACCTTGGCGCCCTGCATCGATGTCAGAAGCGACGGCACGGATGAGAGCGCTTCCAGACTGAACGGCAGGCCCTTGAACGTCTCCTGCAACGGCTGCGGCCCCGCCAGCGACATGCCGGCCACCGAGCCCGCCGACCCGTTGACCACAAGGCTCTTGAGGATATCGTCGACCTGATCGAGGGGAACCTCGATCCGGATCACGCCGTCGCTGTTGACATCAGCCGATCGGGAAACCTCGGCCAGGCCGCCCGAGGACAGGGTAATGGATCGAATGGCCCCATTGTCGGCCGCCAGCGACATCGCTGGGAATGATGCGCCGAGGAGCAGGATCGCCGAGACTTGCTTGAGCATGAAGAGACCTTCCGATTCGGTTGCAGAGGACGAGACCAAGCGGCCCGCTGCAATTTATGATCGTATTTCGGTCTAAAATGTGATCGCGACTGAGCCGAATATTGGGATTTTTAAGTCTTGCGCCCAGCGCGTCGCCAGTCAATCAAGTGGCAAATCCGACCGCGCCGACCTTGTCATGATCGGCGGCGGTCATAGGTCTTAGAAGGATGGTACTTACCACCACTTCGCCGGCGTGAACTTGCCGGCGGCCTGTTCGATGACGTGGGCGGTCTTGAAGAGGGTTTCCTCTTCAAACGGCTTGCCGATGAGCTGCAGGCCGAGCGGCAGACCCTTCGGGTCGAGGCCGGCGGGGACGGCGATGCCCGGCAGGCCGGCCATGTTGACCGTCACCGTGAAGATGTCGTTGAGGTACATCTTCACCGGATCGGAAGCGAGATTTTCGTCGGCGATGCCGAAGGCCGAGGATGGCGTGGCGGGCGTGAGGATCGCGTCGACACCGGCATTGAAGGCCAGTTCGAAGTCACGCTTGATCAGCGTGCGAACCTTCTGCGCGCGCAGGTAATAGGCGTCGTAGTAACCGGCCGACAGAACATAGGTGCCGATCATGATGCGGCGCTTCACTTCCTGGCCGAAGCCGGCAGCGCGCGTCTTTTCATACATGTCGACGATGTCCTTGCCGTCGACGCGCAGGCCGTAGCGGACGCCGTCGTAGCGGGCGAGGTTCGAGGATGCCTCCGCGGGCGCAACGATATAATAGGCCGGCAGCGCATATTTCGTATGCGGCAAGGAGATGTTGACGATCTCGGCGCCGGCATCCTTCAGCCAGGCGATGCCCTGCTGCCAGAGCGCTTCGATCTCTTCCGGCATGCCGTCGACGCGATATTCGTTGGGAATGCCGATCTTCATGCCCTTCAGCGACCGGCCGAGCGCGGCTTCGTAATCCGGCACCGGCAGATCGACCGAGGTCGTGTCCTTCGCATCGACGCTTGCCATCGACTTCAGGAGGATGGCGGCATCGCGCACGTCGCGGGCGATCGGGCCGGCCTGGTCGAGCGACGAGGCGAAGGCGACGATGCCCCAGCGCGAGCAGCGGCCGTAGGTCGGCTTGATGCCGACGGTGCCGGTGAAGGCGGCCGGCTGGCGGATGGAGCCGCCGGTATCGGTGGCCGTCGCGCCGGCGCAGAGGTGCGCTGCAACGGCAGCGGCCGAACCGCCGGACGAGCCGCCGGGAACGAGCTGCTGGTTCGAACCCTCGGCGCGCCAGGGGTTGATCACCGGGCCGTAATAAGAGCTCTCGTTGGAGGAGCCCATGGCGAACTCGTCCATGTTGAGCTTGCCCAGCATGACGGCGCCGTCGTTCCAGAGGTTCTGCGTGACGGTCGATTCATAGTGCGGCTCGAAACCGTCCAGGATGTGGCTGCAGGCCTGCGTATGAATGCCTTCCGTGCCGAACAGGTCCTTGATGCCGAGCGGAATGCCTTCCAGCGCACCGGCTTTGCCTTCCGCAAGGCGGGCGTCCGACACCTTGGCCATTGCAAGCGCCTTTTGCGGCGTCACCTTCACATAGGCATTGAGCTGACCGTTGGCCGCCTCGATCGCCGAGATATAGGCTTCGGTCAGTTCGGTGGCGGTGATTTCCTTGGCACGCAGCTTGTCGCGGGCTTCGGCAATGGTCAGGCTGGTCAGTTCGCTCATTTTGTTTCGCTTCAGATCTGGAATTGGGCAACGGGTCGGAACGGGCTCGAAGGGAACCGTTATTCGACGACTTTGGGCACCAGGAAGAAATTCTGATCGGTATTCGGCGCATTGGCGACGATGTCGGCGGCCTTGCTGCCGTCGGTGACTTCGTCGATGCGCTTCTTCATTGCCATCGGCGTGACCGAGGTCATCGCCTCGACGCCATCGACATTCACTTCGGAGAGCTGCTCGACGAAGCCCAGAATGCCGTTCAGCTCACCCATCATCCGCTGCGCTTCGTCTTCGTTGACGGCGATGCGGGCAAGATGGGCGACGCGTTTGACGGTGGCGAGATCGACGGACATGGCATTCTCCGGATAGGATTTTTCCTATCGCTATAAAGGCCATGTCCGCCATACGCAACGGGTATCGTCAGGCAGAAACGCTCTCGCCCACCTTCGGCGCCGCCACCGCGGTCTTGGAACCTTCCACGCCGGCGATGAACTTTTCCGGCGTCTGGTCGATGATCGGGAAAGTGCCGTAGTGACAGGGGATGGCGGTCTTGAAGTTGAAGAAGCGCTGGCAGGCGAGCGCTGCCACGGCACCGCCCATGGTGAAGCGGTCGCCGATCGGCACGATGCCGATATCGGGCTGATGCAGCTCGTTGATGAGACCCATATCCGAGAAGATGTCCGTATCGCCCATGTGGAACAGCGTCGGCTCGTCGTCGAAATGCAGCATCAGGCCGTTCGCATTGCCGAGCGCGTGGGAAACGCCGTCCTCGGTGATCTGCGCGGAGGAATGCAGCGCATTCGTAAAGGTGGCCGAGAAGCCGCCGAGGCCGACCGTGCCGCCGGTATTGCCCATTTCCAGCTTTTCCACACCCTTGGTGTTGAGCCAGGAAGCAAGATCGGCATTGGCAAGAACGACCGCGCCCGTGTCCTTGGCGATCTGAACCGCGTCGCCGACGTGGTCGGCATGGCCATGCGTCAGCAGGATATGGGTCACGCCATCGGCGACGTCCTTGATGTTGAGGCCAGCGGCGGCGAAAGAGGAATTGTAAGTCAGGAAAGGATCGATCAGTATTTTTGCCCTAGGGGTTTCGATACGAAAAGCGGAGTGGCCGAGCCAGATGATCTTCATTGGATTTCTCCTTATGACTTGATTTGAAATGGTTGGGTGGTGTCTAGGAGATATCCCAAACCGCGGCAAAGAAAAGCGGCTTTGGCTTCAATTTGTTTTGACGAGAGCGAGACCTGATGACGACGCTGACCATCGAAGACCTAGCCGCGACGCTCCTGCCCGGCCAGCCGATTGCCGGCCTCGACCTCGGCACGAAGACGATCGGGCTTGCGATGTCGGATCTCGGCCGGCGCTTTGCAACGCCTCGCCCCGTCATCAAGCGGGTGAAGTTCACCCAGGATGCCGTGATGCTGCTCGCCTTCGCCGAGAAGGAAAAGGTCGCAGCCTTCGTCATAGGACTGCCTGTCAACATGGATGGCTCCTCGGGGCCGCGCGTGCAGGCAACGCGCGCCTTCGTGCGCAGCATGTCGGATAAGACAGCCCTGCCCTTCATCTTCTGGGACGAGCGGCTTTCGACCGTAGCGGCCGAGCGGGCGCTTTTGGAAATGGACGTCTCGCGAGCCAAGCGCGCCGAGCGCATCGACTCGGCGGCGGCGAGCTTCATTCTTCAAGGTGCTTTGGACAGGCTGTCGGCGCTCGGGAGAGAAAGCTTGCCCGATCTCGACGCGTGACGGCGCTTCCACCACGCGATAATGGCGGCGCGACGGCGAAAGCCGAAGATCGCAAAGACAAGCAGGCTGTCGAAGGCAATGGCGCGGGCGACCAGAGGCGGGATGGTTTCCGGCGGGATGCCGAGAATCTTGCCGTAGATATCGAACACCAGGTCATGCATCTGCCGCGTCAGCATGAAGATGCCGAAGCTCATGTCGTAGTACGACAGATAATACCATGCCCCGAGAAACGAGACCGGCCCGGCCCAGCCAATCAACAACCACTTCATGCGGTACCCCTTCGACGCTGAAATTGCGTCGTGCCAGCCGAAAGGACGAACCAGTTCGACAACGCCATGGCGCTCAACACCATCGCGGGCAGCGTTATATCTAGTGCAAGCACGGCGAAGAACATCATCGCCGCGACAAGAAACACTAATTTTGCGGGTTTTGACCCCATGGCTGCACGCTTGATGGTTAACTCTTCGTCTTCCGACAGTGACGAGTTAACCGCTGCGGCGCAATGTAAACCAATTGTTAAGGTTAATGGCGGAGCGGGCTTGTGGATATCTCCAGCTGCCGTGCCTCTAAAAATGGTTGCATGAAAGAGGGCGTGGCGATAGCAATTAATCCACTGCTTCCGGAGTTTTTCATGGCGATCCGCTTGAGCTTTTGTGCAACCCTCTGGCTAATCACCGCAGCATTTTTTCTGCCCTTGGTTGCCATCACATCGGCGTCCGCAAGCAAGCAAACGCCCGAAGAGCGACCGATGAATTTTGCATTGGTCCAGAACGGCAATTGTCAAGAAAGCTGTGTCCAATGGATATCTGCTGAAGGCAAGATTATGGCCGACACGCCAAAACGATTTAAGAGACTGCTGAAGAACCTTGGAGGTAAAAAATTTCCCGTAGTATTTCAGTCTCATGGTGGAGATGTGGATGCCGCACTCTCTGTCGGACGTATGATCCGAGCTGCCGGACTCGATACTGCGGTGGGCAGAACACAGTTGAACGACTGCCCAATGCTCGATCCGCGCTGCACGCAAAAGATCATAAGGGATGGGTGGTCTAAAGGTGAAGTTCACGCTGGAGGGGCGTACTGTTTCTCAGCTTGCCCGTTCGCCTTAGCAGGAGGCAAGGCACGTGCTGCGGCTACCAACGCGTATGTTGGCGTTCATCAGCTTACAAACGGCCCAAGTCACGAAGAGACGGGAAAAAGAAGGCTCGATGTGATATCGACGAAAATCGATCCAGAGCTGAATCGGAAGCTTGCTATTTACCTCGATGAAATGGGCGTCAGCAGTAATGACGTCTTCGCCATGATGGGACTAGCGACTCCGAAGGGTATCTACTATGTCCAGAGCGCCGAGGCGCTCAAATCACACGTCATTACGAGGATCTTCTCGTCCACCGACGAGCCGGGCTATGTTATCCGAGGAATCGGTGTCAAAACATCAGCCGTACCCAATGAGTTCTGAGAGGCGCAATGTCACCTCACGAGCGCCGAGGATATCTCCCGGATAAGCCCCGGCATCAGCCGTAGACGCCGCGCACGATCCGCTTCAGGGCTGTTGCCGCCTTCTCCCAATCCTTGCCGTTTTTCAACGCGAGACCGGCGCATTGATCGCTGACGGCTGACGCCAGCACGATGTGCTGGATGGCGGCGAAGATCATGGCGTTGACCGCCTGGGCATCGACGCCTTTGGGCGGCACCAGCGAGCCACGCATACGCTCGATCCAGCCGGCGAGCGCCTTGGAACGCGCCTCCGACAGGCGGCGCACCTGCTCGCTGCTTTCGGAGACCTCCCAGGCGACGATACGGCGCATCAGCGGATCGGCGCGCAAGGCATCGAGAAACAGAAGCGAGAGCCGCTCCATCAGATCGCCATAGGTGAGAAGAAACATGCCGCCGGTGTCATCGGGAATGCGATCCGTCACCCAGCTGCCGAGATCGGTGCCTATGGCTTCCACGAGGCCGTTGAGACCGCCGTAATAGCGGTAGATCAACTGCTTGTCGCAGCCGGCGCCGCGGGCAACCGCATTGATGCCGAAATTCTGGAACCCCTCCTCCGCCAGCAGCCGCTTGGCGGCATCGAGGATCGCCTGCTGGGTGGCGGCACGATTGCGCACGCGCTTTTCCACGACAGGCACTTCCAGGGGGTTTTTAACGGCAGCGTTTGCCATCGATTCGACTCCAATCTGTCACCGAGCGGTGAATAGCAAGCCGGATCGCCTCGAACAACAAAGCCTTCGGGCTCTGGTCCGTCAAACCGCGCGAATCCACAGATTAGAGAAACTGAGCAAACCATATCGTGGTCTCGGACGCCAGACCCGGCGGCAGTTCCACGGGAACGAAACCGCGTGACGACCAGAACCGGACGCCGCCATGATTGCTCGTGTTGGCGCCGAGATGTACGCCCTGGACGCCATTGGCTCGAGCATTCGCCAGCCAGCGATCCAGCAATGCCGTACCGATGCCTTTGCCCTGGGCACGCGGCAGCAGGTTCATATGAATATGTGCGGGGAATCGTTCGATAAGGAGAGCGGGCGCCTGCTTGGGATGATGGATGGCCGATATGCGCTCCTGATCCGCATCCCAGAGCGCCGGATCGCCTTCAGGGTCCGCATAGCGCTGCCGCAGATGCGGCCACCACTCGCGCTCCATCAGCTCCTCGAACGCCACGGTATCAAAGACGCCGGCAATGTAACCGAAGACACCTTCGTCATCCTCGGCCACGAAAACCAGCTCGGGATGAAGCGTGGCGTAGGGCGCGGAATAGATGTGGCCGATCAGCCGGCCATCACGATGAAGCGGAGCCGCATCCTTGCCGGCATCGCCCGTCGCGAGCGAGATGGCATAGAGTTGGTCGATGTCGTCAGGTCGAACGGTGCGAATGGAAACCATGCTTACGTAGCCGGTGGATACAGCAGATCGACGATGTAGCTGGCGTCGAAGCGTGAATCGAGCATGCCGTAGGTCGCACGCCAGCCGCCGGCCAGACGGGTTTCGATGAAGGCATCGGCGATCTTGCCGGCTCCGAGGCGATAGAGCTCAGCCGCGCCGGCCGCGAGTGCCATCTGTTCGACCAGCAGGCGGGCAGCGCCCTCATCCTGCTCGCAGAGCGCCATGGCTGCGCGCAGGACTTCGATGGTCTTCTTGCCGGCAGGCCCGAGATCGCGGGCGAGACCGGCAAAGACGGTTTCGAACAGGTCCCTGCCCCGGTTCAATACGCGCAGCACGTCAAGCGCCATGACATTGCCGGAGCCTTCCCAGATCGCATTGACGGGGGCTTCGCGGTAATGGCGGGCGATCGGGCGCTCCTCGATGTAACCGCTGCCGCCGATGCACTCCATCGCCTCGTAAATCAGCGCAGGCGCGATCTTGCAGCACCAGTATTTGGCAACCGGCGTCATGACGCGGGCATAGGCCGCATCCTCGCTGCTGCCGCTTGCCTTGTCGAAGGCTTCGGCCAGGCGGAAGGCAAGCGCGGTCGCGGCGGCAACGTCTAGCGCCATATCGGCGAGCACGCGCGTCATGATCGGCTGGTTGACCAGCATCTTGCCGAAGACGCTGCGGCCGCGCGCATGATGCACGGCTTCGGCAAGCGACGCGCGCATGATGCCGGCAGACGCCACCGCGCAATCGAGCCGTGTCAGCGTCACCATATCGAGGATCGTGCGGATACCGGCATCGGGTGCCCCGAGCAGGAAGCCGAACGTATCGGTGAACTCGACTTCGGAGGAAGCATTCGACCGATTGCCGAGCTTATCCTTCAACCTCTGGAAATGCAGGCCATTGGCCGAGCCATCTTCCAGAAGACGCGGCACGAGGAAGCAGCCCATGCCATCCTTGGTCTGCGCCAGCATGATGAAGGCATCGCTCATCGGCGCCGACATGAACCATTTATGGCCCGACAGCCGGTAGATGCCTTCGCTGACCTTGTCGGCCGTCGTCCTGTTGGCGCGCACATCCGTGCCGCCCTGCTTTTCCGTCATGCCCATGCCGATGGTAACGGCGCTCTTCTGCATGGCGGGCTTGTTGGACGAATCGTACTTTCGCGACAGAATCTTCGGTGCCCAGTCCTTCTGCACGGCCGGCGACGCCATCATGGCGGCGACCGAAGCGCTGGTCATCGTCAGGGGGCACAGGTGACCGCATTCGAGCTGGGCCGTCAGGTAAAAGCGAGCGGCGCGCACCTTGTGCGACTGGCCCTTGGCCTCGGGGTCGGCCTGCGCATCCCAGATCGAGGAATGCAGCCCCATCGCCATGGAGCGGCGCATCAGCGCATGCCAGGCGGGATGGAATTCGACGACATCCAGACGCTCGCCACGCGGACCATGGGTGCGCAGCTGCGGCGCGCCCTGGTTCGCCATGCGTGCCAGTTCCTGCGCCTCGTGCGACGTGACGAACCGGCCGTGCTGCTCCAGCTCTTCACGCGTCGAACGCGGCAGACCGGAGGTGAGATCGACGATCAGCGGATCGGAACGATAGGCATTGATGCCGGTCCAGAGGCTCGGCTGGTTCAGGTCGGCAAAGGGGTCGTCAGTCCGGGTCTGTTGGGTCATGAATCGCTTTTAGAGCAAGAAGGTTGCAAAGGGAAACCGGAAGTTATGTCTCCCACGGCGTGGCTCGTGCAGCGGGATTCGGGCGAAATTGCATGGGGAACAAGCGTGCTCGGCGCACACCCCCGCTTGCCCCATGGGCGCTCCCTCTTTATAGACCGCCTGACGAAATCCAGAGGGCAGGTTCATGGTCTTCTTTCCCCACCGCCACCTCATCGGCATCAAGGGCCTTACCGAACAAGATATCACCTATCTTCTCGACAAGGCCGACGAGGCGGTCAAGATCAGTCGCCAGCGCGAGAAAAAGACGTCCACGCTTCGCGGGCTGACGCAGATCAATCTCTTCTTCGAAGCATCGACACGCACGCAATCCTCCTTCGAACTGGCCGGCAAACGGCTCGGCGCCGATGTGATGAACATGTCCGTCGGCAACTCTTCCGTCAAAAAGGGCGAGACGCTGATCGACACGGCGATGACGCTGAACGCCATGCGACCCGACGTGCTTGTCATCCGCCACTCGAGCGCGGGTGCCGCGGCACTTCTGGCGCAGAAGGTGTCCTGCTCCGTCGTCAATGCCGGCGACGGCCAGCACGAGCATCCGACCCAGGCACTCCTCGACGCGCTGACCATCCGCCGCGCCAAGAGCAAGCTCTCGCGCATCATCGTCGCGATCTGCGGCGACGTGCTGCACTCGCGCGTTGCCCGCTCCAACATCCTGCTTCTGAACGCCATGGGCGCACGCGTCCGCGTCGTGGCACCCGCCACGCTGCTGCCGGCCGGCATTGCCGACATGGGCGTCGAAGTCTTCCATTCGATGAAGGAAGGACTGAAGGACGCCGATGTCGTTATGATGCTGCGCCTGCAGCGCGAACGCATGTCCGGGGCCTTCGTGCCCTCGGTGCGCGAATATTACCATTTCTACGGGCTCGACGCCGAAACGCTCAAGGTCGCCAAGGAGGATGCGCTCGTCATGCATCCGGGTCCGATGAACCGCGGGGTGGAAATCGCCTCCGAAGTGGCCGACGGCCCGCAAAGCGTCATCGCCGAACAGGTGGAAATGGGCGTCGCCGTGCGCATGGCTGTCATGGAGACCCTGCTCGTTTCACAGAACCAGGGACCTCGCACCGAGGGAGTGGACGCATGAGCAACTCGATCGTCCTCCAGAACGTCCGCATCATCGATCCCTCCCGCGATCTCGATGAGGTCGGTGCGATCATCGTCGAAGACGGCGTGATCGTTTCGTCGGGCAAGGATGCGAAGAGCCATGCCGCTCCGAAGGGTGCGACCGTTCGCGACTGCAGCGGCCTCGTTGCCATTCCCGGCCTGGTCGATGCGCGCGTGCATGTCGGCGAGCCCGGCGGCGAACATCGCGAAACCATCGCCTCCGCCAGCCGTGCGGCAGCGGCCGGCGGCGTCACCTCCTTTATCATGATGCCGGATACGGATCCGGTCATCGACGACATCGCGCTTGTCGAATTCGTCAGGAAAACGGCGCGCGACACAGCCGTCGTCAATGTCTATCCGGCAGCGGCCCTCACCAAGGGACTTGCCGGCGAGGAGATGACGGAAATCGGCCTTCTGCGGGAAGCCGGAGCCGTTGTGTTCACCGATGCCCATTCCGGCATCCATGACAGCCAGGTCCTGCGTCGCATCATGACCTACGCGCGGGAATTCGGCGCGGTGATTTCCTGCGAGACGCGCGACAAATATCTCGGCGCAAACGGCGTCATGCATGAAGGCCTGCTTGCAAGCTGGCTTGGCCTCTCGGGCATTCCGAAAGAGGCTGAGCTGATCCCGCTGGAGCGCGACCTTCGCATCGCGACGCTGACACGCAGCCATTATCATGCCGCCATGATTTCAGTGCCGGAATCGGCAGAGGCCATCCGCCTCGCCCGTTCGCGCGGCGCCAAGGTCACCTGCGGCATCTCGATCAACAATCTCGCGCTCAACGAGAACGACATCGGCGAGTACCGCACCTTCTTCAAGCTCTACCCGCCGCTGCGCTCCGAGGACGACCGCACGGGCATGATCGAGGCGCTGGCAGACGGTACGATCGACATTATCGTCTCCTCGCATGATCCGCAGGATGTGGATACGAAGCGCCTGCCGTTCGGCGAGGCCGAAGACGGCGCCGTGGGGCTCGAAACGCTGCTTCCGGCGGCACTCCGGCTCTATCACAGCGGCCAGGTCAGCCTCATGCGCCTCGTTGACGCGCTCTCGACTAGGCCGGCACAGATCTTCGGGCTCCCCGCCGGCACGCTGAAACCTGGCGCCAAGGCCGATATCGCGCTTGTCGATCTTGACGAGCCTTGGCTTGTCGCCAAAGACATGCTTCTGTCGCGCTCGAAGAATACACCCTTCGAAGATGCGAGGATGAGCGGCCGGGCGGTTGCGACCTATGTCGCCGGCAAGCTGGTTCACAGTCTCTAGGGTAAGCCTGGGGTTTACGGAGAATAAGACGTGATGGCGGATTTCTGGACTTGGCAGCTTACCCCGCAGACCGCGCTGGCCGGCCTCGTCATCGGCTACCTGCTCGGCTCGATCCCCTTCGGCCTGCTGCTGACGCGCATGGCCGGCCTCGGCGACGTCCGCAACATCGGCTCCGGCAATATCGGCGCGACCAACGTGCTGCGCACCGGCAACAAGGGGCTTGCGGCGGCCACGCTGCTGCTCGATGCCTTCAAGGGCACGGCCGCCGTCCAGATAACAGCGCATTTCTTCGGCGGTGATGCCGGTGTACTTGCCGGTTTTGCCGCCTTCATCGGCCATATCTTCCCGGTCTGGATCGGCTTCAAGGGCGGCAAGGGCGTCGCGACCTATCTCGGCATCTTGCTGGGCCTCGCGCCGCTGATGGCGCTGATTTTCGCCATCGTCTGGCTGGTCATTGCCTTCACCACACGCTACTCCTCGCTTTCCGCATTGGTTGCAACCCTTGTCATACCGGTTGTATTGTGGATATTGGGCGTCGACAAGATCGCCGCCGTCATGGCGCTGATGACCGTCATCTCCTGGTACAAGCACAGGGCCAACATCATCAGGTTGACCACCGGGGCGGAAAGCAAGATCGGAGCGAAGGGGTAATGGACACAGGCAGCGCAAGACGGACCGGAGTTGCGCTGACCGAAAGACAAAGGATCGCCTGGCTCAGGCTCATCCGCTCCGACAATGTCGGGCCATCAACCTTTCGCGATCTCATCAATCATTACGGCTCCGCCGAAGCAGCACTTGCCATGCTGCCGGAGCTTTCGCAGCGCGGCGGCTCGACGCGCGCCATCCGCATCGCCGACGAACGGGACGCATTGCGGGAACTGGAGGCGGCACATCGTTTCGGCGCGCGCTTCGTCGGCATCGGCGAGCCGGACTATCCTCCCGCCCTTCGGGAGATCGACGGCGCGCCGCCGCTTCTGGCCGTCAAAGGCAGCATGCCCACAGCGACACGCCCGGCAATCGGCATGGTCGGCTCCCGAAATTCTTCGATCAGCGGCGCCAAATTCACCGCCATGATCGCGCGCATGTGCGGCGACGCAGGCTATGCCGTCGTCTCGGGCCTTGCGCGTGGCATCGATACGGCCGCCCATCGCGCCAGCCTCGAAACGGGTACGATCGCTGCTTTGGCGGGTGGGCTCGACCAACCCTATCCACCCGAGAATATCGGCCTGCTGAACGAGATATGGGACGGCAACGGGCTCGCCGTCAGCGAAATGCCGTTCGGCTGGGAGCCTCGGGCCCGCGACTTCCCGCGCCGCAATCGCCTGATCGCGGGTATCTCGCTCGGTGTCGTGGTCGTAGAAGCCGCAACCCGCTCCGGCTCGCTGATCACGGCGCGTCTTGCCGGGGAATTCGGCCGGCTTGTCTTTGCCGTTCCCGGCTCGCCGCTCGATCCGCGCTGCGAAGGCACCAACGGCCTGTTGAAAGACGGCGCGATGATCGCGACGACGCCGAACGATATCATCGAGGCGCTGCGGCCACTCGCCGAGCCGGACCTCTTTCGCCCGCGCCCGGCCGAAGCGCCCGTCGAAAGGAGCAAGCCGCTTTCCTCGCCGCCCGATGATGCCGAGCGTGACCATATCGTCGAGGCGCTCGGGCCGACGCCGGTCGAAATCGACGATATCGTCCGCCATACCAGCCTGCCGATATCGGCTGTTCATTCCGTCCTTCTCGAATTGGACATGGCCGGGCGGCTTCATCGCCATCCCGGCGGACTGGTCTCGATCTCCATGCTGGATTGAAAATTGTGACACGCGTACCAATTCTAAGCATCGCATCGCCGCGCCAAGCGCAAAAATCGCCTTCGCCTCTTGACCGCGACGAATTCCCTGTCCATGTCGGAAGGCCGGGAAGCCGGAAAAACCCGGTATCTCCCGCGCCTTATATCGGCGCGACCTCTTATTCAGAGACTTGATGATGAACGTTGTAGTGGTGGAATCGCCTGCCAAGGCCAAGACAATCAATAAATATCTGGGACCCGGATATAAGGTTCTTGCTTCCTTCGGCCATGTGCGTGACCTGCCCGCGAAAGACGGTTCGGTGCTGCCGGATCAAGATTTCGAAATGCTGTGGGAAGTCGATGGCGCTTCGCAAAAGCGCATGAAGGACATCGCCGATGCGGTGAAATCCTCCGACAGCCTGTTTCTCGCGACCGACCCGGATCGCGAGGGCGAAGCCATTTCCTGGCATGTGCTCGACCTGTTGAACAAGAAGCGCGTCATCAACGGCAAGCCGGTGAAGCGCGTGGTCTTCAACGCCATCACCAAGAAGGCCGTGCTCGACGCCATGGCCGATCCGCGCGACATCGACGTGCCGCTGGTCGACGCCTATCTCGCCCGCCGCGCGCTCGACTATCTCGTCGGCTTCAACCTGTCGCCGGTCCTGTGGCGCAAGCTGCCGGGCGCCCGTTCGGCCGGCCGCGTGCAATCCGTCGCACTTCGCCTCGTCTGCGATCGCGAGTCCGAGATCGAACGCTTCATCTCGGAAGAATACTGGAACCTGTCGGCCATCCTGAAGACGCCGCGCGGCGACGAATTCGAAGCCCGCCTGGTCAACGCGGACGGCAAGCGCCTGCAGCCGCGTTCGATCGGCAACGGCGAAGAGGCCGGCAAGCTGAAGGCATTGCTGGAAGGCGCTGCCTATGTCGTCGACAGCGTCGAGGCAAAGCCGGTCAAGCGCAATCCAAGCCCGCCTTTCACCACCTCCACGCTGCAGCAGGCCGCCTCCTCCAAGCTCGGCTTCTCCGCTTCGCGTACCATGCAGGTGGCGCAGAAGCTCTATGAGGGCGTCGACATCGGCGGCGAGACGGTCGGTCTCATTACCTATATGCGTACGGACGGCGTGCAGATGGCGCCGGAAGCGATCGAAGCGGCACGGACCGCCATCGCCGACCAGTTCGGCAACCGTTATCTGCCGGAGAAGGCACGCTTTTATTCGACCAAGGCGAAGAATGCCCAGGAAGCGCACGAAGCGATCCGCCCGACCGATTTCGATCGCGTACCGGATCGCGTCCGCAAATTCCTCGATGCCGACCAGCTGAGGCTCTACGACCTGATCTGGAAGCGCGGTATCGCCAGCCAGATGGCCTCCGCCGAGATCGAGCGCACCACGGTCGAGATCCTGGCCGACAATGCCGGCCAGAAGGCCGGCCTGCGCGCCGTCGGCTCCGTCATCCGTTTCGACGGCTTCATTGCCGCCTATACCGACCAGAAGGAAGATGGCGAGCAGAGCGACGATGCCGACGACGAGGATGGCCGCCTGCCGGAGATCAATGCGCGCGAGAATCTCGCCAAACAGAAAATCAATTCGACCCAGCACTTCACCGAACCGCCACCGCGCTATTCGGAAGCGTCGCTGATCAAGAAGATGGAAGAGCTAGGCATCGGCCGGCCGTCGACCTATGCGGCGACGCTCGCGACGCTGCGCGACCGCGATTACGTGACCATCGACAAGCGCAAGCTGCTGCCGCAGGCCAAGGGTCGGCTGGTGACGGCCTTCCTCGAAAGCTTCTTCACCAAATATGTGGAATATGATTTCACGGCCGATTTGGAAGAGAAGCTCGACCGCATTTCGGCCGGCGAGCTGAACTGGAAGGACGTGCTGCGCGACTTCTGGCGCGACTTCTTTGCCCAGATCGAAGACACCAAGGAACTGCGCGTCACCAACGTCCTCGACGCCTTGAACGAGACGCTCGCCCCGCTTGTCTTCCCGAAGCGCGAAGACGGCAGCGACCCGCGCATCTGCCAGGTGTGCGGCACGGGCAACCTCTCGCTGAAGCTCGGCAAGTACGGCGCCTTCGTCGGCTGCTCGAACTATCCGGAATGCAATTATACCCGCCAGCTTTCGTCGGAAGGCGGCGCGGAAGCCGAATCCAACGGATTGAACGAGCCGAAGGCGCTCGGCACCGATCCGGTGACCGGCGAAGAACTGACGCTGCGTTCGGGCCGCTTCGGACCCTATATCCAGCGGGGCGACGGCAAGGACGCCAAGCGCGCATCGCTGCCGAAGGGCTGGAAGCCCGAGGATATCGACTATGAAAAGGCGATGGCGCTGATCTCGCTGCCACGCGATATCGGCAAGCACCCCGAAACCGGCAAGATGATTTCTTCCGGCATCGGCCGCTACGGCCCCTTCCTTCTGCATGACGGCGGCTACGCCAACCTGGAAACTGTCGAAGATGTCTTCACCGTCGGCCTGAACCGCGCCGTGACGCTGATTGCCGAAAAGCAGAGCAAGGCGGGTGGTGGGGCACGCGGTGGCACGCCGGCGGCGCTGAAGGATCTCGGCGCCCATCCGGATGGCGGCGGCTCGATCACCGTTCGTGATGGAAAGTACGGCCCTTATGTCAATTGGGGCAAGGTCAATGCGACGCTGCCGAAGGGCACGGATCCGCAGGCGATCACGGTCGAGGAAGCCCTGGTTCTGATCGCGGCGAAGGCCGGCAAGAGCGGCAGCACCGGCAAGAAGGCGCCCGCCAGGGCAAAGACCGCGGCGGCCGGCGCAAAAGCGACGAAAACGACCGCCAAGCCGAAGGCTGCTGCAAAGAAGCCCGCGGCCAAGACGGCAGCGAAAAAGAAGAGTGCAGAGTGAGCAGAGAACCGCGCGGCAGGAATCCATCGTCGGAACGGCGTTCCGGCAAACCCGGCCGCGCCGGTAAGGCAGGCGGTGACGCGGAGCCGATGATGGCAATCATTCACGGCACCTTGCCGCCGCGTGAGGTCATCCTGCGCTTCATCGCCGATCATCCCGAGCAGGCTTCCAAGCGCGAACTGGCCAAAGCTTTCGGCCTGAAGGGCGAGAGCCGCGTCGCGCTGAAAGACCTCCTGCGCGAACTCGAAGAAGAAGGCATGGTGCAGAAGAGCCGCAAGTCGCTCATCCGCCCCGGCGCGCTGCCGCCGATCGCCGTTCTCGACATCACCACGCGCGACAAGGACGGGGAACTGATCGGCCGCCCCGCCGAATGGAACGAAGAAAACGGCGTTGCGCCCGCCGTGATGATCAAGCAATCCTCCTCGCCGGCCGGCCGCAACGGCAAGGGCAAGGCGCCGGTCGCCGGCATGGGCGATCGCATCCTCGCAAAGATTTTCTCGGCAGTGGATCGCGGCGGCCCGGCCTATACGGCTCGCATCATCAAAGTGCTCGACAAGCGGAAGGGTGCCTCCATGGGCGTGTTCCGCGAAACGCCCGGCGGCGGCGGCCGGCTGATGCCGATCGAGCGTCGCGGCGAGGAGATGGTCATCGATCCGGACTATACCGGCGACGCCAAGGACGGCGATCTTGTCGAGGTGGAAATTGCCCGCCTCGGCCGCTTCGGCCTGCCGCGCGCCAAGGTGCTATCGGTCGTCGGCTCGGTCGCCTCGGAAAAGGCGATCTCGATGATCGCCATCCATGCGCATGGAATCCCGCACGTCTTCCCCGTCGCCGTGACCGCCGAAGCCGATGCCGCCAAGGCAGCGACTATGTCGCATCGCGAGGATTGGCGCAGCCTGCCGCTGATCACCATCGATCCGGCCGATGCCAAGGACCATGACGACGCCGTCTATGCCGAAATGGACCCTTCGCCCGACAATCCGGACGGCGTGATCGTTACCGTCGCCATCGCCGACGTCTCCTGGTACGTGCGGCCAAACTCTCCGCTCGACCGCGAAGCGCTGAAGCGCGGCAATTCGGTCTATTTCCCCGATCGCGTCGTGCCGATGTTGCCCGAGCGCATCTCCAACGATCTCTGCTCGCTGAAGGAAGGCGTCGATCGCCCTGCCCTCGCAGTGCGGATGATTTTCTCCAGGGAAGGCCGCAAGGCGGGCCACACCTTCCATCGCATCATGATGAAGAGTGCGGCCAAGCTTTCCTACCAGCAGGCGCAGGCGGCGATCGACGGCCAGCCCGACGACAAGACCGGACCGATGCTGGAGCCCATGCTCAAGCCGCTCTGGCACGCCTACGACATTCTGAAGAGGGGCCGTGACCGTCGCCAGCCGCTCGAGCTCGACATGCCCGAGCGCAAGATCCTGCTGAAGCCTGATGGTACGGTCGATCGCGTCGTCGTGCCGCCGCGCCTCGATGCGCACAAGCTCATCGAAGAGATGATGATCCAGGCAAACGTCGCCGCCGCCGAAACGCTGGAGAAGAGGAAGCAGGCGCTCGTCTACCGCATCCATGACGGCCCGACGCTCGCCAAGCAGGAAGTGCTCCGCGAATTCCTGGCGACACTCGACATATCGCTGCCCAAGGGCGGCAACGTTCGGGCCAACAGCTTCAACGGCATCCTGGCGAAAGCCGAGGGCACGCCGCATCAGACCATGGTCAACGAGATGGTGCTGCGCTCGCAGAGCCAGGCGATCTACAGCCCCGACAACATCGGGCACTTCGGCCTGAACCTGATGAAATACGCCCACTTTACCTCGCCGATCCGCCGCTACGCCGATCTGATCGTGCATCGCGGACTCGTCGGCTCGCTCGGCCTCGGCGAAGGCGGGATCACACCGGACGAAGAGGCAACGCTGGACGATATCGCCGCCGAAATCTCGACCTTCGAGCGCCGCGCCATGGCTGCCGAGCGTGAGACGGTCGACCGGCTCATTGCCCATCATCTGGCTGGCAAGGTCGGTGCGGAATTCGAGGCGCGCGTCGGCGGTGTCACCAAGTCGGGACTTTTTGTCACCCTGCCGGACTATGGCGCCGACGGTTTCATCCCCATATCCACGCTCGGCTCCGATTATTTCATCTATGATGAGGCGCACCAGGCGCTGACGGGCGAAAGAACGGGGCTCGGCTATCGTCTCGGCGATGACGTCAGCGTAAAGCTCGTCGAGGCCGTGCCGCTTGCCGGGGCTCTGCGCTTCGAAATGCTGAGCGAAGGCAGGCCGATGCCGACCGCGGTGCGTTCCTTCCACAAGGCGACCCGCCGCAACAAGAACCAGGCCCGCAAGGCGCCGGGCACAAGACCGCCGCGCGGACGCAGGTAAAAGACGGCTGCCGGCAGGAAGGAAACGCATTCATGACGGGCAGCCCATCCGACCCTCCCACCCGCTTCGGTGGCTCCGATGAAAGCGAGCGTCCGCTTGGACGATCGATTTCCCGCGGCATGCTGAACCGCTGCCCGCGCTGCGGCACCGGCAGGCTTTTCCGCGCCTTCCTGAAACCGGTCGATCATTGCGCCGTGTGCGGCGAGGAAATCTTTCACCAGCGCGCCGACGATCTGCCGCCCTATCTAGTGATCCTGGTTCTCGGCCACGTCGTCGTCGGCGGCTACATGCTGATGGACATGACGTTCAAATTGCCGCTCTGGGCACATTTCGCCATATGGGTGCCTATCACCGTCATCACAGCGCTTGCCGTCATTCAACCGATCAAGGGCGGCGTCATCGGGCTGCAATGGGCGCTCCGGATGCATGGATTCGGCGGACATGACGACAGTCCGGAAGAATGGGATGAAGGGAACGGCCGGTCGTGACAATGCATGTCCGCCTGCGCAGCCGGCCCGGACGAAGGGCCGAGGTTGTCTCATACCATTGCACTCTTCTATCGGGAATCACGATCGATTCGCCTCATATTCGCGATTTGCGCGAGCTGGTTCATCAGCAACAGCTTGACATCAGCAATATTTCTTGTCTGAACATGCCGCGCGTCAAGGGGACTATTTCGGAGGGTTTGACCGATCTCATGAAAGCCGACCCGTCACCTGAATTTGGCCGAGCCGTGGCTTTCTATGTTGCGCATCCGGATCGATTCGCCTGCCTCATGCTCCAGGAATTAGTTTATGCTTGAACCGACGAACGACAAGGCCGGCCATGTCGAAGAAATTCACTGGCCTTCGCTCGTCGCAGCCATTGCCTCCGTGTCCGCCGTCGGCATCGCCATCGGGCTGGGCCTGCCGCTTCTCAGCATCATTCTCGAAAAGCGCGGCATTCCCTCGAGCCTGATCGGGCTCAATACGGCGATGATGGGAATAGCCTCGATGCTGGCCGCGGTCATCACGACCAAGCTCGCGCATCGCTTCGGCGTCGTCCGGACGATGATCTGGGCGGTCATCCTCTCATCGCTGAGTTCACTCGGCTTCTATTACGCGGAAAACCTGCTGCTATGGTTTCCGCTGCGCATCCTTTTCCATGGTGGGACCACGACCCTCTTCATCCTATCGGAATTCTGGATCAACGCGGCCTCACCGCCCTCCAAGCGCGGCTTTGTGCTTGGCCTTTATTCCACGGTTTTCTCCCTCGGATTTGCGGCAGGCCCCCTGCTCTTCTCCGTGGTCGGCAGCGAGGGCCTGATGCCCTTCATCATCGGCGCCTGCATCATCCTGGCCGCCGCCATTCCGATCTTCATTGCGCGCAATGAGAGCCCGGTCGTCAACGAAAAGCCCGAACTGCATTTCGTCCGTTACATCTTCCTGGTGCCGACGGCGACGGCGGCGGTCTTCGTGTTCGGCGCGGTAACCGTCGGCGGAGGCTCGCTGTTCACCAGCTATGCGACGCGCCTCGGCTTCAACGAATCGCAGGCCGCATTGCTGCTGACCGTCATGGGCGTGGGCAATTTCGTCTTTCAGATCCCCCTCGGACTGCTGGCCGACCGCATGCGCGACAAGCGGCCGTTGCTCTCGATCATGGCCACCATCGGCCTGGTCGGCGCGCTGCTGCTGCCGTCATTGTCGTCGAACTGGATCATTCTTGCGGTCATTCTGCTCTTCTGGGGCGGCTGTGTTTCCGGCATGTATACCGTCGGCCTCAGCCATCTTGGCACGCGGCTGACCGGCGCGGATCTTGTTGCGGCCAACGCGGCCTTCGTATTCTGCTATGCCATCGGCATGGTTCTCGGACCGCCGACGATCGGCACGGCGATGGATTTGGTCAACCCCAGCGGCTTTGCCTGGGCTGTGGCCTTTTTCTTCGGCCTTTATGTCCTGCTTTCGGGGATACGATTGCTTTTCATGGGCAACAGAGGTTGACTTTTCGGGCGCGATTTGTATTTTCGCGCCAGAATTCGCCGTGGACCCCCGCACCGGCCGTCCACGGCGTTCATTTTTATTAAAGGCAGGACGACTATGGCCAAGGCTACCACTATCAAGATCAAGCTGCTGTCGACGGCCGACACTGGTTTCTTCTACGTCACGACGAAGAACAGCCGTACGATGACGGACAAGATGACCAAGACGAAATACGACCCGGTCGCGAAGAAGCACGTCGAGTTCAAGGAAACGAAGATCAAGTAATCTTCCTAAACCTCAGGTTACAAAAAGGCGCGACCTACGGGTTCGCGCCTTTTTGCTTTTACCGGCGATTTCCAAAGCATAATCTAAATTTGCCACATCATCCGCGCTGAAAAGCTGACGGCCCTGATGAAGAAGAAAAAACGCCGCCTTCGATGAACGAAGAGCGGCGTTTTTAAATTGGGGGCCGGCTAGCCTGCAAAACGGCACGAGGAACCGTTCTCTTTCTGCCTGCCAGCCGACCGACCCCACGACCCAGGAGATGCGGCGGACCTGAGCATCATGGGGTATCTTGGAAACCCTTGCGGGCTGTCTGTGTACTGGACTAAATTCGCGCGAAATCGAAAGGAAATCAACAAATTCTTAATGATAAAAAATACCTGCCTGCTCGGATGGTTAAAATTCATGACTTTGAGACAAAAGAATGTCCGATAGTTTTAACGATCCGAAATCAAGAAGGCTTAAGGAATAAAGATCTAATTCCTATGGTGATGGAAAAATCCGAATACATATATTCAAGAAAATCAGAATATATAAATTACTTTCAGTTAAACTCACGCCTATCGACTTGCATACAGTAGGGGAGTTTCAAACAATTCACAGCTATAGAATAAAATTAAGGCCAGATTTCAAGATTATTCCGAATGCGTATGTATTCGCGCCGACTTTAAATAAAAGTACGGGCCTTTTGTTGCAGCAATGCAGCGGCGATACGTCTCGGCGGAACAGAGAACAATTTTTTTTGACCACTGTTCAAAACTTGAAAAATACCCTCAATATCAGTAGGTGATCTCCGCTTTAACGATCCGCTACCGTCAAGCAGCCGAGGCGACCACCCTGTTGCGGCCCGCTCTTTTCGCTTCGTAAAGCGCAAGATCAGCCTGCTTCATCAATTGCTCCGGCGCCTCGATTGTGTCCAAACGAGACGAAATACCGAAGGATGCGGTGATGTTAAGAGCGACACCATTATCTCGCAATTTCACCGGCATATTTTCTACCGCAGCGCGCAGACGTTCGGCAACCGCAGCCGCGATATCGGCTGTTGTATCCGGCATGACGACAACGAATTCCTCGCCACCGTAACGGCAAGCTAGATCAGCACCACGCACCGTTGAGCGGATGCGCGCCGCGAACTCCTTCAACACCTCGTCGCCGGCGTCGTGACCATAGGTGTCGTTGACGGTCTTGAAACGATCTATGTCGGTGATCAGGACGGAAAGCGGCCGGCCCCGCGCCAGGGACCGATCGAAAAGCACCTTGAGGTGATTGTCCAGGTATCGCCTGTTGTGCAGGCCGGTGAGCGCGTCGGTGACGGCAAGTTCGATGGTCTGCTGCACGCTGGCACGCAACCGGTCGTTATAGCGCTTGCGCCGTATCTGAGTGAGGCAGCGGGCGACGAGTTCGTTCGGATCGATGGGGCGGACGATATAGTCGTTGACGCCGAGGTCCAGCGCACGGACGGTCATCTCGTCCGCGCCTTGTTCCGTTACCAGCAGCACCGGCAGGAAGCGCGTGCGCTCCAGCGAGCGAAGCTGCGAGCAAAGCCGCAGCGGATCGTAGTCTTCGAAATTCGAATTCACGATGACAAGTTCGAAAGGCCGCTCGGCCGCCTCGAACAAGGCGGCCTGCGGATCGGACATCGCGATAACCTGGGCGATCGGCTTGAGCGTACGGATGATACGCTCCTGCGAATTGGCACGACCATCGACCAGAAGCACCTGTCCTGCTTCGTCGGCGCGGCCATCACCGGCCCGAAACAGATCGTCGATACCGAAATTGCGCGCGGTCTCGTTGCGCATATGCAGTTCGTCGCTCAGCGTCTTGAGGCGAAGAAGGCTCTTGACGCGGGAAATAAGCTGCAGGTCGTTGACCGGCTTCGTCAGGAAGTCGTCGGCACCGGCCTTCAAGCCGCGCACACGGTCGGCCGGCTGGTCGAGCGCGGTAACCATGACGACGGGTATATGCGCCGTGCGCGGATCCGATTTCAGGCGTTCGCACACTTCAAATCCGTCCATGCCGGGCATCATGATATCGAGAAGGATGAGATCGACCTGGGCGTTCGCACAAACGGCGAGCGCCTTCAAACCGTCTTCCGCCGTCAGCACTTCGAAGTATTCGGCAAGCAGCCGTGCTTCCAGAAGCTTTACGTTGGCCGGGACATCGTCGACTACCAGGATACGCGCGGTCATCAGTTCTTCCCCATCATCAGGCGTCGCCCAGATAGGTCTTGATGGTTTCAATGAATTTCGGCACCGAAATCGGCTTCGAGACATAGGCCTCGCATCCGCCCTGGCGAATACGCTCCTCATCGCCCTTCATGGCGAATGCCGTAACCGCGATTACGGGGATGACATGGAGATCATCGTCTTCCTTCAGCCATTTGGTGACTTCCAGGCCGGAAACCTCCGGAAGCTGGATATCCATGAGGATCAGGTCCGGACGATGCTTGCGGGCGAGATCGAGCGCTTCCATGCCGTTACGGGTCTGGATCGTCGTATAGCCGGAAGCCTCGATCAGATCGCGAAAGAGCTTCATATTGAGCTCATTGTCTTCTACAATCATTACCTGCTTAGGCATGGAAAGCTGTCCCTGCATCCGGTATTGCATTCATTCTCTCGAAATATAGGGTCGCGAGGAATCGATTCCAGAAATACTTGAATCGCAAACTACCGGCATTTGGTTGAAAAATAGGTAACTCACCCTTCAAAATGCAAAGTAACTTCAAGAACCCGAAGAAGAATGCGGCCGACCCGCAGGAGACCGCGATTGCCGTACTCGGCTGGCTGGCCAACGAATCGGATATGTTCGGCCGCTTCCTGGCGCTGACCGGCGTGGAGCCGGCACAGGTGCGCAACGCCATCAATGAGCCCGCCTTTCTCGCCGGCATGCTCGACTTCCTCATGAACCATGAACCGACATTGCTGGCCTTTTGCGAGGCGAGCGGCATTCCACCGGAGGCCGTCGCCGCCGCGTCGGCGCATTTTTCGCCACCCGGCCTTGCGTCTGGAGAATATTGACCATGGATGCCCCGGTCGAATTCGACGTATCGCATATCCGGCTGCGGGATCGGCCGCTGATCGTCTGCGATGTCGACGACGTCGTCTTGCATTTCTTTGCTCCTTTCCTGACCTTCATCGACGGCGAAGGCTACGAATTCCTGCCACGCTCTTTCCGGCTGACGGGCAACATCGTCTCCAAGAACAATGGCTCCGCACTGGAAGAAAGGGATGTTCACCGGCTGATCGAAGTCTTCTTCGAGGCCCAGGAACGATGGCAGACCCCCTTCGAGCGCGTTGTCGATACGCTTGGGGAATTCTCGAAAGACGCCGATATCGTCTTCCTCACGGCCATGCCGCCACAGTTCTGGGCCCAGAGGCGCCGCCTGCTCGACAGGCTCGATCTTGCCTATCCACTGCTCGCATCGTTGCAGCCGAAGGGGCCGATCGTGCGATCCTTGCATCGACAGCGCACCATGCCCATCGCCTTCGTCGACGACATGGCCCATAATCTGCATTCGGTCAGCGAACATGTTCCGGAATGCCTCCTGATCAACCTCAAACCGGACTCCGTCGTCCACCGCATGGCGCCAGCCGCCGCAACGGGAATCCCCGAAGCAAACGAATGGAGCCAGGCGGCACTATTGATCCAGGCCCATATCGTGCGCTGAGGCAATCCAACCCGATCTCAAAGCCCGATCTCAAAGGATGAGGCGCATCAGCGGCCGGCCATCCTTGCGCTTGGCAACCTCCGAAAATCCGGCTGCTTCGAATATGCGCTGCGAGCCCACATAAAGGCCGACGGATTTCGATTGCTTGGTACGCTCGATCGGACAGCCCTCCAGCAGCCGCGCACCGGATGCCTTGGCAAAGTTGACGGCCTCCGAGAGCATGCGATGGCTGTGTCCCTTGCCGCGATCGCGCGCATTCATGAAGAAGCAGCTGACGGCCCAGATCGAGCTGTCCTCCGCATCCGCCGGATCGAGTGGGCGCGATACGGTTTTAGCCGAATTCCATTGCGGCAACTCGGCGCGCGGGCCGACCTGCACCCAGGCGATCGGCTGCCCGTCGACATAGCCAAGAAGACCGGGAGGCGGCCCTGCCGCGACACGCTCCTGCATGAACCGCTTCTTGGCGGCCGCATCCATCGTCTTGCGTTGCGACGTCGGGACGCGAAAATGGGTACACCAGCATCCGTAGCAGGCGCCACTCGGCCCGAAAAGCACCTCGAAATCGTCCCAGCGACCGGGCATTAATGGTTGCACGCTTAAATTCTGCACGCCCTGCTCCCCGACAGTTTTCCAGCTTGAGACTCACAAGCTTAAAACATAAAGTAGCGATGTTCAATTTTTGTTCTCGTTCAATGACCAATGCGCCGGACAAGATCTCAGGTTTCTGTCGCGATTGCTTGAGCGAGCAATCGGCCGCACGAACGCGCTGTCGGAGCTGCGGCAGCCCTCGCCTCGTCTATCACCGCGAACTCTACGGATTGACGCTGGCGCATATCGACTGCGACGCCTTTTACGCCTCGATCGAAAAACGCGACAATCCGGAGCTGGCCGACAAACCTGTCATCATCGGCGGCGGCAAACGCGGCGTCGTCTCCACCGCCTGCTACATCGCCCGCATCCATGGGGTGCGCTCCGCCATGCCGATGTTCAAAGCGCTGGAAGCCTGCCCGAACGCCGTCGTCATCCGTCCGAACATGGAGAAATACGTCCGCGTCGGCCGGGAGGTTCGAGGGATGATGCAAGAGCTGACGCCGTTGGTGCAACCGCTTTCGATCGATGAGGCCTTTCTGGAGCTCGACGGCACGCAGCGGCTTCATCACGATCCGCCGGCACGCATTCTCGCCAAATTCGCCCGGAAAGTAGAACAGGAAATCGGCATCACCATCTCGGTCGGCCTTTCCTATTGCAAGTTCCTCGCCAAGGTCGCCTCCGACCTGCAGAAGCCACGCGGCTTCTCCGTCATCGGGCGCGAGGAGGCGTTCTCTTTCCTGGAGCCGCGCCCCGTCACCATCATCTGGGGCGTCGGCAAAGCTTTCGCGGCGACGCTCGAGAGCGACGGCATCCGCACCATCGGCCAATTGCAGGCCATGGAGGAAGGCGACCTCATGCGTCGCTACGGCGTCATCGGGCAGCGGCTTTTCCGTCTCGCCCGCGGCATCGACGATCGCACCGTGCATCCGAACGAAGCGGCAAAGAGCGTGTCTTCCGAAACGACTTTCTTCGAAGACATTTCACGCCATGACGATCTCGTGGCGATCCTGCGCGATCTCTCGGAGAAGGTTTCGCGGCGCCTGAAACGCAGCGGCACTGCCGGGCAGACGGTGGTGCTCAAGCTGAAGACCGCCGACTTCAAGATCCGCACGCGCAACCGCCGCCTGGAAGATCCGACCCAGCTTGCAGACCGGATCTTCCGCACCGGCCTGCGCCTGCTCGAACACGAGACTGACGGCACGAAGTTCCGCCTCATCGGCATTGGCGTCACCGATCTTGGCGACGCGGAGCGCGCGGACCCGCCCGATCTTATCGACATACAGGCGACGCGGCGCGCCGCCGTGGAAGCTGCCATGGACAAGCTCAAAGAAAAATTCGGCAACAAGACGGTCGAGACCGGTTACACATTCGGCGACAAGCGTCATAAATAACAATGACTTAAAATTAAATCACCGATCGGTGACATAAAAATACGCAGCTGATAATCACGTCACGCGCGTGATTCTTTGTGACGGAAAGCTCGGATTCAAACTTTTTTGGTAAATTTCCATTAGGACTTGGATTCTGTAACTTCCGAACGGCGCGGATCCGCCGTCGATTGTGTTTTGCGTACGGGTTCCTATGCGTCTATCGGCTGTATCCACCATTCTTTTCGCCTGCCTGACGATCTCAGGCTGCGCCGCCCGAGGTGAGCGCGAAGCCGCGCAAGCCAGCCCGCCTTCGAAGGAAATGACCAGCTCCATCGCAAAGAGCAGCCGGCCGGTGCCATCGGTCGAAATCGGGGAAACGGTCTCGCGGGTCGAGCGCCAGCAGGCCCTGGCAGCCGCAATGCCGGCGGATGTCCGGCCGGAAGCATTTCTGCCCTCCGAACAAGGCGGCGACGACACTCCCGTACCGCTGCAGCGGCCGCTCGCCATGCTGGCGCCGTCGAATCCCATGCCTCGCGCCATGCGGCAGCAGCCGATGCAGATCTATAGCCACCGCTTCCGCGATGCCAAGCCGATCAACTTCGGCTCGACCACCTCGCCCCGGAAACTCGCCGTGCATGGCGTCGACGTCTCGCGCTGGCAGGGCGAGATCGACTGGGATACGCTGCGCACCCAGGGTGCGAACTTCGTCTACATCAAGGCGACGGACGGGGGCGATCATCTCGATCCGATGTTCAGGAAGAACTGGCGGGCCGCCCAACAGGCCGGCCTGAAGCATGGCGCCTATCACTTCTTCTATTGGTGCCGGACTGCCGGGGAGCAGGCCGATTGGTTCATCCGCAACGTGCCGAAGGAAGCCGGGGCGTTGCCACCCGTCATCGACGTGGAATGGAACGGCGAGTCGAGCTGCAAGCGCCGGCCTTCACGCGAGCAGGTGCTTGCCAAGATGCAGGTCTTCATGGACAAGCTGGAGAGGCATTACGGCCAGCGTCCGATCGTCTATACCGCGCCGGACTTCTATCGCGACAATCTCAGCGGCGAACTACTTGACTATCCCTTCTGGCTGCGCGCCGTGGCCCAACATCCGTCCAAGGTCTATCCGGGCCGGAAATGGCTGTTCTGGCAATATTCCGGCTCCGGCGTCTCCCACGGCGTCGACGGCAAGATCGACCTCAACGCCTTTCATGGCAACGAGCAGGACTGGCACAACTGGGTGGCCTCCAGCGTTCGCTGACCTTTCAAAGTCCGACCATTCAGCCCATCACCGAAGCTGAGTTTGACCACTCAGTTCCGGTGATTCTGTATTTCGCCGCAACAAGGCAGCCCCAGGCTTCACTGGAGCGACGGCCCACCGCTTTCGGCAAGCCTTCCTTAAACTTCGAAGTCTACCTTGGCGGCACGAGTATTGCGTTTTGGTTTGTGTCTATATGAAACCGTTTTTGTTGCTTGGGCTCGGGCTGTTGTCGGCCACCGCCCTATCACATCCTTCTCTTGCCGCGCCGGATGGCCGCACGCTGCAGATCGTGGTGTCGAAGGACAGGCAATCGCTTGCCGTCTTTGATGGCGACCAGGTGATCGCGACCTCGAAGGTTTCGACCGGCAAGCGTGGACATACGACACCGAGCGGCATCTTCTCCATTCTGGAAAAGAAGGTCTATCACGAATCAAACCTCTATTCGGCCGCGCCCATGCCCTTCATGCAAAGGCTGACCTGGTCAGGCATCGCGCTGCACGAATCCAATTCGGTTCCGAACTATCCGGCTTCCCACGGCTGCGTGCGCATGCCGAAGGCTTTCGCCAAGATGCTCTACCAGATGACCGAGCGCGGCGTGCATGTCGTCATCGCCAATCAGCCACTGGTGCCGCAGCCTTTCGAGAGCGCAATGCTGTTCCAGCCGCAGGCAGCACCTCCACCGGCGCTGTTTTCCGGTATCGAACTGCGCCCGATGACCGCGAGCTTTCTGCCGCACGGGCAATCCCTGCAGGTCGCGACGAACGATGTGACCTCGATCCGGATCCCGAAGGCACAGGAAACCGTTACGCCGCCTGCCGATCCGGCGCCGCTCAGCATCCTTATCACCCGGCGCGGATTGCGCGAAAATGTGCGCGACCTCCAGGGCATCCTGAACGGAATGGGCTTCACCACCGGAACGCCCGACGGCATGCTCGGGCCGGCAACGGTGCAAGCGATCGAAGATTTCAAGAAGGCGCATGATATCACGGCGACGGGCAGCCTCGTCAGCCCCTCGCTGATGAAGGCTGTTTATGCCGCCGCCGGCAAGGGCGAGCCGCCGAACGGCGCGATCATGGTCCGCCAGAAGTTCAAGCCGCTCTTCGAAGGCCCCGCCATCATCGCCGAGCCGCAAGAGGCGCTCGGCGTGCATTTCTTCACCGCCAACGCGATCGACCGGATCAGCGGCAAGGCCGACTGGTTCGGCATGACGCTCGAAGAAGATCTCAGCAAGCAGGCAAGGAAGCGGTACGGCATCACTAGCGAAGAGCAATCGCAATCGCTCGATGCCGCCGGACAGGCGCTTGGCCGCATCACCATTCCCGACGATGTCCGCCACCGCATCGAGGATCTGCTGACGGCCGGTTCTTCGCTGACGATTTCCGACACCGGCGTTGGCCCTGAAACCGGCAACGAGACCGATTTCATCACCATCACCAACAATGGCGCGCTCGGAAAGAAGGGCTAGAACGCTTCTCCGGGAGTCGCTTTAGACCAGCTCCACGTCGATCACGCCCGGCGCCGTGCGCAGCGCAGCGGCAATCTCCGGCGTGATGCGATATTTATCCGGCAGCGCCACCTCGACCTCGCGCAACCCTTCCTCCTTGATGACGATGAAGGAGACGAGGCCGTCGCCCCTGGCGTTCAGATGCGCGGCAACGGCCTTCAGCGGCCCGGAATCTCGGACATAGACGCGCAGCGCCTTCTGCATCTGCAGCGACTTCTCCTCCAGCGACTGCGCCGTTTGCAGCCGCAGGCTGATGCCTTCCGGACGCTCATCCGCCTGCGCGGTGATGACGAAGGATTTACCGACTTCCAGCACATCGCGATACTGGTTGAGCGTCTCGGAGAAGAGCACGGCTTCGAACTGGCCCGACGCATCCGAGAAGACGAAGATACCCATCTTGTTGCCGGTGCGCGTCTTGCGCTCCTGCTTCGAGATCACCGTGCCGGCCAAACGCCCGTTGCTGGCGCCCTGCTTCACCGCGGCTGAGAAATCGGCGAAGGGCTGCACCCGCATCTTGTCGAGCACGCTCTTGTAGGTATCGAGCGGATGCGCCGTCAGGTAGAAGCCGAGTACCTGGAATTCGCGAAGCAGCCGCTCCGAAGCGAGCCAGGGCGTGTAGGCCGGGAACACGATCTTTTCCGGGCCTGACGCAGCACTTCCGAACATGTCATGCTGGCCGCTGCGCTTGTTTTCCTGCGCCACCTGGGCATAGCCCATGACGCGGTCCAGGCCGGCGATCAGCTGCGCGCGATCGATCTCGAAGCAGTCGAAGGCGCCGGCGCAGATCAGGCTTTCCAGAACGCGGCGGTTGATCTGCTTGGGATCGATACGAAGGCAAAAATCCTCGATGCCGGCAAAGGGCTGATCGCCACGCACTTCGACGATATGATCAACGGCGGATTCACCCACACCCTTGATCGCGGCCAGCGCATAATAGATGCGGTTGTCGCCCGTCTCGAAATGGCGGAACGAAGTCTGCACCGAGGGCGCGATGACCTCGATGCCCAGGCGCTTGGCATCCTGGCGGAAGTCGTTGACCTTTTCGGTATTGGACATATCGAGCGTCATTGACGCCGCCAGGAACTCCACCGGATAGTGCGCCTTCATATAGGCGGTCTGGTAGGAGACAATGGCATAGGCGGCGGCGTGCGACTTGTTGAAGCCGTAATTGGCGAATTTGGCGAGCAGATCGAAGATCACGTCGGCCTGCCCCTTCGACACGCCGTTCTCAATGGCGCCGTCGACGAAGCGCTCGCGCTGCTGGTCCATCTCCGCCTTAATCTTCTTACCCATGGCGCGGCGCAGAAGATCGGCTTCGCCGAGCGAATAGCCAGAGAGCACCTGGGCGACCTGCATCACCTGCTCCTGGTAGACGATGACGCCCTGCGTCTCCTTCAGAAGGTAATCGATCTTCGGGTGGATCGATTCGATCTCCTCCTCGCCATGCTTGCGGGCATTATAGACCGGGATGTTCTCCATCGGGCCGGGGCGATAGAGCGCAACCAGCGCGATGATGTCCTCGATGCAGTCCGGGCGCATGCCGATAAGGGCTTTGCGCATGCCCGCGCTTTCCACCTGGAACACGCCGACCGTCTCGCCGCGCGAAAGCATGTCATAGGTCGTCTTGTCGTCGAGCGGGATGCCGGCGAGATCGATCGAGATGCCGCGCTTGGCGACGAAATCGACCGCCGTCTTCAGGACGGTCAGGGTCTTGAGGCCAAGGAAGTCGAACTTCACGAGGCCGGCCTGCTCTACCCACTTCATGTTGAACTGCGTGACCGGCATGTCGGAGCGCGGGTCGCGATACATCGGGACCAGCTTCGAAAGCGGGCGGTCGCCGATGACGATGCCGGCGGCGTGCGTGGAGGCGTGGCGATAGAGGCCTTCGATCTTCTGGGCGATGTCGAGAAGCCGGGCAACGACCGGCTCCTTGTCCGCCTCCTCCTGCAGACGCGGTTCCTCCTCGATCGCCTTGCTGAGCGGGGTCGGGTTGGCGGGATTGTTCGGCACCAGCTTGCAGATCTTGTCGACCTGGCCATAGGGCATTTCGAGCACGCGGCCGACGTCGCGAAGGGCGGCGCGCGCCTGCAGCGAACCGAAGGTAATAATCTGCGCCACCTGCTCGCGGCCATATTTGGCTTGCACGTAGCGGATCACTTCTTCACGCCGGTCCTGGCAGAAGTCGATATCGAAGTCCGGCATCGAAACGCGTTCGGGATTGAGAAAGCGCTCGAAAAGCAGCGAGAAGCGCAGCGGATCGACGTCGGTGATGGTGAGCGCATAGGCGACCAGCGAGCCCGCGCCCGAGCCGCGGCCAGGGCCGACCGGGATATCATGCCGCTTGGCCCATTTGATGAAGTCGGCAACGATCAGGAAGTAGCCGGGGAATTTCATGCGCTCGATGACGCTGAGTTCGAATTCCAGCCGCTCGCGATATTCTTTCTCCTCGTAGCCCGGCGCCATGCCGAGCGAGGCGAGACGCTGGTCAAGCCCCTCGATAGCCTGGGCGCGCAACTCTGCCGTCTCGGCGCGTTCGGCCTCCTCCGCATCATCGGTGGCGCCGGTGAAACGCGGCAGGATCGGCTTGCGCGTATTCAGGATGAAGGAGCAGCGGCGGGCAATCTCGACCGTATTCTCCAGCGCCTCCGGCAGATTGGCGAAAAGTTTCGCCATGTCGGCACGGCTCTTCAGATAATGATCCGGCGTCAGGCGAAAACGCGTGTCGTCCGAGACGATGGCGTTATGAGCCACCGCCATCAGCGCGTCGTGGGCGTCGTAATCGTCACGCGTCGGGAAAAAGGCCTCGTTGGTCGCGACCAGCGGAATCTCATGCTCGTAAGCTAGCGCGATCATCTTCTGCTCGTGGCGGCGATCATAGGTGCCGTGGCGCTGCAATTCGAGATAGAGCCGATCGCCGAACAGCCGCTTCAGGGTCAGCAGGCGGGAGAGCGCCTGTGCCGCATGTCCCTCCTTCATTGCCATATCGACCGGGCCGGTCAGCGAGCCGGTCAACGCGATCATGCCCTCCGTGCCGATCTCCTCCAACCATGAGCTCGTGATGTGAATGGCGCCGTTGCTTTCGCCGCCGAGATAGGCGCGGCTGACCAGATCGACCAGGCGTTCATAGCCTTCTTCCGTGGCGGCAAGCAGCACGATGGACGGCAATTTGGCCAGCGCCTGTTGCGGCCCCCGCTTCTCGCTCTCGCCACCATCTTCCATGTCAATCGATACCTGACAGCCGATGATCGGCTGCAAACCCTCGTCCACCGCCTTCTGCGAGAATTCGAGGGCAACGAAAAGATTGTTGGTATCGGTAATCGCGATGGCCGGCTGGCTGTCGCTGGCAGCCTTGGCCAATATCTTCTTGAGCGGCAGTGCGCCCTCTAGCAGGGAATAAGCGGAATGAACCCTGAGGTGCACGAATTCCGGCATTTCGCCGGCCGGCGCCGCCGCGCCGCTGCCACCCATATCCGCCATCTCAAACCCTTCCGCATGCCCAAATGAATCGGCTGCATTTTCGACATTGCGGATCGTAAAGTCCAGAAGTTGCTCCCATCAAAAGCGGGAGCAGCATGTGCATACAGGGGATAAAACTCACATCGCCATCATGATGAGGGAAAAGCTGGCAACGAACATGACGATGGAGGTGAATGCTGCAACGTCTCGAATGATATCGGTCATTTACGCGCTCCTTACTCGTTATGTTTCTTTTTTGTTCCATTTTTGTTCCAGAGTCAATAGCAGCATCAATAAATTTCATCACGCGACTTTCTCGCTCTCCAATGGACGCCGGAACAGCCCGGCGCTATTGAGGTGCGAACAGGGAGATCACGATGAAATTACTTGCCTGCGCTCTCATTCTGCTTTCGCTTGCAACCACGGCCCGCGCCGAAGACGCCGGCGCGCCCGGCCGCATCATCGATGCCGCGATCGGCGACTGGAACAAGGACGGCAAACCGGATCTCGCCCTTCTGGTGGCGCCCGCCTCGGACGATCAGGCCGATAATCCGATCGGCATCCATATCTACCTGCGCGATGACGAACACTCCTTGCTGAAGCTCGCCGTAAGCGCTCCGAACAAAATATGGGGCAGCGTCGAGCCTGGTGGGATGGTCGGCCAGGAACCCTCGATTTCAGCCTTGCCGAACGGTTCTCTCGCGATCGCCTCGCAGAACGACGCCATCGGTCGTGATCGCTGGCAACAGACGCTGACGCTTGCCTATCGCAACAGCAACTTCGTGGTGGCCGGTTACACCTATGGTTCCCGCGATACACTCGAACCGGACAACAGTCACACCTGCGACTATAACGTATTGACCGGCAAGGTGACGAAGGACGGCAAGACGCTGAAGGCCGAAGCGAGGACCGTCAACATTCAGGATTGGCAGGACGATTTGGGCCAGAAAGCCTGCGAAAGCGGCCATTAATCCAGTTTGTTCTCTTTTTGTTCTTTACAACCAGCGCATTGAATGGCATCGTGCCCACTCATCAAAACTGGAGAGGGTCATGCCGGATCTTGCCGAGCTGAACGGTTTTATTGTCATCGCCAAGGCGGAGACCTATGTCGGCGATGGCGAGAGGCTGCCGTCCTGCCGCAGCGGGTCGCATGACATCGGCTACGCAAACGGCCGCTGGCGCTATCTCGACAGCTATTTCGGCGGCACGGATTTCGCCGGACAAGAACTGGTCTGGCATGACGACGAGCCAGTCTGGGCCATGAATTATTTCGGCCATATCATCGAGCCAGATCTGATCGACGGCACCCGCGCCGGCATGGTCATCAAGTCGGCGCTGCTGCGCCTCTATCTGGATGAAAAGCGCTTTCTCGGCGGCTTCGAGTTCGAGCACGCCTATGGTCGCTATATCGATCGCAGCACGGGCGATTGCCACCACTTCATCGGCCATGAGGCAATCATGGTCGGGGAGCGCAAGGCCTACGAACTGGATTATCGTGGTGGCCTGATCGTTTCGTAGCGAGCAATCAAACCTCGACCACCTTGCCGTCGCTCAGGGTGACGCGGCGATCCATGCGGGCGGCGAGTTCGTGATTGTGGGTGGCGATCAGGGCCGCAAGACCCGATTGACGCACCAGCGCTTCCAGCGCATCGAAGACGTAATGCGCGGTCGCTGGATCGAGGTTGCCGGTCGGCTCGTCCGCCAACAGCACCAGCGGGGCGTTGGCGACGGCGCGGGCGATCGCGACGCGCTGCTGCTCGCCGCCGGACAGTTCGGCCGGGCGATGATCGGCGCGGTGACCGATACGCATGTAGTCGAGAAGCTGGGCGGCGCGCGCGCTTGCATCCTTGCGCGAAAGGCCGGAAATGAGCTGCGGCATCATGATGTTTTCGAGCGCTGAGAACTCGGGCAACAGATGATGGAACTGATAGACGAAACCGATCTCGCCGCGGCGCACGGCCGTGCGCTTTTCATCGGACAAGGCTTCGCAGGCCTGGCCGTTGACGACCACCTCACCACCATCGGGATGCTCCAGCAGGCCGGCCACATGCAGCAGCGTCGACTTGCCCGTGCCTGAAGGCGCCACCAGCGCGACGATCTCGCCGCTGTGCAAGGCAAAATCGGCCCTCTTCAGGATCGACAGCCGCGTCTCACCGTGCCCGTAATGACGCTCCACGCCCGAGAGCTGGAGAACGACGTTGCGTTTCATCAAATGCGGATTCCTTATTCGTAGCGCAGCGCCTGCACCGGATCGAGCCGCGAGGCACGCCAGGCCGGAAAGATCGTAGCAAGGAAGGAAAGTGTCAGCGCCATCACGACGACGGAGACGGTCTCGCCGAGATTCATCTGGGCCGGCAATTTGCTGAGGAAATAGACTTCCGGATTGAAGATCACGGTGCCCGAAATCCAGGAGAAGAACTGACGGATGGACTCGATGTTCAAGCAGACGACGACGCCGAGGATCACACCCGCAAGCGTGCCGACGACGCCGATGGCCGCACCCGTCATGAAAAAGATGCGCATGATAGCGCCTGACGTCGCGCCCATGGTGCGCAGGATGGCGATATCGCTGCCCTTATCCTTCACCAGCATGATCAGGCCGGAGATGATGTTCAAGGCGGCGACGAGGACGATCAGCGTCAGGATCATGAACATGGTGTTGCGCTCGACCTGCAAAGCCGAGAAGAAGGTGGCGTTGACCTGCCGCCAGTCGGTCAGGAAGATCTGACGCCCAGCTGCTTCCTCGATCTTCGGCCTCAGCTCGTCTACATCGTCCGGATTGGTGATGAAAAGTTCGATTTTCTCGACGATGCCTTCGGCGTTGAAGAAGACCTGTGCTTCCTCCAGCGGCATGAAGACGACGGAGGAATCATATTCCGACATGCCGACTTCGAAGAGACCCGCGATCGTGTATGCCTTGACGCGCGGATTGACGCCGAAGGGTGTGACATCGCCGTCCGGCGCCGTCAACGTAATCTGATCGCCGACCGTCAGGCCCAATTGCCGCGCGAGACGGCTGCCGATCAGCACGCCCTGCCCCGACGCGAAGCCGACCATGTCACCGGAAACGATGTGATCCGAAACGGTTTTGAGCTTCGTCAGATCCTCCGCGCGGATACCGCGCACCAGGGCGCCGGTGCCTGAGCCACCGCGGCCGGAGGCAAGCGTCTCGCCCTCGACCAACGGCAAGGCCATGGTGACGCCGGAGACGGCAGCAAACTTCTTTGCCAGCTCGGCATAATCATTCAGCGGCGAATCGATAGGCTGTACAACGACATGACCGTTGAAGCCGAGGATCTGCTTGAAGAGTTCGGCGCGGAAACCGTTCATGACGGCCATGACGATGATCAGCGCCGCGACGCCCAGCATGATGCCGATCAGCGAGAAGCCGGCAATGACCGAAATCGAAGCCTCCTTGCGCCGGGAGCGAAGATAGCGCCAGGCGACAAGCCGTTCGAATCCGGAAAACGGACGAGACGATGGGCCGGCCTTGAACGAATTTTCCTGCTGTTCCACTGCCGCACTCACCGCCATTCGCCTTCCATCCTATCTATCGCCGATCAGCCGGCCAGCCGCTTGATCGCCGCCTCGACCGTCATCGTCTCGCGAGCGCCGGTCTTGCGGTCCTTCACTTCTACTTCGCCGCTCGCGATCGAACGCGGGCCGACGATGATCTGTACCGGCACGCCGATCAGATCGGCGGTCGCGAACTTCGTTCCGGCGCGCTCGTCACGATCGTCGTAGAGCACGTCACTGCCGGCCTTCGACAGCGCGGCATAGACCGTTTCACAAGCGTCATCACAAGCCTGATCGCCGGCCTTCATATTGATCACCACGACATCAAACGGCGCGACCGAATCCGGCCAGATGATTCCGTTCTCATCATGCGATGCTTCGATGATGGCGGGAACAAGGCGGGTCGGGCCGATACCGTAAGATCCCATGTGGACAGGATGTTCCTTGCCGTCCGGACCCTGCACCTTGGCGCCCATCGGCTCGGAGTATTTCGTGCCGAAATAGAAGATGTGACCGACCTCGATACCGCGCGCGGAGAGGCGCTCGCCTTCCGGAATAGCATTGAAGGCGGCTTCGTCGTGCATTTCGGAGGTGGCCGCATAAAGCGAGGTCCACTTGTCGAAGATGCCCTTGAGGCCGGCAACATCATCGAAATTCGTATCTTCGCCGGGAATGTCAAAATTGACGAAATCCTTGTGGCAGAAGACTTCGGACTCGCCGGTATCGGCGAGAATGATGAATTCGTGGCTGAGATTGCCGCCGATCGGACCGGTATCGGCGCGCATCGGGATCGCCCTGAGACCGAGGCGATCGAAGGTACGCAGATATGCCGTGAACATCTTGTTGTAGGCAATCACAGCGCCTTCCTGCGTCAGATCGAAAGAATAGGCATCCTTCATCATGAATTCGCGCGAGCGCATCGTGCCGAAACGCGGGCGGATTTCATCGCGGAACTTCAGCTGGATATGATAGAGGTTCAGCGGCAGGTCCTTGTAGGACTTGACGTAGGACCGGAAGATGTCGGTGATCATCTCCTCGTTGGTCGGGCCGTAGAGCATCGGTCGGTCCTGCCGGTCCTTGATGCGCAGCATCTCCTTGCCGTAAGCGTCGTAGCGGCCGCTTTCCTGCCAAAGCTCGGCGGACTGCAGCGTCGGCATCGAGAGCTCGATGGCGCCGGCACGGTTCTGCTCCTCGCGGATGATCTTGTTGACCTTGTCGAGCACGCGCTTGCCCAATGGCAGCCAGGAATAGATGCCCTGCGACTGCTGACGGATCATGCCGGTGCGCAGCATGAGCCGATGGGAAACAATTTCAGCCTCCTTAGGATTTTCCTTCAGAATGGGCATGAAGTAACGAGACAGACGCATGACGCTTGTTCCAGATGGTTTGACGTTCCGCTCTCCGCGGAATCGTTAGCAAATTATGTACTGGAGGCAGTTCATAACTGCTTCGACGCTGGAAGGAAACCCGCATTCTGTAATAGAAGAATTTGGCAAACGCCCGGAAATACAGGCGATACAGCCTATTTCCGATGTTTCGAATAAGCGCATGTTTATAAGGATTTACGACGGAAATCCGTCAACAGAAAAATTCTGCGCGACTGTAGCAAAAAAGCAAAAAAAAGGATGACAAAGCTCAATGTTTGAGCTAATTTTAGCTCACAAAAGAGGCAAGAAGGCTAAATTCTTGCCGTTTCGCGGTCAAGTCTTGGGAGGATCAGATCTTAGGCGCGTTCGCTCGCTGCCCCGGCAACGGATAAGGATCACGCGATACTTTAAAACAAGGCTTATAGCCTTGTTTTTTTTTGCTTTCTCAGCCCGATCTTCTACCCATCAGGCCCTTCTAGCGAGAAAGCCTTCCCAGCCCTTCAGCCAAAATACGACAGGCGGACTTGAGATTCTTTGCTCCACCCACATGACAGGCGTGTGACAGATTGATGGCGATTACGGGGCACGCGGCCTGGCGCAGCTTTTACACTACTATTTCTATAGATCACTTATAGCTTGGAACGATCTGGGGAATGGAATCTATACTCAGCCCGAAGTAATGCGAGGCGACATACCAGGCGCCATAGATGAGAGCCGACACCAGCGTCGTGACGAGAACTACCCGCCAGGCTCGAAACTTCGTCGGGGCGCTTTCGACAGTACCGAGAACCACATGTTCGTCCTCGGCCTGTGTGCGCAGGCCGAACGGCAGGACGGCGAAAAGCGTAATCCACCAGATGACGAAATAAATGGCGAAACTGGCGATGATCTGCTGGGCCATCATGCTCCCTTCGAGACGCGTTGCTCGTCTCTTCCTCTTCCGAGCTGCTTATAGGGGCAAAGCAATCGTCTTTCAAAGCGCCGATCAGCGTTTTATCGCATGGTTCCTCAGGCCGGAATCTGTTTGGGGATAAGATTATACAGCAAATTTAATGTGTTACAGCATCCTGAGCGCGTCATATCCGACGCGCGGCGCTGTAATGTCACATTTGCTCAAGCTCGATCAGGGTGCCGAAGAAATCCTTGGGGTGCAGGAAGAGTACGGGGTTGCCATGCGCGCCGATTTTGGGCTCGCCATTTCCCAGCACGCGCGCGCCGGCGGCGACCAGATGATCGCGCGCGGCAATGATGTCGGCAACCTCATAGCAGATGTGATGCATGCCGCCATCGGGGTTCTTCGCAAGAAATGCGGCGATCGGCGAGGCCTCGCCCAGCGGTTCCAGCAATTCGACCTTGCCATTCGGCAATTCGACGAAAACGAC